>WGEZ01000067.1 GCA_015492515.1 Nitrospirota bacterium
AGGCCGGTAAGGCGGAGGGGCCCGAGGAGGGAGCCGCCGCGGCAAGGGCGGAGGCGGTGAAGGGGGCTGAAACGGGCAAGGCCGTGGGGGCAGAGAGTGTCAGACCAGCGGAACCGGAGAAGAGGGTGGCCCGGCTGACAGAGAAAGAGCCCCTGCCGAAGAAGAAGCCGACGGAGAAGAAGGTCACCGGGAAGACGACCCCCTATTTCACGATCCAGGTGGGTGCATTCAGGAACGTGAAGCAGGCCGAGCGGCTCATGGAGAAGCTCAAGAAGAAGGGTTATTCGGTGAAGGTGGTCACGGGTTCGGGGAAGTACAGGCACCTTTACCGCGTATGGGTCGGTAAGTTCAGCACGAGGAAGGCCGCTGAGATAAAGGCCATAAAGCTCGCAAGGACCGAGGGGCTGAAGACCCTGGTCCTGAAGACGGAGAGATGACGGAGAACGTAATACTCGAGATCAAGATAGGTGCCGGAGATGAAGAGGGCTTCTTCTACTCCGGGATCGACCGGAGCTTCAAGCTCATCGAGGACACCCTGGGGGTCCTGATCAGCGCACGGGGCGACAGGCTCTTCATAAAGGGACCGGAGGAGGCCGTCAGGAAGGCCGAGAAGGTCGTAGAGGAGATCAAGGAGATCCAACGGATGGGGTATGTGCTGAAGCCCGAGGACCTCCGCTACGCGATCACCTCCGTCTCGAAGGGGGATGAGTCGTCCCTGAAGGAGCTCTTCCTCAATCAGATTCCCGTCTCCTCCAAGAGGAGGTTCGTCGTTCCGAAGACGGAGACCCAGCGCAGATACATAGTGGCCATAAGGAACCACGATATAGTCTTCGCCATAGGCCCCGCCGGGACGGGGAAGACCTACCTCGCAATGGCGATGGCTGTCAATGCACTGCTCAGGAAGGAGGTGGGCCGGATCGTGCTTGCAAGGCCCGCCGTCGAGGCTGGGGAGAAGCTCGGCTTCCTGCCCGGCGATCTGTATGAGAAGGTCCACCCCTATCTCAGACCCCTCTACGACGCCCTCTACGACATGATGGACCTGGAGAAGGCGACGAGGCTCGTGGAGAAGGGGATCATAGAGATCGCGCCCCTCGCCTACATGAGGGGTAGGACCCTCAACGACTCCTTCATCATACTGGACGAGGCGCAGAACACCACACCCGAGCAGATGAAGATGTACCTGACGAGGCTGGGCTTCAATTCAAAGACGGTCATCACCGGTGACGTCACCCAGATAGACCTGCCGCCGGGGAAGATGTCGGGACTGGTCGAGGCGGAGAGGATACTCTCCTCGATCGAGGGGATAGAGTTCGTCCACTTCACCGAGAAGGACGTCGTAAGACACAGACTCGTGCAGGAGATAATCAAGGCCTTTGAAAGATCTGAGAAACGGACAGAGAAGAGAGTCGAGGAAGATAAACAGCGGGGGGCGTGAGGGCTTCGACAGGACCCACGCCGCAAGGCTCGCCTTCGTCCTTCTCTTCGGTTTGGCGGCGGCCCTCATCGTGCAGGAGAGGTTCGGACTCCGGCACATAATCGGAGGGTTCCTCATAACCGGGCTCCTCTTCATCGTCTTCTACAGGGACATATACCGGTACAAACCGGACTACATAAAGAAGCACAGGATGCTCCTGCTGCTCGGCCTGCTCGTCGTACTCACCCTGCTGCTCGGCAGGGGGATCCAGTATTTCTTCGAGAACTTCACCATCGGTCTCGGTCTTTTCCCGACCGGGACCGCCATCTACGGGATGCCCATCGCAGCCGGCGCCATCCTCGTCACCCTAATCTTCGACTTCCACACAGCGATCATCTTCTCCTTCATCGTCAGCCTCCTGACCGGGCTCTGGGTCGGTGAGTCCATCTATCCGATCTATGCCTTCGTGGGGAGCCTTGTGGGCGCCTTCAGCGTCATCCGGTGCAAGAAGAGGACGGACATACTGAAGGGCGGGCTCTATGTCAGCGCCATCAACGTCTTCACCCTCCTCGGCATCCTCCTCTTCACAGGCAGGCTGACCGGCGGGTATGCACCTACGGCCCTCCTGTACGCCGCTGCATCGGGTGTGGTCGTCTCCGCCGTGGTCTCCCTCCTGCTGCCGGCCATAGAGTACGTCTTCAAGGTGACCACCGACATCACGCTCCTTGAGCTGCTCGATCTCAATCAGCCCATAATGAAGAGGTTGATGATAACCGCTCCCGGCTCATACCATCACAGCATAATCGTGGGCAACCTCGTCGAGGCGGTGGCCGAGGATATAGGGGTGAACCCCCTGCTTGCCAGGGTGGCGGCCTATTTCCACGATATCGGTAAGATGAAGATGCCCGAATACTTCGTGGAGAACCAGAAAGGTACGGTGAGCAAACACGACAAGCTCACCCCCCATATGAGCAGCATGATACTCACCGCCCATGTGAAGGAGGGTGTGGAGATCGCGAGGGAGAACAGCCTGCCCGAGGCCGTCATAGACATCATCCAGCAGCACCACGGCACCTGCCTCATGACCTACTTCTACCAGAAGGCCCGGGAATCCGGCAACGGCGAGCCCCTCGAGGAGGACTACCGTTATCACGGCCCGAAGCCGCAGAGCCGTGTGGCCGCCCTCGTGATGCTCGCCGACGCCGTGGAGGCGGCGTCGAGGGTGCTCAAGGACCCGACACCTGCAAGGATCGAATCCCTGGTGGACAAGGTGGTCAACCACATCTTCCTCGACGGCCAGCTGGACGAGTGTGAGCTGACACTGAAGGACATATCCATCATAAAGAAGAAGTTCACCTACATCCTCACCGGCATCCTCCACAGGAGGATCGATTACCCCGGGTTCGAATTCGAGGAGGAGAAGGTGAAGGAGACCGATGAGGGTTCTCGTAAGAAACATGCAGCGGAAGGTAAGGCTCGACCAGAGGAGGGTGCACCGGCTGCTGAACAGGCTCGGTAGGCTGCTTCACCTCGAGGGGACGGAGCTGAGCGTCGTCTTTGTCAATGACCGGAGGATGAGGGAGCTGAACAGGCGCTACCGGGGAGTGGACAGGCCGACGGACGTCCTCTCCTTTCCGCAGTACGATTCCCTCCGGAAGGCCCGTTCCGCAGGTGTCCGCGGAGAGGTGATGCTCGGTGACGTCGTCGTGAACCTCCACAGGACGAAGAGGCAGGCAGAGGAGCAGGGCAGCCCCTTCTATGAAGAACTCACCCGCCTCCTCGTCCACGGCCTCCTCCACCTCATCGGATACGACCACGAGCCCGGGGGGTATCAGGCCCGGAAGATGAGGAGGAAGGAGGAGGAGCTTCTCCATGCCCTTGAGGAGATGGGTCCGGTCCGCAAATAACGCCATCGAGGGGATACTCCACGCCGCAAAGACGCAGAGGCACCTCAGGTATCACCTGATATCGGCCTCAGCGGTCTTGATCCTGAGCTTCCTCCTCGGAGTCAAACGGGAGGAGTTCATCCTGATCTCCCTGATCATCGTGATCGTGATCATCGCGGAGATGTTGAACTCCGCCCTCGAGGCGACGGTGGATCTGCTCTCCCCGGAGCAGAGCGAGAAGGCGAGGGTGGCCAAGGACATCGCAGCGGGAGCGGTCCTGATCACCGCCTTCGGCGCCGCCATCATCGGCTACATCATACTGATCCCCTACATAAGGACGATGCTCACCGAGGGCATCCACCTGGTGAAGCACGAGGGGGAGGACGTCGCAATCATCGCCCTCGTAATGGTGCTGATCCTGGTGGTGCTTGTCAAGTCCTACGTCGGAAAGGGCCACCCCCTGAGGGGCGGGATGCCGAGCGGACACGCCGCCCTCGCCTTCTCCGTATGGGTCTCCGTCACCTACATAAGCGGCAACTACATCGTATCGATCCTCACCTTCATGATAGCCCTCGTGGTTGCCCAGAGCCGGATCGCGGTCAGGGCCCACAACGCCCGGGAGGTGGTCCTCGGGGCCGTCCTGGGCTCCGCCGTCACCCTCGTGCTCTTTGAGGTCTTCTACTGAGCCTGCTCACGGCAGCTCCGGCCTCACCCGCCGGAAGGTCCGACTATCCTGATCTGAGACGGGTCCTCAACCACTATCTCGGCCCTTCCCCTGTAGAGCCTTATCTCGCCTGTCACGTCAACGGTCTTGCCCCAGTAGAAGCGGGCGGGGTCTTCTGGAAACCTGTGCCTGTAGCGGCTGAATATCACGGCGGTGAAGTTGCTTCTGTCCCTGTAGTCGTTGTGGCTGTTCAGGAAGACGGCCCTGCCGCTGTCGTAGGACTTCCTGACGAAGAACCTCACCGTCTTCCGTTGACCTATGTACCTCCTTGCATCCTCGGCGCAGACGGTCCCCTCCTCTCCACAACTCTCTGCAGGGAGGGCGCCCCTCCTGACCGACTCCGTCCACTCCCTCCTCTCCGCTGTGTTCCAGAGCCCCCTGTTGTTGAGCCGTGCATATCTCTGGGCCTCCCTGAACTCCTCGAGATACTGGAAGGGGTATTTCGTGTATGCGAAGGCATATCCCCTAAGGATCATCTCCCTGTTGACGAAGAGGTCGTCCACATAGGCGTAACGGAGGAGACGGCCGTATCTGTCCCTGTCGATCGTTCCGTCCCTGTCCCTCTTGAGACAGACCCTCCTGCCCCCTATCAGGCCCTTCAGCGCAGCGGAGGCCTCTCTGCCGAACCACTCCACATCGGTCCTGGGGTCGACGGTCTCCGGTGTATCCACCCCGATGAGCCTCACCCGCTCGCCGGTGTCGATGACGAATGTATCGCCGTCGATCACCCTGCTGACACGGTGATAATCACACCCGCCCGGTGAGGCGTGGGAGAGGGCTGCTGCAAAGAGAGCGGAAAGACCCAGGACGACTCCGGTGAGGTATGCCCTGTGAGCCTTCATGATCCATCGCATGCGCCGGGATGAAGCCACGTTCAGATCCTCCAGCCGCCCTTCCTCCGTCGTGCGGCCTCGACCTCTACCCGCTTCTGTTCAAACCCCGCCTTGCCCATCATGCCGTAGGTGAGGTTCTTCCCCTCCTCCACCCCCGGCTGGTTGAAGGGATCGACGCCGAGGAGGAAGCCCGTCAGGGCCGTGGCGATCTCGAAGAAGATGAAGAGCCCGCCGAGGTGGTAGGCATCGATCGCCGGTATCCCTACGGTGATGTTCGGCCTCCCCGCCCTGGCGAGGGCGAGCTCCGTCGACTCCTCTTCGGCCTTCATCAGTTCCGAGAGGGTGTGGCCGGAGAGGTAGCTGATCCCCTCCATCTCCGTGAAGACACGGGGGATCTCCAGGTCCCGGCCGTAGTCGTCCACCCTCAGGAAGACGATCACCTTGTCCTGAGGCCCCTCCATCCAGAGCTGGAGCTGGGAGTGCTGGTCAGTGGTCCCCACCGAGGGGTAGGGGGTGAAGCCTGTGCCGAGCTTGCCGAGGCTCTCCGCCCAGAGCTGGCAGAACCACTCCGAGAGGCGCCTCAGCCCATCGGCATAGGGGATGAGGACGTCTATCGTCCTGCCCTTCTCTGTCCCCATGATGTACAGGAGCACCGAGAGCATGAGCGCCGGGTTCGTCCAGGGCTCCTCCGTCATGCACCGCTGCCTCGCCTCCCTCGCCCCCCTCAGGAGCTCATCGGAGTCCACCCCTATCACCTCGGCAAGGAGTAGCCCCACGGGGCTGAGCACCGAGTATCTCCCCACAACGCCGGGAGGGATGGCAAGGGACTCCATGCCGTGGCGCCTCACTATCTCCCTCAGGTTGCCCTTCTCCGGGTCAGTGGTGGCGATGAACCTCCCCGTGGCATCCCTGCCGAGGAGCCTCTCCATCTCCTTGTAGAGGATCATGAAGGAGGCGGCGGTCTCGGCGGTGCTTCCCGATTTGGTTATCACGTTTACGAAGGACCTCTCCAGCTCCGCGATGGAGAGGATCGTCGAGAGGGTTGAGGGGTCGACGTTGTCATAGATGAAGACCCTCGGTCTCTTCCTCAGGTTGTGGAAGGGGCTGAGGGCCTCCAGAATCGCCCTCGGGCCGAGGGCGGACCCCCCGATGCCCAGGAGGATGAAGGCCCCGGAACCGTCCCTTATCCTCCGGGCCGTCTCCTTGATGCCCCCGGTGTCCTGATCAGGGAGGTCGAGGAAGGCGGTCTCGGGCTGTCTCCTCCCGGCAAGCTCCTTGAGGGCCGAGAGGGCCCTCTCGCTGTATCCCCGGAGCTCCTCTTCCGAGAGGCCTTCCTCACCTATGCACTCCTTCATCGCGTTGGCGAAATCGAGGGTGATCATCGTCTCACCTCCGGCTCTCTATGCTGACATTATATCATACACGCGGTACGACCGGACCTGAGACGGCGTCGCAGCGTTCACCTTATGGCGCCGCGGTGGATGCTGAACCTCATGTCGGTCTGGACGTATTCGTTCCTCTCCGCCTTGAAGGGAAGGTACACGAGGAGGGCCTCCCGGGGGGTTACGCTGATCTCGGGAAGCATCGGGAAGACCCTCTTCCTGGGCACGGCGAGTCCGGCCAGCACCACCTTGGCGCTGTCGAAGGCGTCCTGCTGCCCGATCGTGACCGGTGCGAAGGAGCCCCCCTTCAATCCATCCCTCGAGCCCCCCTCGGGCTGGCTGATGGTCACCTGTCTTGCCACCCTCAGAAATACATCCGGCACCGTCATGAAGGCGGGGACCCAGAAATGGAGTTCCCTCTCTTCCCACTCCCTCCTCACCACCCTCGGCAGGTTCGCCGTCCTTATCAGGTCTGCATAGGACCGGAGCCGGAGCCCCTCGACCTCCACCCTCACCCTCCAGAAGGGTATATGGGTGGTCGCTCCTCCCCTTGAGGGGTGGACGGCGAAGGGTGTCCTCTTCAGTCTTCCGCCGGAGATCTGCCAGGCCCGCTCGCAGTTCCTGCAGAGGAGGACGATGCTCCTCCTTCCTCCCTCGAGGTCCCAGCCGCAGTGAGGGCAGACGGCCGGCAGGAACCTGGTGTTCCACCTTCCGCCTCCCTTCAGGGACCGGAGCCGTTCAGCCCCCCTCAACGGCGCGACAGGCCTGTTCACTATCCCGTCGTATAAGGAGTCGCCCTTGATGTAGAGGGGAGAGTAGATCATGCTCACCCTCTCGCCCACGAAGGCCCTGTGGTATACAGGGGCGGAGGAGGCGAGCCCGTCCATCACGTTCGATATCTTCTCCATCCTTGAGAGGGCCTCACCGAGGGGTACGTCGTGTCGGAGAAAGGCGACCCCCCGCCGGGGGGCTGCAAACCTGAGCCTCAGGGCCTGGGGTCTGAGCCCGAGCGACTCCGGGAGGTGCTCCCCTCCTGCTGCCAGGAAGCTGGTGTCCAGGACCTTCCTGCCGATCTCGGAGCCCCTCACCGAGAAGTACAACCCCCTCAGCCGCCAGTACGGGACATAGATAACCTCAGCGGAGGAGGGTGCCGAAGGGGGCAGGAAGTAGCGGAGGTGGTCCTTCGCCGTGATGTATAGCCTCACCCTGCAGAACTCACAGGTGAAGAGGCGGTCCGTCTCTTCGAGCGTCACCGGGGCGCCGCACTGGGGACAGGGGTGTTCAACCTGGAGGGTTCTATAACCTCTCACCGCACTGGTTGCAGAAGACGGACTCCATCAGGTTCTCCGTTCCGCAATGGGGACATTTCCTCGTCCGGGGTCCCTGCTGTACAGCGGCACCGCATCTGGAGCAGAACCTCGCATGGGGCGGGAGGTTCTTCCCGCACTTACGGCACTGCTGGAAGACGAGCAGCTGGTGTCCGCAGGAGGGGCAGAACCTGGCATCCCTTGAGACGGGGTTTTTGCACTCGGGGCACCTGATCCCCTCCTCGACCTGCCCGGCCCCCCTCAAGAGGTCTGCAAACATGGCGGGCATCATCACGCCGAGGCCCATTCCGACTCCCGCTCCGGCCTCTCCCTGCTGTTCCGATACCTTCTCCACCGCCATGGCGGCCTTCATCTTGAGCAGGGAGTCGAGGTCGTCGAGGACCCTGAGGCGGCTCTTGTCGTCTATCGCCCTCTGGACATCCGGGGGCGGGGTGATGGAGTTGATGTACAGGTGCGAGAGCCCGATGCCGTAGTGGCCGAAGTCCTCCTTCAGGCGCGCCCTGAGCCCTTCGGAGAGCTCCTCGTACCTGCCCGGCAGGTTGAGGAGGGAGTCGAGATGTTCTCCAAGGTGGTCGTTGAACCTGGAGACGATCACACGGCTCAGGAACTCTTCCACATCCTCTGTGGTGAAGGCCCCCTGGGTGCCCACAAGGTTGTTTATGAAGAGTACGGGCTGCAACACCCTTATGTTGAAGATGCCGAAGGCCCTGAGGCGCACGAGGCCGAGCTCAGAGTCCTTGAAGGCCACGGGGTCCCTCGTACCCCACTTGAGGTTGGGAAAGACCCTCATGTTCACGAAGTAGACCTCGGCCCTGAGGGGGCTCTTCAGGCCCCAGGGTATGCCGATTATCTTGTTCAGTATCGGGATATTGGCCGTGGTGAGGGTGTGGCGGCCCGGGGGGAAGGCGTCGTAAGCCCTTCCGTGGTAGAAGAAGACCGCCGCCTGGCTGTCACGCACAACGAGCTGGGCGCCGAACTTTATCTCTCCCGAGCCCTTCTCCGGCACCCTGTGGACGATATCCCTTCCTGTCCTGTCGAACCACTCGATCAGCTCGAGAAAGAATACGTTGTCACTCCCCATCGTTTCTCCTCCTCAAGGGGGTGCTGGTAGGGAAGCGTCGGCCGGGCGGAAATGCAGCGGCGTCCCTACCCTATCTCATCAGCTGCTTCAGCAGCTCCTTTGTGTTTTCGTCGGCAGGGTTGAGCTCGACGGCCTTGCCCAGGGCCCATATGGCCTTGTCGTCGTTCCCCTTCTTCCAGTAGCAGTAGCCGAGATGGAAGAAGACGTCGGCGTCCTCTCTGTTCACCCTGACGATGGATTCAAAGGCCTCGATCGCCTCATCCATCATCTTCTTCTTTGTATAGGCCCTGCCGAGATGGTAGTAGGCGATGAGGTAGTTCGGGTCCCTCCGGACCACCTCCTGGAGGTTCTGGATCGCCTTGTCCGTCATGCCCGTATGGTAGTATGCGAGGGCTGCGAAGTAGTAAGGCGAGATGTAGTCGGGGTTCAGGCCGATGGCCTTCTCGAAGGCCTCTACCGCCTCCCTGATCCTGCAGAGGCGGTAGTACGTCACGCCGAGCCTGTAATAGGCCTCAGCCCATCCAGGCGCCGCCTCTATGGCCTTCTTGAAATAGTGCAGGGCGTTGTAGACCGATGCGTTCTCATACAGGAACTTGCCCATGTAGAAGTTGGCCTCGGCGTTGTTCGGATCCGTCTTCAGCGCCTCCGTCAGCTCGATCAGCGCCTGGCCGTACCCTCGTTCTCCACCCTCACGCCGCCACTTGAGGGCCTCGTTTATGCGGTCCTTGACGGTCTTCTTCAGGGCGTTTCCGCATTCCCTGCAGTACTTGTGATCGTCAGGGTTGTCGGTGCCGCACCTCTCACATCGAATGTCCATTCGTCGTCCCCTTCAGAAGATTATATCCCAAGAAAGCGGCAATGTCAAATTGAGGAGCGTCGAGTCTGTAAGATAAAAAGCGGCAGGGGTGTGTATAGGGAATCATGGACGGATCTTCGGTCTGCAGATAGTATTACTATATGTTATAGTATCTGCATATGGTAAAGAGGAGATTCTGGATC
>WGEZ01000068.1 GCA_015492515.1 Nitrospirota bacterium
CCTCTTCCCTGTCCCTCACGAAGGGTAACGTTATGTTCAGTATCAGGAGCACCAGCACTCCGGCAGCGAGGAGGTAGCTCAACCCGAGGGGCCTCTTCTCCTTCTCCCTCCTCCCCCTGCTCAGGAGGTTCACCGGCCTCACCCCGCGGAGGACCCCTGATGCTGAGGCCCCGATGGATGAGAGGTCGCCCTGACCGTTTCCGATCGGGAACCTCTCCGTCCTCAGTTCACCGGCAGAGACCGTCGGGACCGAGACCCGTCCATGCAGGGCCTCCTTCTCAACATCCTCCAGGACGACCACCTCGGGTCTGAAACCCAGGACCCCCTCCTTCTGCAGCTCGTCGATCCTCCTGAGGAGGCCCTCGTCGTCGGTGAAGGTCTCCACCGATACGGGGTTGCCGTGGACGTTGAGGCTCAGCACCGTCTGGCCGTTGCAGGAGTTGACGATCAGGGAGCTCCTGTCAGGATGGACCAGGCCCTCGAGGAGGGCTGCCGCGGCAGGGCCGAAGGTCGCCAGCTTCAGGCCGAGCCCCTCCTCCCCGAACCTCTCCACGTAGGGGGTCAGCTGGTCCTTCCTGACCACGTAGAGGGCGATCTTCAGGGTGGTCTCCGTCCTCTGGAGGAGGGCGTAGTCGTAGAAGACCTGTTCAGCGGTGAAGGGGGTGTACCTGTCCATCTCGTAGGCTATCACCTCCGGTAGGTTCTCCTCCACCGACAGGGGCAGCTCAACGGGCCTTACGAGCACCCACTCCCTCGGCACGGAGAGGATCACGTCCCTGACGTTGATGCCCCTCTCGGAGAGCACCACCTTCACCGTCGAGACGACCTCCGGAGGGCCGGGGTAGGGGTCGGAGACAGGGAAGCGGTTGTAAAACTCGACCTCGAGGGCACGGCCCCTCTTCCTCAGGTGGCAGAGGGAGAAGGCGCCCCTGTCGAGGGTGACCGAGAAGGCGTCGCCACCTCCGAGGTGCTCTTCAAAGGGGTTGTACAGCAGTATCTCAGTGAGCCTCTTCATCTCTCCCTTTCACTCTCAGTGCGACCGGTTTCTTCCAGTCCAGTACGGAGTAGTCCGAGCCGTTCAGCCTCACCACGGCCATGACTCCGTAGCCGGAGCCCCTGCTGTTCGCCGTTATCCTGTAGGTGTTGCCTTCAGCAACGGTTATGTACCTCGCCATCGTACTGTAGGCACCGCCGACCACGCCCTGCAGCTCCGTGGTGGTCTTGAAGGGAGAGGCCTCCCTGTACTCGATGATCGCATCGGCGATCTCCGGTGTCATGCCGGGGATCGCCAGCAGGACCTCCCTCTCCGCCGAGTTTATCTCGATCACCGGGGTGCCTGAGAAGACGGTGACGAACTCCCTCAGGCCCCTCCGCTCGCGGGTGCCGTAGAAGATCTCCTCCGTGACCCCCCTTACGAGGAGCAGCTCATCGATGCTCTCGAGTTTGCCGTTCCTGCACCTGTAGGGGCGCTCCAGGGAGGCGTAATAGTCGTCTTCCGCACCGTTCAGCCTGTGGAGGTCGTCGCCGTCCTTCCAGTCCTGCAGGGAGTCGACGATCACGTCCTGCCTCTCCGCCTCTATGCCGAGGGCCGCCAGCAGACCCTTTAATATTACCTCAGGGGCCTGGTTTAAATCCACCTTCGACGTCTCGGGCACTATCCTCACCTCGTACCCGTGACCGCCGGTGCCGCCGGTGTTCAACCCTCCGTATCTGTCCCACTCATCGTCTGCGCCGGGCGCCCGCCTGGCGAGTATTATCTCCAGGATCGCCCTCTGGATGCCTGCCTCTGCGATCAGGTCGTCACGCACCCTCTCTCTGAAATAGAGCCCGGCCTCTGTCTCCGTACGGGTCATGTAGGAGAAAGACATCACTATCACCATCAGGAGTATCAGCACCCAGAGGACGAGCAGGAGTGCCACCCCAGCCTCTTTCCCATGGGGGTCCGGGTTAGCGGGTCGGTGGGGCTGGCTCAACCCAGTGCCTCCCTTCGGTACGGGTCACCTTGCCGGTGCCGCCGCTACGCATCAGGGGGAAGATGAGGCGGTGTTCATACCTGGCGGTCCTTATGGTGAGGGCTATCGATTCGGGGAACAGGTCCTTCCTCTCCCAGCTTTCTGTCCACTGCCCCTCGCCGTCCTGATCGGTGTAGTAGTAGGCGAACCGCGCCTCCTCGAGGCCCTCGAGCAGCACCGTCTCGAGCCCGTCCTCGCCCCAGGGAGGCCGCTCCTGCAAGGTCATCCTCACCCCCTCCGAGCCGTCCTCTTCCACCCCGTAGGAGACCTCCACGAGGCCCTCCTTCCTTCCCCAGAGCGATGCATCGGTGAGGAAGAGACACCGCCTCTCGTCGCCCTCGAACCATACCACCCTCTCGCCCTCTATCTCGCGGCTTGAGGGGATGATGGACTGAATCTGTCTGTCCATCACCAGCACAACGGAACGGAGCCTCTCGATCTCGGAGGCCTCCCTCTCGCCCTTCTCCACAGACCTTATCCCCAGCCTCATGGCGCCGCCGAGTATCACGATCACCACACTCAGTATCGACATGGCGATCAGGATCTCTATCAGCGTGAATCCCCGGGGCCGTCCTCTCCGGAGCAGATGGAGCATCCTACTTGAACACCCCCTTCACCAGCCTCTGCGTGGAGAGCTCGTACACCTTCCGCCCCTTCTTCACCCTCACGGTGACCTCGAGGAACCTGTAGGGGAGCCCTTCTGTCCTATCCCGGTCCGTCTCCTCGACCTCCCACTCCAGGGTGTAGTCCTCCCTCGCCTCGGTGCCGCTCCCTTCCTCGAGCTCCCGGTCCTGGAGGATCCGCCTCATCTCCGTCAGGGCGGTGATGGAGAGGTCCATGCCCTCCCTCGTGGACCTGAGGGACCTGAGGGAGATGGAGAAGACCTCAGAGACGGCGACGATCCCGATGGCGAGTATGGCCACCGCCACGATGACCTCGATCAGCGTGAACCCTCTCTCAGCCCTCTTCACAGCTCCTCCGCGGAGTTGACCACGCTTCCCGTCAATGGGTCCACGGCCACCGAGTACGCTCTTCCCTCCCCCTTGAGGATGATCTCCGCACCCGACGCCCCGCCGCCCGGGTAGAAGAGCACCTCGTATCTGCCCTCGGAGCGCTCTCCGCTCAGGGGATCGATCACCACTATCGCTGTACCCTCCGGCAGGCTGACGACCCTCTTCCCCTCTATCCAGTATCTCCTGCTGTCAAGGTCGATCGTCAACGCAACCTCCTCGGCCCTCAACTGGGCCCTGCTCTTTGCATACCTCAGCGTGGAGGAGAGCTCCCTGGCCGAGGCCTTCAGCTTCACCCCCGGAAGGGCCCTGCCGAAGTTCATCCCCACGAGGGCGAGGACGACCCCGATCAGGACCATCACCACCATCAGCTCTATGAGGGTGTAGCCCCTGGTGCCTTTATGCGTTCTACAGGGGGAGTTCATTTATACTGAAGATGGCCATCAGCATGGAGACGACGATGAACCCGACGATCAGGCCCATGATCAGGATCATCGCCGGCTCGAGGATGCTGATGAACCTCCTGACGGAGACCTTGAGTCCCTTCTCATAGGTGTCTGCCACGTTCAGGAGCATCGTGTCGAGCTGGCCCGTCTCCTCGCCCACCTTGATCATGGATACGGCGAGCTGGGGGAAGAGGCCCGTCCTCTCCAGCGGTGAGGCGACCCCCTGCCCCTCCCTCACGGCCCTGATCACACCCTCCACCTCGGAGGCGACCACGGAGTTGCCGATCGTCTCCCTGACGTTGGACAGCGCCTGAAGCAGGGGCACCCCGCTGTTGAGCAACGTGCCGAGGGTCCTGCAGAACCTTGCCGTCTCGAGCTTCATTATTATATCACCGAGGAGCTTCAGCTTCAGCCTGTCCCATCTCGTCTTCCCCTCAGGCCTGGCCACGTATCTCCTCGCGCTGTACCACAGGAGAAGGAGCCCTCCGAGGGGCACCCACCAGAAGCTGCTGAAGGCCTCGCTTATCGAGATCAGCACCTGGGTGGGGAGGGGTATGGTCTGGCCGAGGTCGGAGAATATCCTCGAGAACCTGGGGATCACGTATGTGAGCAGGACGATTATGGATGCCCCTCCGGTGAGGGTGAGTATCGTGGGGTATATCATCGCCGAGTAGAGGTGGTCCTTCAGCTCCTTCGATGACTCCAGGAACTCGACGAGCTTCGCCAGCACCACGTCGAGTACGCCTCCGGCCTCGCCGGCCTTCACCATGTTTACATAAACCCTCGGGAAGACCCCCGGGTGGAGCGCCAGGGCCTCGGAGAAGGAGTTCCCCTCGCGGAGGGACTTCAACAGAGAGCCTATCATCTCCCGCGCCGAGGGCTGCTCCGCGATCTCCGAGAGTATGTTCAGGCTCCTGTCAAGGGGCAGTCCGGCGTTCAGGAGCGCGGCGAGCTCTGTGGTGAAGGTGAGCAGGTCGACCCTCTCCCTCCTCAGCCTGAGTGAGAAGGTACGCCGCTTCTCACCGGGATGGACCACCTTTATCGGTATGTATCCCGAGTCCTTGATCGACTCTATGGCTGCCCTCTCGTCAGGGGCCTCGATCACCCCTTCGCGGAGGGCGCCTCCGGCAGTGGTCGCCTTGTATGTGAAGAGGGGCAACGTCAGACCTCCTGGGTCACCCTCAGAACCTCCGCCACAGTGGTGATGCCCCGGGCCGCCTTCGCGGAGCCGTCTTCAAGGAGTGTCCTCATACCCCTGGCCCTGGCGATCCTCCTCAGCTCGCCTGCATCGGCGCCGACGGTTATGTGCCTCCTTGTGTCGTCGTCGATGACGAAGAGCTCAAAGATCCCCGTCCTGCCCCTGAACCCCGTTCCGGCGCACTCATCGCAGCCCCTCCCTCGGTAGAGTCGCGCCTCACGGGGTATGCCGATCATCTCCCGCTGTTCCGCGGTTACGTCGGCGGCCTCCTCCTTGCAGTGAGGACAGACGACCCTCACCAGCCTCTGGGCGAGTATGCCCCTGATCGTGGAGGAGAGGAGATAGCTCTCCACACCCATGTCGATCAGCCTGGTGATCGCACTCGGTGCATCATTGGTGTGGAGGGTGGAGAATACGAGGTGTCCCGTGAGGGCAGACTGTATGGCGATCTCCGCGGTCTCCAGGTCCCTTATCTCGCCTATCATTATGATGTCAGGGTCCTGACGTACTATGTGCCTCAGGGTGTTCGCGAAGTTCAGCCCTATCTGGGGCTTCACCTGTATCTGGTTCACGCCCTTCAGTTGATACTCCACGGGGTCCTCCACGGTGATGATCTTCTTCTCGGGGGTGTTTATCTTGTCCAGGGCGCCGTAGAGGGTGGTGGTCTTGCCGCTGCCCGTCGGACCTGTGACGAGGATTATCCCGTGGGGCATGCTGATCAGCCTGTTGAACTCGGCGAGGGTGTCCGGGGGGAAGCCGAGCTTCTCCAGGTCTATCACGATGCTCTCTCTGTCGAGCAGCCTTATCACCACGCTCTCACCGAAGAGGACGGGGATGGTGGAGACCCTCATGTCTATATCCTTGCCGAGGACCTTCAGTTTTATCTTTCCGTCCTGGGGGAGCCGCCTCTCGGCGATGTTCAGCCTGGCCATGATCTTTATCCTCGAGACGATCGCCGGCTGGAGCCTCGCAGGAGTGGACTCGACGTCATGGAGCACGCCGTCTATCCTGTAGCGGATCTTCAGCTCGTCCTCATAGGGTTCGATGTGTATGTCGCTGGCCCTGCTCTCCACCGCACGGGTGATCACCAGGTTGACCAGCTTTATTATCGGGGCCTCGGAGGCGAGGTCCTTCAGATGGCCTATGTCGTGCTCCTCCTCGGTGATATCCTCGTAGCTGAGCTGGTCGATGTCCTCTATTATCTTGTTCACCGTCGTCTCCTTGGCGTAGAACCGCTCCATGTACTCCTGAAGGGCCTCCTTCTCGGCCCTGAGGGGTTCTATCTCATACCCTGTGGCCAGGTGGAGGGCCTCGGTCAGGTCCTTCCTCCCGGGCTCCACCATCAGCACCCGGAGCCTTCCGCCGCGGACCTCAACGGGCACTATGAGGTTCTCTCTCAGAAAACGGGAAGATATCCCGTCGAGGACGAGAGGGACTTTCGGCAGAGCCGTTCCGGCCTCGGCTTCCTTTACGGGTTCCATGATCACTATACTATAACAAAAAAGGCGGCCTTTCCAAAAGGCGGAGGGGCGGGCTCAGGAGATGAACTCCCGCATCGATGCGTCTGTTTCATGCAGTATGAGGCCTGTCCCGAGGGCCTGGAGCGCCAGGGGGTTGGACTCCTCGATCATCTTCCTGAACGAATCGATGCCGTAGCTGAAGAAGCAGAAGAGTCCCGAGGGGTCGTGTCTCCTGAGGAAGAGGTTGTCCTTGAGGAAGTCGACGGGCTCTCTGTACAGGACGAGAAGGTGCACCGGCGGCGCAAGGGGCGGAACGGGTTCTCCCTCGGGGCTGAACATCACGACGGCAAGGGCATCCTTCCCCCTGTCCTCATGGAGACGGGATATGAACTCTGCCAGGGACTCTATGAAGTACTGGTCAGTCCAGTTCTGTCTCAACAAATCCCAGGATAGCCTTTGCATCCTCTATCGCCTCCTCTGCGGTGGCTTGATCAAAGTAGTCCATCGGGGCTCCCTTCTCGAAACAGTAGGGGAATCTTGCGGGCACGAAGAGCGTATCGAGATAGCGGGCCTTGTGCAGCAGCTCTCCCGTTGCGGTCTCCACCTTCTTGAGCAGAAAGTAGATCGAGGGCCCTGTCTCGGTGATCCCCTTCCTGATGAGAAGCCCTATGACGCCGAGCATGGCGGCGTTGTGGGCGATGAAGCATGCGTCCTCGTAGAAGCCTCCGCTCATCGAATGCTCCGCCGACGAGACGGCTCTCCTGGCCTGGGTTATCCAGTCCGATGCCCTCATCTCTAACTCCTTGGCTTTGCCAGTATCTCGAGGACCCTCAGATCGAGGAACCTCTTCGACGTGGCCGACCTGATGATCATCACCGTATCCGCACCCCTGCCCGTGCCGGCAACGGTCAGGACCTCCGCCCCTTCGGGGATGAGCCCCGCGTCAGAGGCCATCATGGCTATCTCGCAGCAGACCTTCGGTCCTTCGCCGAACCTCCTGAGTGTCTGGGCCACGATGAGCGTGGGGTAGAGGCCGCTGAACTTCTTGGACAGCGCTGTCTCGAGCGAATGGGTGATCATGGTGCCTGTGTAGACCTTTGCACCGTTTTCCCTGATCCTCCTGACCGTATCCTCTGGTATCTCGAGGGTGTTCGGCTCCTTGAACCCGTGGCTGTGGGTGACAACGACCATGTTCAGCCCCCTGTCTTTGAGCGCTCCGGAGAAGCGGAGCCCTGTCTCTCCCGTGGTTGAGGCGACCACGACGTCCCGTATCCTCCCTTCTTCGATCACTTCCCTCACCACCTGGAGACAGGCGTCGGTGTTGAGGCGACCGGGCTTCTCAAAGTATATGACCTTCCTCTCCATGAGCATGTATCGCGGGTTCACTCCCCGCGGCATGCTGCGGGGAGCCCCTGCCCTCGATCGTTATTTATACCATACGGGGAGGGGAAGTTACAAGTCACGGAGCAGTTCCTCAAGGGTGATCAGCACCGAGCCGGCGAGGGCCGAGAGGTTGTATCCTCCCTCAAGGGAGAAGACACAGGGGATGCCGGGGGCCGCCGTCAGTATGCCCCTCACGATCTCCCTGACGCCCCTGTCCGTCACCTGCATGCCCGCCAGCGGGTCGCCGGCGTGGATGTCGTAGCCTGCGGAGACGAGGATGATCTCGGGGGCGAAGGAGGAGACCAGCTCGTGGAGCACACCGTGGTAGGCCCGGCGGTACTCGTCGTCTCCTGAACCGTGGGGCAGGGGGATGTTGTAGGTGAACCCCTCTCCCCTGCCCGCTCCCCTCTCCCTCTCCTGTCTCTTATACACATCTGACGCTGCCGACGATCTTAC
>WGEZ01000069.1 GCA_015492515.1 Nitrospirota bacterium
GAGAAGGAGCGGGGCATAACCATCGACCTCGGGTTCGCGGAGATCGCCTATCCCGACGGCCTCGATGTGGGCATCGTGGACGTCCCCGGCCACGAGAGGCTCGTCAGGAACATGCTTGCCGGAGCCGGAGGCATAGACATCGTCCTCCTGGTGGTCTCGGCGGACGAGGGCGTGATGCCCCAGAGCAGGGAACACCTTGCAATCTGCGACCTCCTGGACATCAAATCGGGCATCATTGCGGTGACGAAGACGGACCTCGTCGACGAGGAGTGGCTCGAGCTCGTCACCGACGACGTCGGCAGCTTCGTAAAGGGGACCTTCCTGGAGGGAGCAGAGATAATACCCGTGTCGTCGAAGACGGGGTACAACATAGAACTCCTGAAGGAGAGGATACACGACCTCGCCCTCAAGGTGAGGCCCAAATCATCGGGCGGGCACTTCAGGCTTCCTATCGACCGGGTCTTCAGCCTCAAGGGCTTCGGCACGGTCGTTACAGGCACCGCTGTGTCGGGCTCCGTTGCACAGGAGTCCCAGGTGGAGATACTGCCAGCAGGGCTGAAGGCAAAGGTGAGGGGGCTTCAGAGCCACGGGAGGTCCATCGAGAGGGCCTTTGCCGGCCAGAGGGTGGCCGTAAACCTCCAGGGCATCCAGAAGGAGGAACTGAAGCGGGGGGATGTGGTCGTGGAGCCGGGGCTCTTCAGCCCCACCCATGCGGTGGATGCGAAGCTGATCCTCCTGAAGGAGGCGCCTCCTCTGAAGAACAGGACGAGGGTCCACTTCCACCTCTCCACCTCGGAGGTGGTGGGCAGGATCATCCTCTACGACCGTGAGGAGCTTGAATCGGGCGGCTCCTCATACTGCCAGATAAGGCTCGAGTCTCCCGTCGTGGCGGTCTCGGGCGACAGGTTCATAATCAGGAGGTTCTCGCCGGTGGACACCATCGGCGGCGGAATCGTCCTCGATCCGAAGGCGAGGAAGAGGCGGAGGAAGGAGGGCCTTGAGGACCTGAAGGTCTACGAGAGGGGCGGTCTCGAGGACAAGATCGCCACAAAGGTGAGGAGATCGGGCATCAGGGGGATGACCCTCCGGTCCGTCCATGGATGGATAAAGGCCGACAGAGGCGAGATCGACGCCGCTGTGAAGGGGCTGAAGGACGGCGGGGTCATCGTCCAGTTCGACGAGAGGCTGATCCACAGGGAGGTATCAGACGGCCTGAGGGAGAGGATCATCGACACCCTGAGCAGGTTCCACAGGAACAACCCCCTGAAACCGGGCATGTCAAAGGAGGTCCTGAGGTCCCTCCTGAGGCTCGACCAGAGGACCTTCCAGGGGATACTCTCCGTAATCGACGACGTGGCGGTCGAGAAGGACACGGTGAGGCTCGCCGAGTTCAGGGTGGCGGTAACGGGTCGGTTCACAGAGATAAAGGAGGAGACCCTCAAGCTCCTGAGCCGGAACGGGTTCCAGCCGGCAACGAAGGAAGAGCTCGCGGAGCACTTCAGGCTCAGCACCAGGGAGATGGACGACATCCTGAAGCTGATGGCACAGGAGGGCTCTCTGACGAGGATCACCGACTCGATCTACCTCACGAGGGAGGACTACGAAAGGATGCTCGCCACCCTGAGGGAGCACTTCTCGAAGAAGGACTCGATGACCGTCGGGGAGTTCCGAGACATCCTCGGCACGACGAGGAAGTTCGCCCTTCCCTTCCTGGAGCATCTCGACTCGCACAAGATCACCATGAGGGTGGGGGACCTGAGGAAGCCCCACCCCTCGTTCAAGGGCTGATGTCTGCAGTGGTCATAATCCCGGCGCGGTACGGCTCAAAGAGGTTCCCCGGGAAACCCCTCGCCCTCCTCTCGGGCAGGCCGCTCATCCAGCACGTCTACGAGCGGGCCGGGAGGGCCGAGCTTGTGGAGAGGGTCGTGGTGGCCACGGATAGCGAGGAGATCCGGCGGGTGGTGCTCTCCTTCGGAGGGAGGGCCGTCATCACCTCAGGAGACCATCCCTCTGGTACGGACAGGATCGCAGAGGTCGCAAGGGGGATGGAGTGCGGGATAGTCGTGAACGTCCAGGGTGACGAGCCCCTGGTCACCGGCGGGATGATCGATCAGGTGGTGAGGCTCCTTGAGGACGAGGCAGCGGATATGGCAACGCTCCTCAGACGGATTGAGGACCCCCGGGAGGTCTTCGACCCCAACGTGGTGAAGGCCGTCTTCGACCTTCAGGGGTTCGCGCTCTACTTCTCCAGGGCCCCGATACCGTTCTACAGGGAGGACCTCTCAGGCATCCGGTATGGTGAGGGCATGCGAACCATCTCCCCTGAGATGGAGTTCTACAAGCACATCGGCATCTACAGCTACCGACGGGACGTCCTCCTGAGACTCACCGGCCTTCCCGAGTCGGGGCTCGAGAAGGCCGAGGGGCTCGAACAGCTGAGGGCGCTTCAGAACGGCTTCAGGATAAGGGTCGGCCTCACCGAGGTGGACACGATCGGCGTCGACACACCGGAGGACCTGAAGAGGGTCGAGGAGGCCCTGGGCGGTTAGCCCCTCTGCTGCCCGAACGCCCCTGCCGCGTGCAGCGGGCTCGCAACATCCCCGACGGTTTCTGCTATAATAGGGAAAACCTGAAGGGATAGGGTTTTCACTGGCCCGCGGCATGGCCCGGGGGAGCGCTTGCGCTGTGTACTCAAGGGAATGACGAAGTACATCTTTGTAACCGGCGGTGTTGTATCTTCCCTGGGAAAGGGTATCGCCTCAGCAGCAATAGGCGCCCTTCTTGAGGCGAGGGGGCTGAAGGTCACCCTCCAGAAGCTCGACCCCTACATAAACGTCGATCCCGGCACACTCAGCCCCTTCCAGCACGGCGAGGTCTTCGTGACCGACGACGGCGCAGAGACGGACCTCGACCTCGGTCATTACGAGAGGTTCACGCAACTGAGGACCTCCCAGGCCAACAACGCCACCACAGGGCGGATATACTACAACGTCATCTCCAAGGAGAGGAGGGGCGACTACCTCGGTGACACCGTACAGGTCGTACCCCATATTACGGACGCCATAAAGGGGACCATCAAGGCCGTCAGCGACGGCTACGACGTGGTGATCGTGGAGATCGGCGGCACCATCGGTGACATAGAGAGCCTCCCCTTCCTGGAGGCGATAAGGCAGATGCGGTATGACGCAGGAAGGGAGAATGTGCTCTATGCACACCTCACCCTGATCCCCTACATACCGAGTGCAGGGGAGCTGAAGACGAAACCCACCCAGCACAGCGTGAAGGAGCTGAGAGAGATAGGTATCCAGCCCGACGTGCTCCTCTGCCGCTGCGACAGGACGCTGCCGCCGGAGATCAAGGCAAAGATAGCCCTCCACTGCAACGTGGACGTCGACGCCGTCATCGGCGCCATAGACGTGGAGACCATCTACGAGGTCCCCCTCGCGCTCCACAGGGAGGGGCTCGATGCCATCATCGCCAGGAGGTTCGGCTTCGACTCCCGGGAGCCCGACCTCGGCAAATGGACGGACGTGGTGAGGAGGATCAAGGAACCAAAGAACGAGGTCACCATCGCCCTTGTGGGAAAGTACATCGGGCTGAAGGACTCGTACAAGAGCCTGATCGAGGCCCTCATCCACGGAGGCATCGCCAACGATGCAAGGGTCGTCTTCCAGTGGGTGGACTCCGAGGAGATAGAGGTGCACGGCCCGGAGAGGTTCCTCTCCGAGGTCGACGGCGTACTGGTGCCCGGCGGGTTCGGCTACAGGGGGATCGAGGGAAAGATCGAGGCGGTCCGATACGCCAGGGAGAAGAAGATCCCCTTCCTGGGGATATGCCTCGGTATGCAGTGTGCGGTCATCGAGTTCGCAAGGAACGTCTGCAACCTCAAAGAGGCCAACAGCACGGAGTTCGATGTCGACACACCCGACCCCGTGATATACCTGATGGAGAAGTGGTATGACTTCAGGAAGGGGAGGGTGGAGAGGCGGTCGGAGACGAGCCAGAAGGGCGGCACCATGAGGCTCGGCGCCTACCCCTGCATACTCACCGAGGGCTGCAACGCATACAATGCCTACGGGCTGAAAGAGATATACGAGAGGCACAGGCACCGTTACGAGTTCAACAACGCCTACAGGGGCATCCTCACCAGGAACGGTCTGAAGATCAGCGGTGCAAGCCCGGATGGCGAGCTTGTGGAGATCATCGAGGTTGAAGACCACCCGTGGTTTGTGGGTTGCCAGTTCCACCCCGAGTTCAAGTCACGGCCCACAGACCCCCATCCACTCTTCAGGGCCTTCATAGCAGCAGCCCTCAGGGAGAAGAGGTCGCTCTTCCCCTATGTGGCGGAGGCCTTTCCAGATATCCGGACCGCGGTCGAACAGGGCGATGAGGGCGGTTGAGAAGGGCTTGACAGACGGGGGCCTCCTCGTCATAGCCGGCCCCTGTGTTATAGAGACCCCTGAGGTCGTCCTCGAGACGGCCCGTACGCTCAAGGAGGTGTGCGGCGGTCTCGGGCTTCCCCTGGTCTTCAAGTCCTCCTACGACAAGGCGAACAGGACGTCCCTCAGTTCCTACCGGGGCCCGGGGATCGACGAGGGCCTGGAGATACTCCGGACCGTGAAGGAGCGGCTCTCCCTGCCGGTGCTCACCGACGTCCATACAACCCGGGAGGCTGAACGCGCCGCCGAGGTGGTGGACATCCTCCAGATCCCCGCCTTCCTCTGCAGGCAGACGGATCTGATCATCGCGGCCTCCGGGACGGGCAGATACGTCAATGTCAAGAAGGGACAGTTCCTCGCTCCCTGGGACGTCGGAAACATCATAGAGAAGTTCATCTCCACGGGGAACGAGAAGCTCCTGCTCACCGAGAGGGGGACCACCTTCGGTTACAACAACCTCGTCGTGGACTTCAGGGCCTTTCCCATAATGGCGTCATTCGGTTATCCTGTTATATTCGACGTGACGCACAGCCTCCAGCTGCCCGGTGGTGAGGGGTCGTCCTCCGGAGGGCAGAGGGAGTTCGCCGGCCCCCTCGCAAGGGCCGCCGTTGCAGCCGGTGTGGACGGGATATTCATGGAGGTCCATCCCGATCCGGAGAAGGCCCTCTGCGACGGGCCGAACATGATCCCCCTTGACGAGGTGGAGGGGCTCCTGGAGGGATTGAAAGGGATATACGATGTGGTGAGGGCTTCCGGGCTGAAGCGGCACCCGAGGCCGGAGGGTCACCCGTAGCATGAATATCATCGAAGAGGCAAAGAGGGTCCTTGCCGTGGAGGCAGGCGCTATCTACGCCCTGATGGAGAGGCTCGACAGCAGCTTCGAGAGGGCCGTGGAGACGATCAACCGTAGCGGCGGACGGACGGTCGTCACGGGGATGGGCAAGTCCGGCATAATAGGGAAGAAGATAGCCGCCACCCTCTCCTCCACCGGCACCCCGTCGTTCTTCCTCCACCCCGCCGAGGCAGGCCACGGGGACCTCGGGATGGTGACCGAGAAGGACGTCGTTTTAGCCGTATCGCACAGCGGCGAGACGGAGGAGATAATCAGGCTCATACCCTATCTGAAGAGATTCGACATCACCCTCATATCCCTGACGAAACCCGACTCCACCCTAGCCCAGGCATCCGACATCGTGCTCGATACATCGGTGAGGGAGGAGGCCTGTCCCATGGGCATCGTCCCGACCGCCTCCACCACGGCGGCGCTTGCCATGGGGGACGCCCTCGCCGTGGCGCTCATACTGAAGAGGGACCTGAGGGAGGAGGACTTCGCCCTCTTCCATCCGAACGGCTCCCTGGGCAAGAAGCTGCTCATAAAGGTCGAGGACCTGATGCATACGGAAGAGGGGATCCCCCTCGTCGGCACGGAGACCCCGATGACGGAGACAACGGTGGAGATGTCCTCCAAGAGGCTCGGCATGACCGTGGTGAGGGACGGTGAGGGCAGGATCGCGGGGGTGATCACCGACGGCGACCTCCGGCGGGGGATACAGAGATGGGGCACCAGGCTCTTCGAGATGAAGGCCGGAGAGGTGATGACCAGGGACCCTAAGCTGATCCACAGGGACACCCTCGCGGTGAAGGCCCTCTCCGTGATGGAGCGGTACTCGATAACATCACTGGTAGTGCCCGACGAGGAGGGGAGGCCCGCCGGTGTGATCCATCTCCACGATATCCTCAAGAAGGGGATCGTATGAGCAGGGCTCTGGAGGCCGTACTCGAGGCCGGCCGGAAGATAAGGCTCCTCATCCTCGACGTCGACGGCGTGCTCACCGACGGCGGGATCATCCTCGACAACGAGGGTAACGAACTGAAGTCCTTCCACGTCCGGGACGGCCACGGGATAAAGCTCCTTGTGCGCAGCGGCGTGGAGGTGGCGATCATCACTGGACGGTACTCGAGGGTGGTTGAACGGAGGGCGCAGGAGCTCGGCGTCAGTGAGGTCCACCAGGGGTGTATCGACAAGGTCGCTGTCTACGAAAGGATCAAGGAGAAGCGCTCCCTGAGGGACGAGGAGATCGCCTACATAGGTGACGACGTGGTGGACATACCCATCCTGAAGAGGGTGGGGCTGCCCATGGCCGTGGCAGACGCCTCTCCCGATGCAAAGGCCTTCGCCGCCTTCGTCACGGAGCGGAGGGGTGGCAGGGGGGCCGTAAGGGAGGTGACGGACCTCATCCTCAAGGCGAAGGGCCTCTGGGAAAGGATCATCAATGACTACATCAAGGCTTAACCTCCCCACTGTACTCACCTTCAGCCGGATCGTCTCCATACCGTTCTTCATCCTCCTCACTCCGAAACACCCCTTCCTCGGTGCCTCCATCTTCTCCCTGGCCTCGCTGACGGACTTCCTCGACGGCTACATAGCGAGAAAGACGGGCCAGATCACGAAGTTCGGCATGATCCTCGATCCGATCGCGGACAAGTTCCTGGTCATCTCCGCCCTCATCCTCCTGGTGGACATGGGGAGCCTCTCGGCCTTTGTGGCCATAGTGATCATCGTCAGGGAGTTCCTCGTGACCGGACTGAGGGTGGTGGCCCTCTCGAAGAGGATCGTCATCCCTGCCGAGACGGGCGGTAAGCTGAAGACCACCGCCCAGATATTCGCCATACTCCTCCTGATACTGAAGGACGGTCTTCCGGGGATAAACCTCTATGCCCCGGGTGTGGTCCTTATATGGATCGCCCTGGTGCTGGCGGTCTTCTCAGGGGTTAAGTACACCGTCTCCTTCTGGAAGGCGGTCGGATGAACCTGATCCTGCTGATGATAATCTCCTACCTCGCCGGGGCCATCCCCTTCGGCCTGATCATCGCCAGGAGCAGGGGGATCGATCTCAGAAGGGCAGGGAGCCGCAACATCGGTGCCACAAACGTCCTGAGGACGGTGGGCAGGAAGGAGGCCCTCTTCACCCTTGCGGGAGACGTCCTGAAGGGGGTCTTTGCCGTTGCACTGGCGAAGGCCGCCGGATACGGCGACCCCTACACCGGCCTTGCCGGTCTGGCAGCCGTGATCGGGCATGACTACTCGGTCTTCCTCAGGTTCAGGGGCGGCAAGGGGGTGGCCACATCCCTCGGCGTGCTCCTGATGTACGCCCCCTATGCCGGACTGGTCACCGTCGGTATCTGGCTCGTGGTGGTCGCCGCCTCACGTTACTCCTCGCTGGGCGCCCTCGTCGGCTTCACCCTCCTGCCCCTCACACTCTACGTCTTCGACAACGGTGGCAGCGGTGTCATGCTCGGTCTCCTCCTCACGGCGCTTGTATACATAAAGCACAGGGAGAACATCAGGAGGCTCCTCGAGGGGAAGGAGTCCAAAATCCTTTCATAAATGATATAATTAGACGATGGGCAAAAAGGGTTTGAAAAACATGCTTCTTTTCTGCCTTGTCCTTCTGCTCCACCAGGGCCTCCCTTCCCGTCCGGAGGCGGCAGCCCTCCCCGAGAGGGCCCTCTCCATGCCCGGTGCCTATGCATACTCCCTCCTGAAGGAGGCGGGTGAGAGGGATGATACCGAGGCCCTCGCACTCCTTGAGGAGGCAGCCAGGCTCTCGCCCGACAACCCTGCGGTCTATTTCGAACTCTTCAGCAGGAGCCTGACCCTCAACCCCAGGGAGTTCTTTCAATCCATGAGCTACCTCTTCGACGGCATAAAGGCCTACGGCAGGAACTTCTGGTGGTCTCTGAACCTGACGGGGGTGATCGCCGGGGCGGTGCTGCTCACCCTCTTCCTCCTCTCGCTCCTGATCGGGGCTGCACGGCTGCCCCTCGACATCCCGCTGCTGAAACACGAGATAGAGGAGGACGATAGGAAGGCGGCCCTCCTCGCCGTGCTGGTCGCCTCTCTCTTCGGCCCCTACTACTTCCTCGCCTCGGTATGCTTCCTCTCCTTCCTCCATCTGAAGGAGAGGGCGCGCTACGCCTCCTATCTCCTGCTGCTGTCGTTAGCCCTCACTCCATCTCTCAGCCGTTACCTCGGCGCCTACCTCACCGCGAGCTTCTCCCCCGATGTGAAGGCCGTTGCAGCGGTGAACGAGGGGCTGAGCAACGCCTATGCATTGAACACACTGAAGGGGAAGGAGGGTCTGCCCGCAAGGTTCTCCTACGCCCTGGCCCTCCAGAGGGAGGGGAGGTTCGAGGAGGCGGTGCAGCAGTACGAGGGGCTGCTTGCCGAGGAGGAGGACCCCAGGTTCTATGTGAATCTCGGCAACTGCTACGCAGGGATGAACCTCCTGGACAGGGCCATGGAGATGTACAAGAGGGCCGTCGGCATCAGGCCCCTCCTCTCTGCATACTACAACCTCAGTATGGTGGCCAGGGAAAAGCTGGATTTCGTCGTCGGTGACAGGTACTTCCTCAAGGCCGTGAGGATGGACTTCGACAGGGTGATCCGCTTCAGGGAGCTGAGAAACGACTACGAGACCCTCTCGCTGATGGACGAGACCCTCTCAAGGGATGAGCTGACCAGCCTCGTCATGGGTGGAGGCTTCTTCCCCTTCGACGCCGGGGGGTCCCTCGCCTTTCTCGGTTTCTCCCTCCTGCTGATAGCACTGCTTTACCTGAAGGGCGACTCCTGGGCACCGGCGGTGAGGTGTCCGAAGTGCGGCAGGCTCTTCTGCCTGAAGTGCGAGAGGCATCTCTGCTGGGGGGGGATGTGCACCGAGTGCTTCCGTTCCATGATCTCCTTTGAATCACGACCGTCGGAGAGGATAAACACCATCCTGAAGACCTACAATTACATCCAGAGGAGACGGATGCTCCTCGCCGTCCTCTCCTATACGATACCGGGGTTGACCCTGATCTACTCCGGAAGGATGTTCAGCGGTCTCGTCTTCTCCAGCCTCTTCCTCTTCTCCTTCTCCGTCCTTGTCCTCTCCAGGCTCTTCACCTTCAACATCCAGCCCTACAGCCACGGCTGGCTGAGCTTCGTCGCCGTCCTGGCCATGGCGGCCGTCTATCTGTCGGCCAACATCTACACCCTGAGGAGGTTGAGGAAGGGATGGCTCTGAGAGGTTCGATAAAGGAGTTCGGTCTTGCAGACATACTGCAGCTCATCTACTTCCAGAAGAAGACAGGCGTCCTCGAGGTGGAGGGCCTCCTGGACACGGTGAAGATCTACTTCCACGAGGGCAACATCGTCTCCACGAGATCGGCCAAGAGGCCTGAGGAGAACCGCATCGGCAACATACTGGTGAAGAGGGGCATACTGACCGAGGAGGAGCTGAAAGAGGCCTTCGAGGAACAGACCCAGAGCGGTACGAGGCTCGGGAGCGTGCTCATCCAGAAGGGGCTGGTGCCGAAGGAGGTCCTCGTGGATATCATCACCAAACAGATCACCGACCAGATAGTGCAGATATTCACCTGGAAGGCGGGCACCTATGAGTTCACACCCCAGGGGGTGCCGGCTGACAGGGAGCTGGGGATCTCCCTCGACACCCAGCACATGCTGATGGAGGGGCTGAGGGTGGTGGACGAATGGTCGGTCATCGAAGGGACGCTCACGATCGACTCGGTATTCAGAAAGACGGAGAAGGCCCTTACAGACGTGGAGATCGAGCTCACCGACGACGAGATCGACGTCCTCGACCTCGTTGACGGCGAGAGCGACGTGAGCACGATAATCGAGCTCTCGGGAAAGGACGACTTCGTCGTCTCCAAGGCACTCGTCTCCCTGCTGGACAAGGGGATGATCGAACCCGTCGAGATGGCTGAAAAGGTGGTGGCCGAGAGGCCCCCGAAGAGGACGACCATAGCCAGGCTGACGACCTATCTGATACCAGCCGCCCTCTCCCTCGGCCTCCTGGTCTCCACCGTACCGGCCGCAGTGAAGGGCCTCTCCACGTTGAAGCGGCTGAAGGCCTCGAAGAGGCTGGAGCAGCTCCGCCTCTCCGTGGAGGCCCACAGGATAAAGACCGGGTCTTACCCTGAGGTGTTTCCCTGGAGGGTCACCGATCCCTGGGGAAACCCCTATGTATACCTCACCGATGCCGATGGTTACAGGCTCTTCAGCGCCGGTCCGGACGGTGAGCCCGGCACCGATGACGACGTTTACTGACTCCAGAGGCGCATCGACAGCCCGGGGTGCTGCATCGGGGGCATCACCGAGATGAAGAAGGCCGTCGTTCTTCTGAGCGGAGGCATCGACTCCTCCACCACCCTCGCCATCGCCCGGTCGGAGGGCTACAGCTGCTACGCCCTCAGCTTCGATTATTCCCAGAGGCACCGGAAGGAGCTCGACTCAGCCAGGAAGGTCGCCGAGGCCCTCGGGGTGGAGAGGCACCTCGTGATCCGCTTCGATCTCCGCGAGATAGGGGGCTCGGCCCTGACGGACGAGATCGAGGTGCCGAAACAGGGCGCTCCAGGGGCGGAGCGGTCAACGGCCGAGCAGGGATCATCGATCCCTGTCACCTACGTGCCCGCCCGGAACACCCTCTTCCTCTCCTTCGGGCTCGCCTGGGCAGAGGTCCTCGGTGCAGGGGAGATCTTCATCGGTGCCAACGCCGTGGACTACAGCGGCTACCCTGACTGCAGACCCGAATACCTGAGCGCCTTCGAGAGGATGGCCAACCTCGCGACCCGTGCCTCTGTGGAGGGGGAGAGGGTCTTCCGCATCCAGGCCCCTCTGCTCTACCTGACAAAGGGAGAGATAATCAGGCGCGGCACCGAGCTCGGCCTCGACTACTCCCTCACCTGGAGCTGCTACGACCCTACAGCAGAAGGCAGGCCCTGCCTGAGGTGCGACAGCTGCCTCTTCAGGGAGAAGGGCTTCGCCGAGGCAGGGCTTGAAGACCCGCTGCTGAGGACTTCCCGGGAGGGCTGAGCTCCCCCGGTCAGGCCTCTGAGGGTGACGACTCCTGCGGCCTCATCCTCCTGGTGGTCAGCCTGAAGAGGAAGGGGTAGACGATGCTCGAGATCAGGGCTGCGAGTATGAGGGCGCTGTTCATCTCCCCGGTGATGAGCCCCATCTTCTCGCCGAGGGCCCCCGCAACGACCACCAGGGAGAGGGGTGCCGAGAGGAGGAGGGACATCCCC
>WGEZ01000070.1 GCA_015492515.1 Nitrospirota bacterium
AAGAAGGAGAGGTCCTTCTTCGTGGACGACTCTGAAGAGATACTGAAGACGGCGAGGGAGTTCGGCATCAAGTATGTAGTGCTGAAGACGAGGGCGAACTCGAAGGAGGAAGAGGAGGCCTGCACGGAAGAGTTCCCCGTCGTAAGGGACTTCAAGGAGCTGCTGCCGTAGGGGTGGATGGCGGATCTACGGCTATCCTCTGCCGGTCATCTCTAACAGTTCATCGTATGTTACGGTCTTCACACCGAGGGCACGGGCCTTCTGGAGCTTTGATCCGGGACCCTCTCCGACCACGAGGTAGTCCGTGCTCCTCGAAACAGTCGAGGCGGCATGCCCGCCGAGCCCCTCTATCAGTTCCTCCACCTCTTTCCTCGGTCTGGGCAGTGTGCCGGTGATCACGAAGGTGAGGCCCTCAAGGGGAAGCCTCTCCTTCCTTCCCTTCTCATAATCAGGGTTTGTTATCCTGAGCCCCAGGGACTTAAGCGTCTCAAGGGTCTTGATGTTCTCCGGGTCATTGAAGAAGGCGGCTACGGATCGGGCGATCTTCTCGCCCATCTGTTTTATCCTGACGATCCTCTCAGGGCTCACATTGTAGAGGTCTTCGAGCCTCCTGAAGTTCTTTGCCAGGAGCCTTGCTGCATACTCACCCACGTGCAGTATGCCGAGGGCGTAGAGGAACCTGGCGAGGGTGGTCTCTTTACTCCTTTCGATCGCATCTATCAGGTTCCGGGCTGATTTCTCCGCAAACCTCGGCAGCTCAAGGAGGTCCTCCTTTTTCAGCCTGTACAGGTCGACGAAATGCCTGATGAGCCCCCTTGAGTAAAGGAGCTCCACGTTCTTTTCACCGAGGCCCTCGATATCCATGGCCCCCCTTGAGGCGAAGTGCCTTATCCTCTCCTGGACCTGGGCGGGGCAGTTGAGACCCACGCATCTGGCAGCCACCTCACCCTCCTCCCTCACCACCCTGGCGCCGCACACAGGGCACCTCTCAGGGATGGGGAAGGGCCTCTCCTTTCCGGTCCTCTTCTCCTTCACAACCATCACCACATGGGGTATCACATCCCCTGCCCTCTCGACCACGACGGTGTCTCCCACCCGTATATCCTTCCTCTTTATCTCATCCCAGTTGTGCAGAGTTGAGCGTGAAACGGTGACACCGCCGATCCTCACCGGTTCGAGAACGGCGACGGGGGTTATCACGCCCGTCCTCCCCACACTTGGGATTATCTCCTTGATCCTCGTGGTACCCTGGTGGGCCGGAAACTTGTATGCGATGGCCCAGCGGGGCTCCCTCGTCTTGACGCCGAGACGGCGCTGAAGCTCGAAGTCGTTCACCTTTACGACGGCGCCGTCGGTCTCGAAGGGGAAGGTGGTGTGTTTCTCCTCGATCTCCTTGATGGCCTCGATCACCCCCCTCACCCCCTTCCTGAGCCTCACGATGGCGGGGATCGGGAACCTCGCCTCCTTGAGCCACATGATGAACTCCCATTGACTTCCGAACTCCATCCCCTTAACCGCCCCGATCCCGTAGCATGCAAGGTGGAGCTTTCTGGAGGCTGTTATCGACGGGTCAAGCTGGCGCACGGAGCCGGCGGCAGCGTTCCGGGGGTTGGCGAAGAGGGGCTCGCCCTTCTCCTCCCTCTCCCTGTTCAGGGCCTCGAACTCCTCGATATCCATATACACCTCGCCACGGATATCGATCTCCTCGGGCACCCGGCCGGCGAGCTCTATCTTCAGGGGAACGGACCTTATGGTCCGGATGTTCTGGGTCACGTCCTCGCCCTCGTAACCGTCCCCCCTCGTCGAGGCCCTGTACAGGAGACCACCCCTGTAGGTCAGCTCTATCGCAAGGCCGTCGTACTTCGGCTCGACCGTGTACTCCAGCTCCTCCTCTGTGTCGAGGAACCTCCTGACCCTCCTGTCGAACTCCACCACCTCTTCGTAGGAAAGGGCGTTGTCAAGGGAGAGCATCGGCTCGGTGTGCCGCACCTTCTCGAACCTGTCAAGGGGAGGGGCGCCGACACGCTGGGTCGGTGAGTCGGGCAGCACATAGTTGTACCTCTCTTCGAGTTCCTTCAGGTGACGGTAGAGGCGGTCATACTCCTCGTCGGAGATGACGGGCGAGTCGAGGACATAATATCGGTAGCAGTGATAGTTGAGCTCCTTGACGAGGCGCTCTATCTCCTTCTTGATCTCCTTAGGAACCCTCTCTGACAACGGAACTCTCCCCTTCCCATGCATCAGCATGTCAGATGAAGTGCTGCAACCACCCGCTTCCCCTCGTAGCTGTTGAATATCCTCACCGCTTCGGTGGTGCGCTCTGCTATCACCTCAATCCCCTGCCGCTTGAGCTGATCCACCAGGGCTGCAGGGACCTCCATCACCCCTGAATACCCTTTGCCGACGACCAGTATCTCCGGTCCCTCCTTGAGCACCTCACCGAGGTCCTCCATCTGGAGGAGATGACCCTCCTTCCGCCACCAGGGCGAGAGGACCCTGTCAGGGAAGATGATCACGTCGGAGGTGTAGCTTCTGCCGTCAACAACTATCCTGCCGAAGGAGTAAGAATCGATCCGCATA
>WGEZ01000071.1 GCA_015492515.1 Nitrospirota bacterium
GAGCACCTCACCGAGGTCCTCCATCTGGAGGAGATGACCCTCCTTCCGCCACCAGGGCGAGAGGACCCTGTCAGGGAAGATGATCACGTCGGAGGTGTAGCTTCTGCCGTCAACAACTATCCTGCCGAAGGAGTAAGAATCGATCCGCATATTATAAATTTATCAGAACAGGTCCGGTGGATGCCACCCTGGAGGCTGCTGTTGACATCATAAAGGTTACCATCTGGTGATAATCGCTGTCCTGAGCTCTTGGATCACGCCCACCTGCAATACCTCATCGGCATAGGCCTCTCACCTCTCCCTTCACTATCTCCATAACCGCCCGCTGGCACTCTGCGGCCGCTTCCCTCGATCTCCACCGTCTCCTGTCGCGGTTCTCCACGATGTTGCTGATCCCCCTCACCTCCAGGAAGGGCACGCCATAGAGTGCGCACACATGGGCCACTGCTGCACCTTCCATGTTCTCACAGATCGCCCTGTACCTCCTCCTGAGCTCCTCCGCCCTCTGCCTGGTGCCGGTCACTGTTGAGAGGGTCACGAAGGGGCCTGTCCTGAAGTCGATGAATGATTCCTTTATAATCGATATCGCCTTTTCTACAAGCTCCCTGTTCAGTTGGATCTCGTTGTAGAAATATTCAGCATAGTCCTTCAGGCTCTCCCTCTTCCCTTCAACCCCTGAGCACTGAACCCTCGACCCTGAACCAAGAGGCATCCCCATGAACCTCATCCCCCTGAAGCCTCTCCGGGTGACGACCCCTTCGTCTCCGTATATCTCCCTCTCCGCAATCGCTATGTCGCAGAGGTCGAGACCGGAGCCTGGATAGGCCCCTCCGATCCCGAAGTTTATCACCAACCCCGGAGCGAACCTCTCGATGAGCAGTGTCGTTGCATGGGCAGCGTTGGCCTTACCCACGCCTGAGGCCAGGAGCGTGAGCTCTCTGCCGTGAAGGAGCCCCCTGTGGAAGGCCAGTCCACCTGCCTCTACCCGTCTCTTTCTTGAGAGCCCCTTCAGTATCTCCAGGCATTCAAACTCTACTGAACAGATAAGTCCTGTCATTATCGTTTGGCTCGTTTATCTCGTTTATCTCGTTTATCTCGTTTATTTGGTTTGTTTCGTTTATTTCGTTTATTTGGTTTATTTGGTTTAGCTCGTTTGTCTCGTTTGTCTGGTTTGTATTGCTGTGCCGGTGGTCGGGTTCTTGACTATCTTACAGGAATGGATGGATAATATTCCATCTTGAGGATGGCAGAGATTTCCGAGTTGTCAAGAATCAATACCCGGTGTTTCAGGAAGCCGACACCCCGGATCTGAAATCCATAGAGGAGGCCCTATGAGTGAACTGAAGAAGATGTACCGCACAATCGTGGAGGACCCCTTTCCTCCTGAGATGACGATCAGGTTCGGAGAGCAGACCCTGCTCTACAGGAAGAAGACGTGGCGCATTCCCGATCCCGCATCGAACGAGTTGGTCGAGAGGGGGCTCCGATACGGTGAAAACCCTGACCAGCCCGCGGCGCTCTATGAGCTTGTCGGCGGCAACCTCATCTTAGGAGGTTGTGAGTTCATAAACCCCGGCAACGGCCTCGTGAGCAGCATAACCGAGGAGGACATGATCCAGGTGGGTAAACATCCCGGCAAGACCAACCTCACCGACATAGACAACGCCCTGAACATCCTCAAGTTCATGACGAAACGGCCGACGGCGGCGATAATGAAGCACAACAACCCCAGCGGCGTGGCCTGTGGAGAGACCCTCGCCGAGGCATACGAGAGGGCGAACAGGGCGGACAGGATCGCCGCCTTCGGAGGCTGCCTCGTGGTGAACAGGCCCGTGGACAGGGCGACGGCGGAGCTGATAAGCGAACGGTATCTTGAGGTGGTTGCAGCCCCTGATTATGAGGAGGGTGTTGTGGGTATCCTCGCAAGGAGGAAGAACCTCAGGATCATCCGGATAGGGAGGATCCATGACCTCGAGAGGTTCATGGACCTGCCGGTGGTCGAATTCAAGGCCCTCATCGACGGCGGGATCATAGTTCAGCAGTCCCAGATCAACAGGATACGCTCCAGGGATGACTTCCTGCCCGCCAGGGCGACCTATAAAGGCAGGGAGTACGCCATCAACAGGATGCCGACGGAGAGGGAGTATGAGGACATGCTCTTCGGGTGGCATGTGGAGCAGGGGGTCACGTCAAACTCGGTGATCTTCGTGAAGGACGGTGCGACCGTGGGGATAGGCACCGGAGAGCAGGACAGGGTTGGTGTCGCCGAGATAGCGGTCTTCAAGGCGTATGCAAAGTATGCGGACTACCTATGCCACAGCAGATACGGCATATCCTGCAACCAGTTCGAACTCGATGTGAAGCAGGGCAGACGTGACCGGGCTGCACTCGAGGAGATCAGGGAGCAGACCAGAAAGGCGAGGGGCGGCCTGATCGGCTCGATCATGGTCTCCGACGCCTTCTTCCCCTTCAGAGACGGTGTGGATGTGGGGATCAGGGAGGGGATCACAGGTGTTGTCCAGCCCGGCGGCTCCGAAAGGGACTTCGAGGTGATCACCGCCTGCAACGAGGCTGATGTGACCATGGTATTCACCGGTCAGAGGCTCTTCAAGCACTGAGGACCTGGGGTCTATCTGCACGGCTCAACCTCTACCCGGTTGCAGCGATAAGGGATGTTGACGAAGACAGCAGGCAGCTATCGCTGAAATCCGGGTCTTACCGCCTGCTCGGTGGTGCCTCTGAAGATCACGGTCCTTCAGGGTCCAGCCTGTAGGCTATGGGGACGATGATCTTCGCCTCAACAGGAGGGTCTGGAAAGGGCGATGCCTGCCTTATGGTCTCCACGGCGTTTCTGTCCAGTACGGCAAAGCCGGTACCCTTTATCACCTCTATGTCTTTAACATAACCGCCTTTGCAGACCGTGAAGGCTACAACGACCTTCCCCGTCCAGCCCATCCGCCTTGCAATCCTCGGGTAGAGGAGGTTCTTCTGTATCAGCTCCCGTATGTAGTCGAAATGCTCCTTGAGGTATGCCTCCTTTGAATCAGGGAGGGCTCCATCGCCACCTCTGCCGGCCTCGGTCACCTCCTCGACGGTGTTGTCCGTGGAGCGGCCGTCACCCTGAAGGGCCTGGTACATCCCGTACCCCGATTGCATCGGCCCCTCCTCGTCACCCGGGCCCTGGCCCCTTTCCCCTTCGGCAACTCCCGGAACCTCCCGTACCGGCTCCTTCCCCTCCTCCACATGCCCCCTCTTCTCGAGCGGAACGGGTCTTTCCGGTGTGGCTTCCGTCCTCTCTGCAGCGGGGGCGACCGTCCGCGGGACCTTCCGTGGTTGTATCTTCCCGGTGATCATCTCCGCCACCGCCTCTTCTGAGGGGGCATCGGGCTCAGGAGCCGGGGCTTCCCCCTTAACGGTAAAGTCGACTATAAGCGCCCTCCTCTCCAGAGGTACGACGTTGCTCAGGGTGAACAAGACAACACCGGCCATGGCATGAAACATGACGGATATGGCAACCCCCCAGCCCTGGTATCTCATCTCCGCTCCTCTGTCTGGAGGCTCACCCTCCTGAACCCGAGGGTCTTCACCACGTCCAGCACATCGACGAAGACCTGAAGCGCTGTGCCCCTGTCCGCCCTTATCAACAGGGGGGTATCCCTGTCAACGGTCCGCAGGACCCCCTTCAGGCCATCGAGCGTTACTGGCCTTGAGTTCATGTACACCCTCCCCTCTCTGTCTATCCCGACGGTCACCGTCTTCAACGTCTCTGAAGGGGCCTTCGACGCCTCCGGGAGCTCGACGGGGATCACCCCTGTGGCTATGAAGGTGGAGGTGGTAAGAACGATGGTGAGGAGCACGAGCATCACGTCCACGAGGGGGATCACGTTGATGTAATCAAACCCTTTCTCTTCCATTGGTTATCTCCCATCTCATAAGGATGACCTTCACCTTTCTCAGAAGAAGGTTGTAGAGCACCACAGACGGTATCGCCACGACGAGCCCCACGGCGGTCGCCTTCAGGGCAAGGGCGAGGCCGACCATGATCCTGCCTGTATCCATAAACCCCTCCCTGCCCATTTCGTGGAAGGTGAGCATGATGCCCAGGACGGTGCCGAGGAGCCCGATATAGGGGGCGTTGCTCCCTATGGTGGCTATTATATGGAGCTTCCTTGTGAGCTCCAGCTCGAGAAGCTTCCTGTCGTTGTAATCACCGGGGATTATGCTCCTGTACAGGAGGAGACGCTCAACAGCCACGGCCACGGCAGTAACGCTCAACAGAGCCAGAAGACCGATCACACCGTAATCAACGGCTATCTTGAGCCATTCCATCTGTGTCACACCTCCTTGACCAGTATCCTTATGCCCATGATAACGATCATGAGTGCGGAGAGGGCCTGCATATACGGTACAAACCAGCTGACCTCGGCCTTCAACCTCCTGGAGATCAAGGACAGTGCACCACCCGTCAGGAGGATGGGTGAGAGGGTCAGTCCCAGCCCGTAGGCCAGACCGCAGGCGACACCGGAGAGGACCGACCCTTTCCCGGCAGCGAGCAGAAACACGGCGGCGAGGGGAGGACAGGGGATCAGGCTCGTGGAGATCCCGAGCATAAGGAGCGACACCCCCCTGCCCGTGATCCGTCCCCCCTTCCGACACCGTCGCCTTCCGCCGACAAAGGGCAGGGAAAGCCCCGCGATTACGAGGGTTGCACCGATGATGAGCCTGACGTTTCCGTCGACCGTCAGGGCCCGTCCTGAAAGAGCGGAGACGCCGCCGAGGGTGGCGTAACTGAGCAGCTTGCCGCTGAGGAAGAGGAGGGACGAGGCGACACCGTCCCTGAACCCCTCGCCCGTGCTCAGCAGATAAGGGCCGAGATAGGGCAGGCAGGAGAGGCTGCATACGGTTGTACCGTACACCAGACCCAGCAGAAGCAGACCCGCTGCATCAGACATGGATATCCTCCCCCCGGCTGATGAACGCCTCCTTAGCGACAAGGGCCGCACCGAGGGCGGTGGTGATCTGAGGAAGGTCGGGGACCACCACCTCCCTCATCAGTTCATCCTCCATTGCAGCCACCAGCCCCCTGTTCAGGGCAGGGCCTCCGTCGAAGAGGACCTTCTCCTCGATGCCGATCCTCTTTGCGAGCCGGAGGGTCCTCCTCGCTATGGAGTGGTGGATCCCGGCGATTATCTCACCCCTGTCGTGGTTTTCTGCCAGGAGGCTGATGATCTCAGACTCTGCAAAGACGGTGCATGTGCTGTTGATGACCACAGGCGCCCCCCTGCAGTTGAGATGATACTCACCAAGCTCGTCCACCCCCACCTCGAGGTTCCTCGCCGCCATCTCGAGGAACCTCCCCGTTCCAGCGGCACATCTGTCATTCATGACGAAGTTGCTGACGTGGCCGTCGTCATCAAGGAGGATCACCTTCGAGTCCTGCCCGCCGATATTGATGACCGTCCTGATGCGACCGCAGGCCCCTCCGGCCCTCAGTGCACCGACCGCATTGGCCGTGATCTCACTCACCGTTTCGTCCGCCTCTTTGAAGAGCTTCCTGCCGTAACCCGTGGACGTTATATAGAGGACCTCTTCCCGTCGGATCCCTGAGTCCTCAAGGAGAGCGTCGAGTGCCTCGAGGGTGTTCCTGTGGAAGTGGCTCCCTGTGGGAGTGATCTTGTAGGCCCTTATCTCTTCCGCCTCGTCTATCAACACTATCTTTATCGCTGTTGAACCGATGTCTACACCTGCAAAACACCTCATATACGCCACCTCCTTCTCCTGGCCTTTATGGACTCCATGAAGGCCTCCACCCTTGTGGAGAGCTGACCCCTGTCTTCCGGGCTGTAGTCCGTTTCCACGTAGAGCATCGGCACACCCGCTTCCGTCAGCTCATCGGCGACAGCCTTCTGTTCCATCTCGTAGAGCTGGCATCCCGTGTATGCCTGATAGACGACCCCGTCCACAGCGAAGTCCTTCACCATCTCCAGCAGCCTTCTCTTCCTGTCATCATTCGGGACCAGGCAGGGACAGGTGCAGGGTTTGAGGTATCTGTCCGCAACGGCAGGGACCATGTCATGGAGGTCCTCCTCGTCGTAGGCGACGGCGTCGTAGAGGAACCTCGACGAGGAACATACCTCATCCGCCACGACCACCCCTCCCGTCTCCTCGACGAGGAGGGGGAGCTTGAGGTTCGGAAAGACCGGCGGAGACCCTGTGAGGAGGATCCTCGGGGCGTTCCGGTCACCGGCTGAGAGCCCCCGGGCCTTTCTTCCCTCCAGCTCGTCGTTGAGCGCTGAGAGGGCCCCGGTCCACCTCTCGATCTCATCGAAGAAGCAGGCGTTGGCCACCAGGAAGGCATCCTTGCCGTATATCAGGGGAGGAGAGGACCTCCTCAGGTTCAGCAGTCTCCTGTGCTCGAGGCGTGCCCTGTTCATCCTGCCGATCGCCGCCTTCAACCTCTTCCCGGTGATCCTGCGCCCCGTCCTCTCCTGGAGGGCCAGGGCGAACCTCCTTACCGAGTTCTGCCAGTAGTACCTCGCCTCCTCCGTATCCTTCACAGGCGGCACCTCCAGGGTATAGACGTCGTAACCCATCCCTGTCAAGATCCCGGCCGTCTTCTTCTTGTGGTCGCACGTCGTAGGAACCACCACCGTATCCAGCCTCCCCTGAGGGAGGTCGACTCCGAGCCGGAGCATCCCCATCGTGGCCTTCACCAGGGGACAGGACCTGGAGGGCATGAAATCCGCCCCTGCCTGTTCGAGGCTGCGGGCGCCGCTGCAGATCCTGACGGGCACGGCGCCTGCTGCATAGATCAACTCCGCCGGCACCTGGATGCACATGACCCCGATCCTCTTCCCGCCGTCCCGTGGAGGTACTCCTTCGGTGTAATGCCTCCTGAAGAGGTCATAGAAGTAACCCATCGCCTCCAGCCTGTCAGGGAAGCCCTCCTCGATCTTCTTCAGGACCTCCCCGGCCTCCGTGACGAGCCGACGGCTTACGGCCATCCTCCTCCGCTGGATCCCCTCAGGCTCCATCGCCGACCCTCCTTTCCATCCTCCTGAAGAACCCCTCCTCGGTGGACTCATACACCGGAAGGCCGATGAAGGTGACCCTGAGGCAGCCCTCCTCAGGACAGGCGGCCACACACTTGAAACACATCATACAGTCGTCCTTCACGATATCGGTGCTCACAAGGTCGTCGGCGATCTCCCTTATCCCGACGTCGCATACCCTGTAGCAGTTTCCACACCTCGTGCATCTTCCGCCGTCCTTCCTCAGCCTCAGGAGCGCCGCCTTCGAGAAGATGTAATGGAGCGCACTCATGGGACAGAAGAGGCAGAAGAAGCGCTTCTTCACAAAGGACCCTGCGAAGAAGACCCCTGTAACAGCCATCCCGAGGCCGGTGAGCACCGTCTTCGTCTTTGAACTGAAATCGACCACGAGCTGGCTGACATCCCCTGAAAAGAGGGGCAGGACCGTCCTGCCGGGACATATCATACAGAAGGGGGTCGAGAAGTCATGGGACAGCCTCGGCAGCCCCGCAAAGGAGTTGCTCATCCCGAGGGGGATGAGGATCAACAGGGCCAGCAGGACGTACTTCACCTTCTTCAGCCCCCTGAACCCCTCCTCTGAATATGCACTGTATCTGAGGCCGATCCTTCTCCTCACCCTGGTCATCCAGTCCTGGACCGCTCCGACAGGGCAGAGGAACCCGCACCATGCCTTGTTGAAGAGAACGAGGAGGGCGATGAACGTGACAAGGCCGGTCAGGACGCCGAGCCCTCTGCCCGAGAGGAACCGTTCCACCGGGATGTTCATCTGATGCTGAAGACCGAAGAGGTAGCATGACGCACCCCTGTTCTCCACAAAGGGGCATGCAAAGGTGGGGAGGTGACTCCCCAGGTCCACTGCCAGGTAGCCTCCGTACAGGAGCAGTCCGAAGGCGGCTATCTGGACGCAGGACCTGAACCTGTTGATATCCGAGTTATTTACCGCCTGCCTAATCCTTCCCATTCAGCACCACCTCCCTATACGGCCTCTTCCGCCTCTCCCGGTAGGCATAGACCGCCGCTCCGGAAACGGTGAGGAACAGCACGCCCACGAAGAGGCCCGAGGCGTAGGAGGTATACTCCCTCCGTGAGGGATAGTACCTCCACGGCAGGGTGGAGATGAGCCTTATCCGCTCATACACCTTTCCCGAATACCGGCCTTTGTCCTCGACCTCGTACTCGGCGGTGACGATGAACCTCCCCCTGTGCCGGCTCTTGAACTCCGTCCATCTTCCGGGATAGTAATCCCTGATGAGCTGAAACCGGGCGGCACCCCGGCTGTCAGTCACCACCTCCTTGGTCCATCCCTTTGCTGTCCTCAGCCTCACCATCGCACCCTGGACAGGCCTCCCCCTGTAGAGCACCTTGAACACAAGCCTGTCACCGGACATCACACGGGAGTGGAAGTTTCCGTCCCAGAGCCCTTCGGGAACTATCTCCAGGGGGACGGTGGCGAGTGACCGCGGGCTGATCCTCTCATCGTCATACCTGTACCCGTGTCCCCATGAGCAGTGATGATGGATGGTGAGCCACTTGGCCACCCTGACGGTCAGCACCTCGCCCTCAACACGCCTGTCAAGGACGTAGACGTTGTGCACACCATGCATCGGCCCGTCACCGAAGGGGGTCTTGAAGGAGAGGCTCACGCCCCCTCCACCCCTTCTCAGGGCCACCGCCTCCACGGAGCCGTCAGGATGAAGCACATAGGCCTCAGCATCCGGTGACAGGTCCCGGACGTCGAGCCGGTATGAACGGACCGGCAGCGGCCTGTGTTCTGACTCGAACCGCTGACCACGGCCCCCGCCGGCCGGCAGGGGGCTGAGATGGAGGGGCTCCATCCCCGCTGCAGCAGTGCTGCAGGGCGGCACCAGAAGCGCGGCCGCTGAAAGGACGAGCCCGGCCGTCTTCAGGATGATCTCTGCAACGATACCCATGGCTCCCTCTCAAAACCTGTAGGTCAGCCTCACCATGAAGGTCCTCGGAGCGGCAGGCACGTACCTCTTGACACCCCTCGTGTCCTTCGTCACCTCCACCGCATACCTCTTGTCGAAGAGGTTGTCCACATTCAAAGCCACGTCAAGTCCACCCTTTTCGTAACCTATCATCGCATTCGTCAGAAGGGTGTAACCGCCGTATCTCTCCGTGTTTGCATTGTCCATGTAGTAAGGCCCCCAGGTGTGGGACTGGACCCTGATCTTCAACCCCGAGGGGTGCCGGTAATGAGCGGAGAGTGTGTATTGATGAGCCGGGATGTAGGGGAGCCTGTTGCCGCTTCTGTCGATGTTGACGACGGTGCTGTCAACCCTGACGGGTTCGGCGAACTCGTCGAACCTGTAGTCAGCGTATGCATATGAGGCACCGAGGCTCAATGCCCCGGTCAGATGATACGTCCCGGAGAACTCGAACCCCTTCTTCTCCGTCCTTCCGGCGTTGATGTACCCGGAGGTGCCGTCGTCACGGATGATCCTGACGATCTCGTCATCTACAGGCGAGTAATAGAGGGCTGCATCGAACGTCCACTTCCGGTGTCTCGCCTTCAGACCGACCTCGAGGTTCTTGACCTTCACAAGCTCCAGGTCGGGGTTTTCACTCAGCTCGCCCTCGGTGGGGGTCTGAATCCCTGTAGAGGCATTTCCATAGAGATGAAAGACGTCCGTCATCTTGTAGACAACACCGATACGCGGACTGAGGGCGTCGTATCTTCTCTCTATACCGTAATCACCGCAGTTTGTCAGCCTGGGGTCAGGGCAGGCAAGGTAGGTGCCCGAGCCCCAGTCGTAATCACCCCGTTTCCTTCCGCTTATATCGAACCTCACCCTGTCGAACCTTGCTCCGAGGTCCACTATCCACCTGTCAGAAGGCCTGAGTGACTCCTGCAGGTATACACCCCAGAGGAGCGTCTCCCTCGACTGTCGCTCTATCAGATCGCCGGCATCGTCGGAGAGGACCTCCGTTATCCTGCCCTTGTAGCCCGTCGAGTACTCGCTGTATTCGAAATAGTCCGTCTCCTGGTCGTCGTATCGTGCGGTAACCCCGGCTGTCAGCGTTCCGTCTATACCCCAGAGTGTATGGCTGCTGTTGACCTGGATATCCGTGCCGAAGGTCACGGTATCGGCATCATTGATCCTGCCCGTCACCGGATGATGATGACGCCATTTGTTGACATAAACAACAGGCTTAAACTCAAGATTCCCCACCTCTCTGGTCAGCTTTGAGCTGAAGAAGAGGCTCTCAGAGTATCTGCCGGAGAACTGCCAGGGACCGAACGTCTCTCTGGCCCTCCCCGTCTTCTTGTACTCCTGGAACTGTTCTTCGCTCAGGCTGCCGGGGAGCTGGAGCGAGGCCTTTGTATAGCTGAGAACGCTCTCCACCGTCGTGCCGTCACTGAAGATGTAAGACGGCATGATGGAGAATTGGTTTGTCCAGAACTCATTCCATCGGCGCCATGAGTTGTCCGACCGCCTCCTGCTTCCGTTTACAGAGATGAAGAACCCCTCACCCAGTCCTGTTGAGTAGGAGAGGTGGTAGTTCTGGGTGTCGTGGCCTCCTGCCCCGAGCTTTATGACCCCTCCCTCGGTCTTGAAGGGGCTTTTGGTGATGATGTTTATCACCCCTCCTGCTGCATTGGCCCCCCAGAGGGTGGAGTTCGGACCCTTGACGACCTCTATCCTCTCGATGAGGTGCGTGTCGATGAAATCGAGCCTCGTGAGGCTGTCAGGATCGGTTACGGGGACCCCGTTCAGCAGGACCATTATCTCCCTCACCCCGTATCGGGCCTTCAGCCCCGAGCCCCTGATTATCAGTCTCGAGTCGTATCCCTGGTTCTTCGTATCGATCAGCAGCCCCGGGGTGCCTGTGAGCGCCTCCTTCAGGTTGAACATCTTTGTATCCTCGATCTCGGACTCGTCAACGACGGCCACGCTTGCCGGGACCTCCTCGGTCCTCCTCTCCAGCCTGGTCGCCGTGACGCTTATCTCCCCGAGTTCCTGTTCCGTCGTCGCCTCCCCCGAGGCCGACGCCTCAGGGCAGAGAGGCATCGCGGCACTGAGAAGCATCAGCGAGAAAAGAACTAAGCGCTTCATTCCGACCTCCGTCAATAGGGCGTTAAAAATTGACCCCACTTCAGGGTGTCCCCGTAGGCACGCCGCCGAAGTGGGGTCGAGCATAGAAGGGAGGACAGTCCCGGAAGGACCGTCCTTCTGAGGAAACACAGCTGCTTCGACCGTCATCCCGATTTCAGCGGGCCGAGGGCAAGGAACGTCAATGGTCCCGGATTCCTTGCACTGCAAGCCCCGTCCCCTGGTCGGGAGCTTCAGCGGTCAGAAAACGCCTCTCGAGTCAGTGGATGGAAGATCAGGCTCTCGGAGGTCTGTCCTTCTGGAAGGTGATTATGAATGGCTTGAATTCGGGGTCCGCACCCTCGCGGTGAAAGGCCGAATCCGGAGGGAGCAGGTTGCAGAAAGGCTCATGAATCACCGGCAGCTCTGCGCTTACCGAAAGCGAGACACCCGATGCCTTGCAGACATCAAGCGTCACGAGGACCGTCCGGTCATCATGACCGTAAACGTCGAAGGTCAACGGAGAGAGGATGCTCGCAAAAAGTGCCACCAGTATCAGTGCTGCCTTCAGTCTCATGGTCATTATTTATAGCAATAAGGGGTCACGTATGTCAAACATCATACACCAGCGGGGGCGACGGCTTCAGTGACTTAAGTCACTGCACCTGGAGGGTCGCCGCTGTCATGCTCAAAGCCCTTCATAAATTCCGATGACTTTCATTATAATTTTGAGAAAAGGCCCTCACAACGAGGGTGCGCCGGGGAGGTCTGGATGGAATACATCGTCGTCCTCATAACGGCTCCGGATGAGGAGGGAGCGGCGGGTATCGCAAGGGCGCTCGTTGAAGAGAGGCTCGCAGGATGCGTCAACATCCTGAAGGGGGTGCGTTCGATCTACAGGTGGGAGGGCAGGATCGAGGATGAACCGGAGGCGCTGATGGTGGTGAAGACGAAGAGGGCCCTCTTCGGGGAGCTGCAGAAGAGGGTAAAGGAGCTCCATCCCTATTCAGTGCCCGAGATAGTAGCCCTGTCCATCGTCGAGGGCTCCGAAGGGTACCTGGGATGGCTCGACGGCGAGCTGAGGGACTGATCCCTGCTAAACCGCCTCTACAGACTTGAGCTCGGGTATATCCTGCTTCATCGCCGCCTCGATGCCGCCCTTGAGGGTCATTATGGACATGGGGCATGTACCGCAGGCGCCGACGAGCTTCACCTTCACCACGTTGTCGTCCGTGATCTCGACGAGCTCGACGTCTCCGCCGTCCCTCTGGAGGGCCGGTCTGATCCTGTTTATTACCTCTTCAACCTTCGTCCTGTCAAGCATCTTCAGACCTCCGTTCTCTCTTTGATTGCCGCCGAGGCCGACCTCTGAACAGGGTGGGGATCATCAGCCACCGTATGGCCCGCTCAGCAGGGTTATTATAACAAACCGGGCGCTGACGGGTCATGATCCATATCATACCTTCGACCTGGGGACGAAACCGTAGGACTCGTATATACCCTGGGCCTCGTCGGAGAGGATGAATTCGAGGAACTTCTCTGCATTCTCAGGGTTGGGGGCCTCTTCGAGTCTGGCAATGTAGTAATTCACCCTGTTACGCTGGTCGAGCCTCTCCCCCGGCTCCACGACATCGACCCTCAGGCCCCTTCTTCTGGCGTGCGTGAACTCGGTGGCCCAGACGGGCCCGACGTCCACGGTGCCCTTCTCGAGCCTCAGCGGTGTCTCCCTGTGGTGGACCACTGTAAGGATGGTGGTCCCCTCGGCACGCTTCTCCTCCATGATCCTCCTGACGAGCTCCTTGCCGCCGGCGCGTTCGTACATGTCGACTATGTAGGCGGTGATATCCTCCATGGCACCGGGCTGGGATATACGGACGTCATCCCTGCCGAGGTCGGTGACGGACTCGATCCCTGCCGGGTTGCCCTCGGGGACCATCAGGACGATCCTGTTGTGGAGGTATACGTGGTAGCTGTCTACGAGTCCGCGGGTGGAGAGCTCCTTCACGGCCTCCTCCGTAACAGAGGTGTAGATATCGGGCCTGCCCGTTATCAACCTGTCGTGAAAGAGTGCCCCACCGGCGAGTATCTGTTTGAGCTCGAGACCGGGAGGGAGGGTCTCATAGAATATCCTCTCCACCTCGGGATGCCTCTTCCGGAAGGCGCTGAGCAGGTCGTTCATCACCATGAACTGGTTGCCCGCCATGAAGAGGATGAGCTGGGCCTCGTCGGCGAACTCAAGGTTGTGGAGGTCGTCATCCCTGTTGGGCGGTATCTCCGGGTATCTCCCCTTCCGGGCTGGATCGAGCATGACCCTCTTATTATATCCATAAGGGCCTGCTCCGTCAAACCGGCATGAAGACGAGAGCCCTCCAGGGGCGGCTCCTTGTCAGCTCGAGGGCGGGCAGGCTATAATGAGAACTGGATGAGGACGGCCCTGCATGAGTTACTCAGAGGCTATAAGGGAGGGGTTCAGCGTCATAAACAGGAACTGGCAGCTTGTGATCATCCAGTTCGTCTTCACCGTACTGAGCTGTATCGGCTTCTTCCTGGTCGTCGTGCTTCCCCTCGCTGTAGCACTGGTGATGACGGGTGTATCACCCTCTCTCCTGTCGAGGCTCCAGGGTTCACCGGAGGCGATCCTGTCCCGGTACTCCGGCCTCGCCCTTGCAGGCGGTGTACTGCTCTTCCTCTACATCCTCCTTGCCTCCGTGCTGGGTCTTTACGTCTTCGGCGCCTCGGCAGGGACCCTCTCAAGGGCTGTGAGGGATGCCTCGGAGAGGTTCAACATGAAGGCCTTCTTCGAGGAAGGCAGGAGGTGCTTCATGCCCCTCCTCGGCTTCTTCGCCGTCCTGGGGCTCATCGCCATCGGAGGCGTCCTCCTCTTTTTCCTTGCAGCAACCGCTGTATCCCTCACGGTCGCGTACGTCCAGGGCCAGTCACCGACCCTCTCAACGTTTCTCGGTGTATTCTTCGCATTGATCGGTCTTGTGTCGGGGTTTTTCGCCTTCTTCGGTCTCCTGTCGCTCCTCGTCTACGGTGTGGCCTCCATAGTCCTGAAGGGCACAGGGGCCGTCGCCGCGGTCAGGGAGACGGTCAGGTATATCCTGGACCGGCCGTCGGCCTTCTGGCTCTATGTGTTGCTGGCGGTCATGTACCTGCTCTTCACCCTCTCCCTCTCGCTGATCGGGTTCGCCCTGGAAGGACTCCACGGAGCGGGCCTGATACTGACCTTCCTCTACCAGCTCCTGGCTTACGGGCTCCAGGGGTATGCAGGCCTGTTCGTCCTCTCCACCGCCTTCGCCTACTACCACGGCACGGAACCGGGCGGGACCGGGGAGCCCTCCTGAAGTCACCTCGAGAAGGTCCACTCCGGCGACCGATACTTCTCCTCTTGAAGCCGGAGGGCGAGGTCCCTCTCTCCGGCAGAGGGCTCCAGGGATGCAAGCCTCACCTCGAAGGTCTCCTCAAAGGCCGCCCTGATGGCCAGCCTCAGCTCATCCACACTCAGCGCTGGCTTTACGTCCATGAGCCCTGTCATGAGGGTGCCGATCCCCCCGCCGTCGACATCCCTGAAGACAGCCGCCACCTTCCCGGTGTCCACCCTGAGCTGGATCGAGCCCTGCTGGAGGAACCCCTCCTTCCACCTCTTCTGCGCTGAACCGACCACCTTCCTGTTGTCTACGGAGAGCTCACCGTAGGAGACCGACTGGAAGCAGAGAGCGCTCCTGGCAAGGACCCTCCCCCTCTCACGCCGGCTCTTCACCTGCACATCTATGCCGAGCGCCTTCAGCGCCCTGGAGAGCGCCCTGCTCAGCGCAGCATAGGTGCCCAGGACCCCTCCGGAAGAGAAGGGCCCGGCCTCCCTTGCCGAGAAGCTGTAGGTCAGCTCCATGTCATGGAGAATCGCCCGCCCCCCTGTGGGACGTCTCACCAGCGGTATCTCGTTGGCATTGCAGTAGGACGTGTCTATGTCCCTTACCCTCTGGAAGCATCCCATGCTTACAGAGGGCAAGGCCCAGGTGTAAAGCCTCAGCGTCGGCGGCGCCTCGCCCCTCAGCACCGTCCTGGCGATCGCCTCGTCAAGGGCCATATTGTAAGAGGCCTCTGCCGGGCCGTCGTCTATGAAACGCCAGATGGGTCGCATCCGCCTCCTTGCCATTTTCACCATAAGGGGGTATAATTTCATTGTAATCCGCTCGCTCACCCGGTGGCAAGCCAATGGAATCGGCCCGCCGTGGAGAGGGCGGACGTGTCCGATCCGCAGCCGACAGGACTGACGGGGCTGCGGGATCTCCGTTCAGGGGTGAGAGGCCCTGATGTGAAGGAGGAGACGGGGGATGGAGTACGTGAAGCCGCCCGAGGAGAGACCGGTTCACTGCCCTGTGTGCGGCAGGGAGCTCGGAGATGAACAGCGGAGGAAGGGGGGCTGGGAATGCGCCTGCGGCGAGTTCATACCCGAGGGGCTGGCAGTCGATTCGTTCCTCGGCTCCACCGAGAGGATCATGCCCCACTACGAGAGGAAGAAGAGATGAAACACCTTCAGAAGCTGATGTTGTCCCTCTCCAGCAGGAGCTCTCCGAGGAAGCTTCCCGGCCTGACCTCCGCATTCTCGATGAGCTCGGCGTCCTCCAGTCCGTAGGGCTTCACACAGGAGGCGCAGACATAGAACCTCACACCGAAGTCCTCTATAAGCGTCCTGAGCAGCCTGGATATGGGGGAGAAGCCCTCCCTCTTCTGCCACGTGATCGTCTCTGCAAAACCCTTCTTCGCCAGCATCACCCCCTCGTTGATAAGGAAGAAGTCCAGTTCGATGTCGAAGGCCCTCATGTTGGCGGCGAGCTGGAGTGCACCCGCCGCCTTATCAGGCCTGTCGAAGGAATGGTGCAGGATGAAGACGAACTTTTTCTCGGCCATGACAGCCCCCTTTCTGATGATGCGTTATTATACCTGAAACAGCCCTTGAGGGTCAGGCCTGTGGAAACCGCCTGGAGAGCAAGGCCCCTCCTGAGGCAGCGGTGTGCTGTGTTATAATGATCCATGGTAGAGCCGCGGGGAACCCTGGGCATCCTGAGGCCCGAAACAGTGGAGACCCTCCGTGAGGCGAGGCGGTTCATATACCTCTCTATGGCCCTCTTCCTCGCCGGCACCCTCATGGGCATCGCTTCTCCTGAACGGTTCGATGCACTCCTTGAGCCCCTGATGCGGCTCGCCGAGGAGCTGAGGGGACGGAGCATCGTCGTCGTCGTCATCACGATATTCATACAGAACAGCCTCTCCGCCTTCATCGCCGTCTTCCTCGGCTCCCTGGCAGGGATCATCCCCTTTGTCGGATCGCTGGTCAACGGCATCCTCCTCGGAGTGGTCATCTCCATCAACCCCGCTGCAGTGGTGAGCATACTTCCCCACGGTGTATTCGAGCTGCCGGCGGTCTTCATCTCCTGGGGACTCGGCCTCTGGCGCGGCGCCTGGCTGTTTCAGAGGAAGAGGGCCCGGACGTTCCGGGAAAGGGCGAGGAAGGCCTACGCGGTCTTCTTCACCCTCGTCATACCACTGCTTCTGGCTGCGGCGCTGATAGAGGGCGTCTTCATCGCATTAAGCGTATGAGCAACTGCAGGGATCGGGAGAAAGATCGAAAGGGGGAGAGCGATGGCTGAATTAGGACGGATCGAGAGACCCGATGCATCGGTGTTCGAAGGCAAGAGGAAGCTCTACTGCGTCTCCAACGTGTATCTCTTCAAGGACGCTCCTGATGAATACCGCGAGCTCGTGGAGAGATACTGGGAGGAGGTGGCCCTCCATCTGAAGAAGCTCGAGCCCGCCGGGAAGATAGGGAAGATATTCTGCGAGGGCGTCAAGGCCGGGGGCGAAGAGGGCCTCGAAGAGCTGACCGGGATCAACAGACACGCCCTGCCGGTCGTGAGGGAGAAGATCGAGGAGGGCGCCGTCCTCCTGCCTCTGGAGAGCGAGGAGACCCTCGGGCCCTTCATCGACTGGAGGAACTGTCTGGCCGTGGTGAGGACCGAGGAGGTCTCCTCGCGGGTCCTCAGGTTCTACGCCGAGGCCTATGAGAAGAGGATCGGCCATATCCAGGAGGTGATAGAACGGAACACCGGAAAGGGTGAGGCGGTGCTCCTCATCATGGCCGACGATGACAGGATGAGGCTCAGGCTTCCCGCCGACGTCGAGGTCTTCCTGGTGACGCCTCCGTCGTACGACACCCTCCTGAGGTGGCTGAGGGAGAGGCTGAAGGAGTCAACCTGACCGGAGCTCAGCCCTTCACCGCCCCTGCAGAGAGGCCCCTCACGATCCTCCTCTGAAAGAGGAAGACCAGGAGCACAAGGGGAACGGTGGCCACTGTGGAGGCCGCGGCTATCTCTCCCCAGGGCAGTGTGTACTCGCCCTGAAAGAGCGCTATGCCGACGGGCAGGGTCTGGAACCTCTTCTGCGTCATGATCAGCAGGGCGAAGAAGAACTCGTTCCATGCATAGATGAACACAAGTATCGCTGCGGTAAAGACCCCTGGTGCGGCGATGGGGACCATGATCCTGAAGAGGGTCTGCATGTGGCTGCAACCGTCGACCCTGGCCGCCTTCTCGAGCTCCCGCGGCAGCTCGTTGAAGAAGCTCGTCAGTATCCAGACACCGAGGGGAAGGGTGAGCGTGACATAAGGGATGATGAGCCCCTGATAGCTGTTCAGCCAGCCGAGGGACTGCATGATCCTCCAGACAGGCCCTGCTATCGATATCTGGGGGAACATCGATACAAGGAGGAGGGCACCCATTATCAGCCCCTTGTACCTTATCCGCAACCTGGCGAGGGCATACCCTGCAAAGCTGGATATGAGGATGGTGGCGACGGTCGTGGCACCGGCCACTATGGCGCTGTTCCTCACGAAGTGCAGCAGGTCGTACCTCTCGATCGCCGAGCGGTAGAAGTGGAGCGTGCCGGAGGGGAGCAGCACCGGCGGGATCGCCGTTATCTCAAGCTCTGTCTTGAGGGAGGTGTCGAGGAACCAGAGAAAGGGCAGGAGGCTCATGAAGACCACCACACCGGTGACGGTGTAGAAGGCGAGCCTCGTGATCACCCTCTTCATCCCATCTCCTGGAGGAACCGCCTCCCGACCACCCTGATGTACAGGAGGGAGACGACGAAGGTCACCAGGAAGACGAGCACGGAGATCGTCGAGCCGTACCCCATCAGGCCCTCGGCGAAGATCTTCTTGTATCCGTAGAACTGGAGCACATTGGTGGAGTCGGCAGGCCCTCCCTGGGTCATCACGAAGACGAGGTCGAAGACCCTGAAGGCGTCCATCGTCCTGAACAGGAGGGCAACGAGGAGGGCGGGCCTGATGAGGGGGAGGGTTATCCTCAGGAACTGCTGCCAGGCACTCGCACCGTCTATCCTCGCCGCATCGTAGAGCTCATCAGGTATGACCTGGAGACCGGCCAGTATCAGCAGCCCCGCGAAGGAGGAGGTCTTCCATACGTCGGCAGCCACGATGGCCGTGAAGGCATAGGCGGGGTCCGCCAGCCATGCGACATAGCTCGACGTCTGGGAGCCGTAGAGGAGGAAGTTCAGGAGGCCGTACTTGTCGTTGAAGATGAACCGCCACATCTGGGAGGAGACCACGGTGGGGATGGCCCAGGGCACGAGTATGGCCGCCCTCACAAGCCCCCTCCCCCTGAAATGCCTGTTTATCACCAGGGCGATGGCGAGTCCGAGGAGGATCTCGAAGAACGTGGAGATGAAGACGAAGGCGAAGGTGTTCCCCAGGGCGTGAAGGGCGATCCTGTCGTGAAGGAGGTCCCTGTAATTGGTCAGCCCCACGAAGGGCTCTCCCAGCCGGGGAAGGCCGAGGATGATCCTGTGAAGGCTGAGGTAGAAGGAGTAGAGTATGGGGTAGAAGGCGAAGACCGCGACGAAGAGGAAACACGGCACGAGCAACACGACACCGAAGATCCTCTCTCTTGTCAGCAGCGACAGCCTCACTCCCGTCACCGCTCCAGGGCGAGGATCCTCTCGATCTCCTCACACGCCGCTCCGGCCTCCCTCTCGATCTCAGAGCCTGGATCGGATATCACCTTGCTGAAGTAGCGCTGCAGCACGTTGGAGAGGGCTGGATAGAGGGGGGTCGTCGGCCTGGGATAGGCGGTCAGGAAGACATCCTTCATCTCTGAAAACTGGGGGTTCGCCTTCAGGATCTCCCTGTCCTCGTAGAGCGCCGTCCTCGTGGGTGCCTTTCCCGCCCTGAGGGCGATCAGCTTCTGTATCCTCTCGCTGGTGAGGAAGCTGACGAACCTCCACGCCGTCTCCTTCTTCCCGGAGAAGCTGCTTATGCCCACCTGCCAGCCGCCGAGTGTCGAGTAGCTCCTGCCTCCGGGGAAGTGCGGAAGCCTGGAGATGCCGACCTTTCCCGCTATCTTCGACTTCGAAGGATCGTTCGACACCCTCCATGCATAGGGCCAGTTCCTGTGGAAGACCGCCTTCCCCTGGATGAAGAGGTCAAGTGACTCCGGCTCCTGGTAGGTGAGCACACCGCGGGGGGCGATCCTGCCGATGATCTCGTCCCTGACGAACCTGACGGCCTCCACCGATGGACCCTCGGCAAGCCCGCACCTCCCGGCGGCGTGGTCCAGGAGCGTCCCGCCGTTGCTCAGTATGTACTCCATCATGTCACAGACGAGCCCCTCGTACTGCTTGAACTGACCGGAGAAGCCGTAGATCTCCACACCCCTGCCCTTCTCTCCTCCGACGATCACCTCCGCCTGCCTCACCATCTCCTGCCATGTCTCAGGGGGGCTGAACCCGTACCGCTGAAGCAGGTCCTTGCGGTAAAAGAGCATCCCGCTGTCTATGAAGAGGGGCACGCCGTAGATCTTCCCCCTGTAGGTGTTGGCCATTATGGTGCCCCGGAGGAACCCGGCCTGTTCAGAGGGAGGGAAGAGGTCGTCAAGGGGCATCGCCCAGCCCGCGGCAGCAAACTCAGAGGGCCAGATGACGTCCATCAGGAAGACGTCGACATCCTTGCTCCTGTTCTTCAGCTTCTGGGTCAGGAGGTCGTGGAAGGCCGTCGACGAGTGGGGGCCGATCTCCCTGACCAGCCTTATGTCTGGGTTCTCCGCCTCGAAGCTCCGGTAGATCTCATCCCACACCTCGGGGATGTTCGGTTTCCAGGTGACGAAGCGGAGGGTGACCCTCCCGTCATCCACTCCCCTCTCGCATCCCGCTGCAAGGAGCACGACGGTGAGGACGACGAGGAGGACCGCAAACGCGACACCGCCCTTGATCCCCGGCTTCACTATCTTATCCACAGCAGCTTCCCGGCGATCCAGCCCCTCTCACCGAACTCGTCCTCAACCTTCACCCACGAGCCCTTCCTCTTCAACACCTTGAAGGAGTCGTACTTGATGGCCGGGCTCACCTCGGTCTTCCTGTACCGCGTGCCGGGCCCTGTCCTTATATTCGCCTTCTTCACCCTCACGGCTGCACACTTCGTCTTCTCCGTGACGAGCTTCCTGAAGATCCAGTGGACGTCACCGTCCACATCCCTCACCTTGTACCAGTTCCCCTTCCGGCCCAGCTTCTCCAGGGGCATGTATTTGAAGACCTGCCAGGTCTTCGCATACCTGGTGCCGGGCCCGCTCCTGAGGTTGGCCACCGGCGCCGTCACACAGAGTGCTTGGAGACTCCCGGTGAAGAGAAGAAGAACAAGAACGCTTACGCCAGCGATCAATAAACCCCTCATCGCTCCTCCTTCTTGCCTGCGACCGTTGAAGCCTGTTGTTCTTTATCGACCGGATGTCCTTGACATCCACAGCGAAGGAACCATCCGCCCCCGCCGTCTCGATGCAGGGAGTTCGAGGCCGCCCCCCGTCTCAACCCGCAGCCCGACCCAGGGGCCTGCGGTGGTCTTGCCACAGGGAGAGCGGGCGCATTATAATGGGTATACTCCCTTGCATATCGATAATATTACAAAAACCCTGGTGAAAAAATGAACCCTCTGCACGAACCCCTCCGGAGAGCGGGCCCTGAGAGGACGGCGGTATGGGGATAAGGGAAGAGAACGCGCGTCTGGAGGACCTTGACAGGAGATACCTCTGGCACCCCTTCACACAGATGAAGGAGTGGATAGAGGGGACACCGCTGATCATCTCCGAGGGGAGGGACTGCTTCATAAAGGACACCTACGGCAGGTGGTACATCGACGGTGTCTCATCCCTCTGGGTGAACATACACGGCCACAGGCGGCGGGAGATCAACGACGCCATCAAGGAGCAGCTCGAGCGGATCGCCCACTCCACCCTCCTGGGTTTGAGCAACGTCCCCGCCGTGAGGCTGGCCGAGAGGCTGGCCGACCTTCTCCGCTCCTCCTTCGCCGCCTGCAGAGGACCGATCCCGGACAAGGTCTTCTACTCGGACAACGGTTCAACCTCTGTCGAGGTGGCCCTCAAGGTCTCCTTCCAGTACTGGAGACACCGGGGTCTGGAAGGAAGGAACGCCTTCCTCTCCCTGAACAACGCCTACCACGGCGACACCCTCGGTGCGGTGAGCGTGGGCGGGATAGGGCTGTTCCACTCCCTGTTCAGGCCCCTCCTCTTCAGGACCTACAGGGCGCCCTCCCCGTATTGTTACCGGTGCGAGCTCGGACTGGAGCATCCCTCCTGCAGGATGGCCTGCCTCGGGAGGATGGAGGAGATCCTGAAGGAGCACTCTGAAGAGATAGCCGCCGTCATCGTGGAGCCCGTCATCCAGGCCGCCGGAGGGATGATAGTGGCGCCGGAGGGGTTCCTCAGGGGCGTCAGGGAGCTCTGCAGCAGCTACGACGTCCTCCTGATCGCGGACGAGGTTGCAACGGGCTTCGGCAGGACCGGAAGGATGTTCGCCTCCGAACACGAGGGGGTCGCGCCTGACATCATCTGCCTCTCCAAGGGGATCACCGGAGGCTATCTGCCCCTGGCGGCAACGGTAACGACCGAGGAGATATACAACGCCTTCCTCGGCGGGTACGGAGAGCTCAAGACCTTCTTCCACGGCCATTCCTATACGGGCAACCAGCTCGGCTGTGCCGCGGCCCTCGCCTGCCTCGAGATCTTCCACAGGGACGGGACGCTTCAGAAGCTGAGGCCGAAGATAGAGCTCCTCGAGGCCTGGCTGAAGGAGCTCCTCGAACTGCCCCACGTAGGAGACGTGAGGAACGCCGGCATGATGGCAGGCGTTGAACTCGTAAGCGACAAGGCGACGAAGGAACCTTACCCCTTCGAGGAGAAGATGGGCTGGCGGGTGGCGCTCGATGTGCGGAAGGAGGGTGTCTTCATCAGACCCCTCGGCGACGTCGTCGTGATCATGCCGCCACTGACCATAAGCACGGAGAACCTGAAGACGATGCTCGAAAAGATCAGGCGTTCCATCAGGAGGGTGACGGAGGGATGAAGGGAAGGATCGAGATCGACAGGGAGCTCTGCAAGGGCTGCAGCTACTGCGTTTCGGCCTGCCCGGGCGGGATCCTGGCCCTGGATTCCGAGTTCAATGCCTCCGGATACTACCCGGCGAGGATCATCGATCCTGACAGATGCACAGGCTGCGCCCTCTGCGCGGAGGTCTGCCCCGACGTGGCCATCCTGGTCTGGCGTGAGGAGGGGTGAAGGCTCTTCTGTCTCGACGTCTGGTTCTGCAGGAGGGGGTCCATGGAAGGGGTGCTCAAACGTTAAAAAAACTAAATGCCACAACCGGTCAGTGGATGGTATAATTAAAAAACAACATAGGAAAGAGCAAAGGAGGGAGCCATGAAACGATCCGTTTCATTGATAACGATCCTCGCCCTGCTGGTCCTGACGCTGGGGTGTACGGAGTATCACGCGCGCGGTGCGGCTGCCGGCGGCGCCGTAGGCGGCTTCGCCGGTGCGATACTGGATAAGAAGAACCCCTGGCGGGGAGGGGTCATAGGAGCCGCCCTCGGAGCGGTCCTCGGTGCGACCCTCACCGACATCTCACTCAGGGCGTCAAGGGAGGCGGCGGCCACAAGGAGACCCGTTGAGTACAGGACCACCGACGGCAGGGGCGTCTACCGTGCAGATCCGGTGACCTACGATGCACAGACGAGATGCCACAAGATCCGCGAGAGGGTCTGGGAGGACGGCAGGCTCGTGAAGGACCAGATCAGGGAGGTCTGCGAGGGGGAGAAGTACGAGAGGAGATACTGAAGGGCGCGGTCTCCCCTGAGGTGGTCTCAGCTCGGAACACCTCTGCGGAGGCCCCTCTTTCTCATCAGCTCATAGATCGTTATTGCCGCGGCGGAGGCCACGTTGAGGCTCTCCGCCCTCCCCGACATGGGGATGCAGAGGCTCAACCCTGCTGATCCCCTCACCTCCCGACTCACCCCGGCCGCCTCGTTGCCGAAGACGAGGGCCACGGGACCACTGACCACGGTGTCAAAGACCGTCTCCTCAGCCCCGGGTTCGGTGATCAGGATCCGGACCCCGTGCCTCCTGCACCAGTGGAGGAAGGACTCCCGAGGGGCGAAGAAGACCTTCAGCCCGAAGACACTCCCGGCGGACGCCCTCACCGCCTTCGGTGTGAAGGGGTTTGCAGAGCCCTTCAGGCAGACGAAGGACCTCACTCCGGCACCGTCGCAGACCCTGACGATCGTACCCGGGTTGCCAGGGTCCTGTATCCCGTCGGAGACGACGATGAGCTCATCCTCCCCCGGGGAGTGCCGGTCGATATCCCCCGCCGCCCTCACCCGCGAGAGGGCTATTATACCCTGGGGCGTCACCGTGTCGGAGATGCGGGCCATCAGTCGATCATCTATCACGGTTACCGGCACGGAGAGCCCTTCGAGGACCCCTCCGTGCCTCCCTCCCCTCATGAACCCCTCCGTGACGAGCACCGCCTCGACCGCCGCCCCGCAGGCCAGGGCCGTCGAGAGGGGCCTGGGCCCCTCGATCAGCACCTCTCCGGAGGGTCTCTCTGCCGAGGGCGCGTACTTCTCGGGCCTCGCCTTCACCTTAAGGATCCTCTTGACGAGCGGGTTACGAGGGGAGCGTATAACCCTCGACCTCATCCCTCACCTTCCATCTGAGGTAGACGACTATCCCCGGGGTGGAGCCCGCCAGAAAGGAGAGGAACCATGCCAGGGATATGGAGGTGGCCATCTCGGGGCTCACGCCGGTGAGACCGAAGAGGAGCGTGAAGGCGCCCTCCCTTATGCCGAGCCCTGATATGGAGACCGGTATGGTGGTAAGAACGATGATGATCGGCAGGAAGAGGAAGAACTCCAGGGGGGATGCGCCGGCACCCAGGCCCAGGGATATGACGTAGACGGAGAGGATGACCAGGACCTGGACGGCTATGGAGAGGAGGAAGGCCCTCAGGAGCACGGCGGGCCTCCTCCTGAACCTGAGGAAGTACTCGTAGAAGCCCTTGACGGTTGCAAAGCGGTCTCCGAGCCTGAGGGTGAACACAAGGAGGCTGAAGACCACGAAGGCGAGGGCGATGACGGGGACCGCCCATTCCGCACCGGTGCCCCTGATCCTTCCGATGCCGAAGGGGAGGGCCGCGAGGCCCAGGAACAGCAAGGCGGCGAACCCCGTGTATCTGTCGGCGAAGACCGAAGCGAGCGACGAGGCGCTGCTCCTCGTATCCTTGTAGAGGTAATATATCCTCAGGGCGTCTCCTCCGACCAGACCGGGCAGGATATGGTTGAAGAAGGCTCCCATCAGGTAGAGTGAAAACAGGCGTGAGGTGGCCGGGGCCGATCCGGGCGTCCCCTCGGGCAGGAAGGACCTCCACCTGAGGGTGGAGAGATAGAGGGTCAGCAGATAGAGCACCGACGCACCGAGAAACATCAGGGGGTTCATGGCCCTTATGGTGTGGTAGACCTCACCGGGGCCGGCCTTCTTCAGTACAAGGTACATGAGGGAGGAGCTTATCGAGACCTTGAGGATGAGGGTGAGGATCTTATTTCTCTTTCTGGCCAAGGATCTCTTTGATTACATAGATCGGTTTTCTCTGGCTCTCATGGTAGACCCTGACGAGCATCTCGCTGATGAGCCCCATGCCTATGAGCTGAATCCCGACGATTATCAACAGTATGCCCAGCAGGAGGAGGGGCCTGCTCCCTATCTCCTCTCCGAAGAGGAGCTTCCTCAAGGTGAGATAGAGGGAGATGAGAAAGCCCGCCGAGCCTGCACCGAGACCGAGGAGGCCGAAGAACTGTATCGGTTTTGTGGAGAAGCTCTGGAGGAACTTCACGGTGATAAGATCGAGGACGACCTTGATCGTGCGGGAGATGCCGTATTTTGAACTGCCCCGGTGTCTCCGATGATGCGTGGTCTCCACCTCCGCCACCCTCACGCCGTACCAGCTTGCCACGGCAGGGATGAACCTGTGCATCTCTCCGTAGAGGTTCAGGTTCTTGATCACCTCCCGCCTGTATGCCTTGAGGGAGCATCCATAGTCATGGAGCCTCACTCCGGTCACCTTGCTTATGAGCCAGTTCGCAACCATCGACGGGAGCCTCCGGCTGAAGAAGGGGTCCTTCCTCTTCCGTCTCCATCCGCTCACGAGGTCGTACCGGTCGATGCAGGCGAGGAGCCTCGGTATATCGGCGGGGTCGTTCTGGAGGTCGCCGTCCATGGTTACGATCACGTCGCCGCGCGCAAAGTCGAAGCCGGCGGCGAAGGCAGCGGTCTGACCGAAGTTCCTCCTCAGGCTCAGGGCTACAACGTGGCTGTCCGAGAGGGCGAGCCCCTCGAGGAGCTCCGCCGTCCCGTCGGTGCTGCCGTCATCCACGTATATGATCTCGTAATCGACCCCTGTCGAGGGGAGCACGTCGGCGAGCCTCCTGTGGAGCTCCTCTATGTTCTCCTCCTCGTTGTACAGGGGCACAACCACCGAGAGTCTCTTGAGCCATGCGGGTGCGTTCTTCGGAACCTCGGAAACACCCTCCCCTGAAACAGGGGCCTTCTCCTCCATGGTCTCTCCCATCGGCCGTTATCAGTGTATTTTACACATTCTCCCTCCCCGTTGCCAACAAGCCTCGGTGCATCTCCGTTCCGTCGGCCGCAGGGACCGCTCTGACAGTGAGGGACGACGCGGGTCGACCTGTTGCCAAAACCGGTGGCGATCGGGTAGTTTATATCCTGAACCTGACCCCACCTGTCGCCGGGTCCGGGCGGAAGGAGGTTTCACATGGCTGAGATAAGGATCGAACGGAATCCCGACGAGGAGAGGCTCAGGGAGCTGGGTGTCTTCGACTGGCCCGTCTGGACAAAGGAGGCCTCCCGGTTCCCCTGGACCTACGATGAAGAGGAGACCTGCTACTTCCTCGAAGGTGACGTGACGGTCATCCCCGAGGGAGGGGAACCGGTCCAGATCGGCAAGGGCGACCTGGTCACATTCCCGGCCGGGATGTCATGCACATGGAAGATCCGCAAGGGCGTGAGGAAGCACTACAGGTTCGGTTGACCCCCTGCTAACCCCTCCCTCCCGACCGGTGGTGTTCAGTCCTCCAGGGCCTTGATGCGATCACGAAGGCGGCGATCAGGGTGAGGAGCACCCAGTCCCTCCCGATCAGTATCAGGGATGTCCAGGAGTATCCTCCATAGGGCTTCTTCAGTTCATTGTACAGATCCCCCGAGAGGATTATACCGAGCACGAGGGGGACGAAGTACTTGATCAGGAAGTCCCACCATGGGCCGAGCTTGACGGTGGAGACCCTGTTGATGTGACCCCTGAGGACCTTCAACCTGAAGAACCACCCCACGAGCACACATTCAAAGATGCCCACCACAACGAGGCCGTAGTGGGTGAGGAAGTGGTCCACTATGTCGAGCCACAGGAGTCCGGCCTGGGTGGTGAATATGATGGAGCCGCAGAAGCCGAGTATGGATACGAGGGCTATCAGCCTCTTCCGCTTGATCCCGAACTTGTCCACCATCGCGGAGGTGAAGGCCTCGATGATGGAGATGGACGACGACAGCCCGGCCACGACGAGACAGAGGAAGAATATCGCACCGAAGAGGTTCCCTCCGGGCATGAGGCTCACCGCCTTCGGATAGGCGACGAAGGCGAGGCCGATGCTCTGCGAGACCACCTCGGAGATCGGCTTCCCCTGTGAAGCGGCCATGAAGCCCAGGACCGAAAAGACCGCAAAGCCGGCAAAGAGCGAATAGCCGCTGTTGATGAAGGCCGTCAGTACAGCGTTCCTGGAGATGTTCGCCTTCTCGGGGAGGTAGCTCGCGTAGGCGATCATGATCCCGAAGCCGAGGCTGAGGGTGAAGAATATCTGGCTGTAGGCGTCTATCCACACCTTCGGGTCGGAGAGCTTGGAGAAGTCGGGCGTCAGGTACGCCCTCACGCCCTCCATGGCGCCCTCGAGCGAGAGGGACCAGAAGACGAGCACCGCGGTCAACAGAAAGAGGAGGGGCATGAATATCTTGTTGGCGAGCTCTATCCCGCGCTGAACACCCCTGTGGACGATCACCCAGTTCACGAGCCATATGAAGAGGAGGGCGAAGAATATGGGTGTCCTTATCTGACCTATCTCAGACGGCGCACCGCTCACCGAGAGGAACTCCTTGAAGAAGAAGCTGTTCGGGTCGTCACCCCAGCCGAGGTTGAAGGAGAGGAGGAAGAAGTTGAGGCACCAGGCGATCACGACCGTGTAGTAGAGCACAATGCCGAACATCACGAAGGTCACGGCCCACCAGCCGAGCCATTCCCAGTTCTTCCTTATCTTTGCGTAGGCCAGGGGAGCTGAGCCGATGCGTTCGTGTCCCACACCGAACTCCAGGATCAGCAGCGGCAGGCCGGCCGTCAGCAGGGCGGTGAGGTAGGGTATGAGGAAGGCCCCTCCGCCGTAGGTGTAGGCCATGTAGCTGAATCGCCAGATGTTGCCCAGCCCTATGGCAGAGCCTATCGCTGCAAGGAGAAAACCGAGCTGGCTCTTCCACTGTTCCCTCTTCATCTTCCGCAAAGCTCCTTCACCCGCTGGATCACCTCTTCGGCGATCTCCGCCGGAGAGAGGGAGTCCGTCTCTATCATCAGGTCCGCCTTCTCGTAGAATGGACGCCTGTACTCCAGGAGGTCCTTTATCCGCTTGAGCGGGTCATCGACGTTCAGCAGGGGACGTTCCTCCGAGGAGCTGGTGCGTCTCAGGATCGTCTCCGGAGAGGCGGTAAGGCAGACTATCACACCCTTCTTCCTGAGGGCCTCCATGTTCTCCTCCCTCAGGACCACTCCGCCTCCCGTGGAGATCACCACGTTGTCCTCTTCCGAGAACCTCCTGACCATCTCCGTCTCCCTGTCGCGGAAGTAGGGCTCTCCGTAACGGCTGAAGATCTCCCTGATCGTCATGCCCTCGGCCTTCTCGATCTCGGCATCGAGCTCGACGAACCTCATGCCGAGCCTGCGGGCTATCTCCCTGCCCACGGCGCTCTTGCCCGTGCCCATGAAGCCGGTGAGTACGATGTTCTTCATCGTCTGTCGAGAGAAGAGCCTCCGTTTTGACAGGGATTATAGCGAATCGGCCGAGGTTCAGTCTACAGGCTCTTCAGGAAGCCCTCGTAGTTACGTCGCGTCTCCTCCACGCTGTCTCCGCCGAACTTCTCCAGGAAGGCGTCAGCGAGCACAAGGGCGGTCATCGCCTCGCCGATCACCGTCGCCGCCGGCACCGCGCAGACATCGGACCTCTCGTAGGCGGCCTCAACGGTGCCGCCGGTCTCGATGTCGACGGATCTGAGGGGTCTGCGCTGGGTGGGTATGGGCTTCATGGCTGCCCTGACGACCACGGGCATCCCGTTCGAGATCCCGCCCTCGATGCCCCCTGAGTGGTTCGTCTTCCTCGTAAAGCCCCTCCCCGTTGAGGCGGGAAATATCTCGTCCATCACCTCGGCACCGGGACGCCTTGACATCTCGAACCCGCCGCCGATCTCCACACCCTTCACGGCCTGGATACCGAGGAAGGCGTGGGCCAGACGGGCGTCGAGCCTCCTGTCCCACTGGATGTGACTGCCGAGCCCTACGGGAACGCCCACTGCATACACCAGGAACGTCCCGCCCAGGGAGTAGCCCCCCTCCGCAGCCCTCTCCACGGCCTCCCTCATCCGTGCCGCTGTATCAGCCTCCGGACACCTCAGCTCCGATGCCTCGGCGGCAGCAGAGAGAGACCTCAGATCCTCCTCCATCAGCTGCGACGGCTCGATCTCCATCGAGACGTCGCCGATGGCTGTGACGAACCCTCCGACGGCTATGCCGAACTCCTCGAGGAGCCGCCTGGCAACAGCGCCGACAGCCACCCTCATGGCCGTCTCCCTTGCAGAGGACCTCTCCAGGATGTTCCTTATATCCCGCTGCCCGTACTTGAGGACCCCGGGCAGGTCGGCATGCCCGGGCCTCGGCCTGGTAACCGGTGGGGCAGAGCCCCTCTCCTCCCTCGCGGGTGACATCCCCCTCCGCCAGTTCTCCCAGTCGCGGTTCCTGATGAAGAGCGCCAGGGGCGAGCCCATCGTGAGGCCCCACCTGACCCCGCCGATGATCTCCACCCTGTCGGCCTCGATCTTCATCCTTCCGCCCCGACCGAAACCCGCCTGCCTCCTCATGAGCTCCCGGTCGATATCCTCGGGGTTTATCTCCAGGTTTGCAGGGATACCCTCGATGATACCCACGAGCCCCCTGCCGTGGGACTCTCCCGCCGTGAGGAACCGAAGCTTGAACATCTCCTTACTCCCCCGTGTTTGCTCCGACCTGGATGTGAAGCCCCCGACAGAGGGGGCTTCAGGGAAAATCGGTCTATTTACACAGCCGGCCCTCGTCTCGATCAGGGATCGGACGTCCAGCCGGCATCCACACAGACGATCCGCAGACAGCGGGCGGCGGCCTCACCCGCCGCTCCGAAGGCCCTCATCCTCCCGCCTCCGTCCGAAGGATCGGGCATGGGGGTGCATGGACAGGCTCCGGTCCTTCAGCCGTGACCGGGCGCCCTCTCCGGGGATCTCAATCCATATAGGTCTTCGAGAGCAGAAAGACCACCACGGCCATCCCGGCGAAGAGGAGCATGATGAAAGCGGAGAAGTTCCTCCTGAAGGCGAGCTCGGAGGAGGTCTCCTCTATCCTCTCCTGTATCACGTCCAGCTTCTTCGTGAACTCGTCGGTCCTGTTCTTCACGAGCGAGACGTCGATGGTGTGGAAGAGGGCGCGGAACTCCGCATGGGTGCGGAAGAGGGCCTTCCTCTCATCTTCGGTGTAAACCCCCGAGGCCCTCAGATCCTCAAGGTCCTTCTCGATATTCTCTATCTTCTTCTCGACGAGGAAGAGGGCCTGTTTCATCGACTTCGCCCTCTCGTAGGAATGACAGCGGCTGCAGAGCCTGTCGTTTATTATCTCTATGCTCGCCTTGCTGATCCCGTGGGAGCCGTGACAGGTCACACAGTTCGGACCTCTCTTCCCGGCCTTCAGCGCCTTGCCGTGTCCGCTCTCGAGGTAGTTCCTGAGGATGCCGACATGGCACTTTCCGCAGAACTCCGGGACCGCCGTATATCCAGGGGTCCCAAGGAAGCCCCTCTGGGGAGACATCGACATCGCGGCATCCTCCGGATCTCCGCCGTGACAGTCGTGGCAGGAGACCCTGTTCTGGTAGTGCCAGCTGAGCTTCCACTCCTCGGCGACGTGCCTGTACTCGGGCTTCATGATCTCCGATGTGTGGCACTCCACACAGACGCTCTCTTCGACCTCCGCGCCTGCCCAGGGCTTGAGCAGGAACTCCCTTTCAAAGACCTCTCTGAAGTCGGCGAGGGCGGGTGAGGAGAGGATGTGAATGGCGGCAAGGAGCAGGATGTATCTCATGAATACTTCCCCCAGAGCGTCAACAGGATCCAGAGCGTGAGGGTGAGGAGGAAGACACCGAGCAGGAGCGGCCTCCTCATTATGTTTCTCTCCTCCTTCGTGTCCAGGAACGGCCAGAGCAGGAAGACGCCGAGCAGGAGCAACTCGATGAATATACCGAGGAACTTGTTCGGAATCAGCTTCAGCATCTGGTATGGAGCCAGGAAATACCAGCCCGGTTTGATATGGGCCGGCGTCTTGTAGGGGTCGGCAGGGACGTTGGCCTCTGCGGGGAGGAAGAGGGTGGGCATGAAGCTGATGATGAAGAACATGACCGCGAGATAGACCATCACCATGAAGAGCCCCTTCAGCAGGAAGTGGGGATAGAGCGGATATCCACCCGCCTGCCCCTCCGACCTCCTGAACGGGGAAGGCGAGATGCCCGTACGCCTGATGAGGAAGACGTGGAGCCCCATGAGGGAGACGAGGAAGGGCGGCAGGATCGCCACATGGAGGGCGAAGAACCTGTTCAGCGTCACACCTGAGACATGCTCCGTACCCCTCAGGAGCCTCGTCACATACTCTCCAAGATAGGGAAAGGCGGTCGGCATGGCGGTGACGATCGTCGTTGCCCAGTAACTCAGCTGGCTCCAGGGAAGCAGATAACCGCTCAGGCAGAAAAGCAACGCAAAGAGGAGCATCAAACCACCGGTCAGCCAGGTCAGCTCCCTCGGCTTCTTGTAGCTACCCGTAAAGAAAACGGAGAAGAGGTGCAGGAAGAGGACCGCCACCATCATGTTGCTCCCCACGACGTGCATCATCCTGAAGAGCCACCCGAAGGGGGCCTTCCTCATGATCTCCTGGAGACCATGGAAGGCGTAGTCGGCATGAGGTATGTAGTAGATGAGGAGGACGAAGCCCGTGACCGCCTGTATGGCGTAAGCAACAACGGCCACCATCCCGAGGGTGTAGAAGACACCGGCCTCTGAAGGCACCCTGTACCCCTTGAGATGGGTATCGACGAGCTCCGTGAGACCTATCCTTTCATCCAGCCACCTTATGATCCTCTGCCACAGCGTCATCATCCTATCAGGATATTCTCCCCCTCTATCCGGAGGGAGAACCTGGGAAGGGGCTTCGGAGGAGGGCCTGACAGGACCACGCCGTCGAGACTGAACACCCCTGCATGGCAGGGACAGATGAGCCTCCCCTTCCTCCCGTCGTACTCCACGAGACAGCCGAGGTGCGTGCACACCCTGGAGAGGGCTATGTACCCCTTGCCGGGCCTGTTTATGATGATCACCGGCGTCTCTCTGTACACGACCTCCTTCGCGCCCCCTGTCGGGACCTCATCCTTCGGGATAACGATCCTTTCCACCCTCGCCTCACCGGTGGGGGGCGCGATGAACCTCAGCAGGGGGTACAGGAAAGAGAGCAGGGTCGTCGAACCCAGGAGGGCGAGCATGGATTTCAGAAACCTGCGCCTCTTCATTGAAAAAGTATAACAGAATAGACCCCGGTAGTCAACAACACCGGGGGGTCTAATCGGTCGTTTTCAGGGCCTTCTCGCCCCTGACGGTGAACCTCAAATCACCCGTGTAGACGGGCATTGCAAACTTCAGCAGCAGCGTGTAGATGAGAGCACCGGCGGCCCATATGCCGATGGTGATCACCCTCTCGACCATGGTCGGCGTGTACTCGTAGATCTCCCCCAGGGTCCCGGGTATGAAACCGGGCACGACCAGCCCCATCCCCTTCTCGATGTACACCCCTGAGATCACAAGGACGCAGGCCAGATTCAGGCTGAAGTAATGCTCCCTCGTCTTCGGCAGCAGAAACAGGATGAAGGCCGTGATATTGAATATCAGGGCCGTCCACATCCAGGGCACCATGCCCGTATGACCGTGAAGACCGAAGTACAGATACTTCATCGGTGCGAGGTGGATGCTGCCGGAGTAGAACTCCTTGAAGAACTCAGCGGCGAAGAGGAAGAGGTTCAGCCCCATGGCATAGGCGATCAGCTCGGCGATCTTGAATATCGCCCTGTCCTCTATCTCTATCCTCGAGACCTTTCTGACGATCTGGAAGATTATCAGCATCAGGGCAGGCCCCGAGCAGAGGGCCGAGGCGATGAACCGCGGCGCCAGTATCGAGGCGTTCCAGAAGGGCCTTGAGGAGAGCCCGTTGTAGAGGAAGGCGGTGACCGTGTGGATGCTGATAGCCCAGGGGATGGAGATGATGATCAGGGGCTTGATTATCTGCATGTTCAGCTCCTTGCCGTGGGCGAGTTTGAACAGCGCATAGAAGGCGATGAAGAGGTTGAGGAAGAGATAGCCGTTCAGGACCAGCACGTCCCAGGCCAGCAGAGAGGAGGGGAAGTTCATGGCACCCACGATGGGCAGGATATGCCATACCCTCTCGGGCCTGCCGAGGTCGACCACGATGAAGAGTATGCACATCATGATGGCGGTGGCTGCCAGGAGCTCTCCGAAGAGCACTATCTCCTTAATGGGCCTGAAGTTATAGACGTAGGCCGGCACCACGAGGTAGACGGCGGCTGCGGCGACACCGACGAGGAAGGTGAAGTTCGAGATGTAGAACCCCCAGGAGACCTGATCCCTCATGGCGGTCTCTATCAACCCGTGATTGAGCTGCTTTATGTAGGCCACCAGGCCCAGGAGGATGAAGAAGGTGAGGAAGGCGAGCCATCCGTAGTACCACTTGCTCCCCTTCGAGACGTGTTTAAGGGTCTTGAGAAAGTCGCTTATCACATAATACACGGCCCGTACACTCCTTTCCTGATCATGTGGCGAAGAAGTAGTAAAACTTCGGCAGCGTATTCAGGTCCTCCTTGAGGCGGAAGACCCTCTTGTTCTCGATGCAGTAACGTATCTCGCTATTCGGATCGAGGAGGTTGCCGAACTTCCTGGCACCCACGGGGCAGATCTCGACGCAGGCCGGATACCTGCCGGCCCTCGTCCTCTGTATGCAGAAGGTGCACTTCTCTACAACACCGACATACCTGGGCCTGTTGCCGAGATAATGGGTTTCCGTATTCAGTTCCTCTTTTGGTATCCTCGGCCTTCCCCAGTTGAACCGTCTCGCGCCGTAAGGGCAGGCCGCCATGCAGTAGCGGCAGCCGATGCACCAGTTGTAGTCTATGACCACGATGCCGTCGGGCTCCTTCCACGTCGCCTGTGTGGGACATGCCTTCACGCAGGGCGGGTTCTCGCACTGCTGGCACTGTACGGGCATGTAGAAGAAACCCTCCTCGGGGACCTTCTCGGGATAGTAGTACTTCTCCGCTCCTTCAAGGTCGTTGACCCACTTCTCGCCCTTCTTGAAGCGGAGCACCGTTATCCAGTGCACCTGGGGGTCCCTCGACTGGTTGTTCTCCCTCACACAGGCGTAGACGCATCTCCTGCACCCGATACATCTCGACAGGTCGAGCCCGTAGCCGAAGAGGGTGCCGGGGATCGCCTTCCTGGCATTGATGTCGATGCGGGTGTCGAACTTCTCGGAGTATTCCCTCTGGAGCCTCTCGATCACATCCCTTATCTCGTCCTGGCTCATCTCGCGGAAGTGCTTCTGGAAGAAGGACTCCCAGACGGAAACGATCGTACTGCCGAAGGGAAACGCCGCGCCTGCAATACCCGCGGCCGTACCCTTCAGGAAGTCCCTCCGGCTGATGGATCGGCAGGGCCTTCCGCTTCTTCTGTCACTTTCTCTCGACACGTTCACTCCTCAATATCTCGTTCAAGGGGTTCCTCGGTATCTCCTCAGGAGAGAGCTCCCTGTACTTGATGTCCTCCGGCTTCATCGGAGGTGGAAGGGGCTTGATCGGCTTGAACCTCGGCCGGTGGGGGTTGTGGCAGTGGACGCAGAGACGATACTCCTTCTTCCCCCTCCAGTAGCCTGTCCTCTTGCCGTGCACACCGGCCTTCCAGTCACGGAAGATCGTTCCGTGACACTGGCCGCAGAGGTAGTAGGACTCCTCGAAGGAGACGAGCTTACCGCTTGCCAGCCGCAGCTTGTCCCTGTCGTCGGGGTTGTGGCAGTCGAGGCACCACCTCTGGTCGGCGGCATGGTTGAACCCCTTCGCTATTTCCGTATGGTAGCTGAGCTCCCTCCGCGTCGGGTTCGCCTCCATCCCGGCATGACACTGGGAACAGGGGAATATACCCTCCGAGAACGGCGGCGGAGGGACGAAGAACTTCGGGATATCCTCCTCCGCGGAGGGCTCGGATGGATGAAACAGCGGCATCAGCAGCAGAAACAGGGCCGCTGCACAGAGATGCCAGGTCCTCCTCTCACCAGGATGTCCCATGCCGTTCTCCATTCATGAACTCGCCTCTGCACGGATCCCAGCGATAAGGGATGATGACAGCGGTCCGCCCGGGTCTGCAACGAATGAAGACCCTGTCTTGCTGTCCCATAACACCGGTTATCGCTGAACCCCGGTTATAGTTAAATTATATCAGAGAGGCCAGGATATACTACCCGTCTTCGGGGGAGAGATTCAAGGAAAAAGTTATTCACCGATCCGGAACGTTTTGTGAAAGTGAGTTCACAGCCTCCTGAGGCCGATGTATAAAAGGAGGGTTATGGGTTAAAATAGTTAGATGGGACGGAAACTGATCTGCATAGGCGGCGCCCACAGCGGATGCGGCAAGACGACCGTTGCGGAGAACCTCCTCAGGCTCCTCCCGGGCTCGTGGTGTGCCGTGAAGTACACAAAGACGGCCTTCTACACATCGGTCAGACCCGCTCCCGATGCCGAAGACTCAAAGGACACCTCCCGCATGAGGGAGGCCGGGGCCGACGGCGTCGTCTGGGTCCAGTCACCTGAGACAGGGTTGAAGGAGGCCCTCTCCCTCGCCCTGGACATGCTTCCGGGGTGTGAGGGGGTGATGGTGGAGGGGAACTCCCCGATTGAGTTCCTGAGCCCCGATATAGTAATATTCGTCTTCGGGAAGGACCCGGGAAGGATCAAGCCCTCGGCGTCGAGGGCCCTCCGCAAGGCCGATCTCATAATCCATCAAGGTGATCCCCGGTCCGTCTCCGCCGGGGGGCTACCGCCCCTGAAGGGAGAGGTCATCCGGATCGATCTCAAGGAGGCCGATGGCTTCCGGATGCTGAAGGAGCGGGTGGTGGAGATGCTCCGGGGAGGGACGACGGAAGGGCTGAGGGAGAGGCTCCTCGGCCGTGCAAGGGGCAGGACCATCACCTGCGCCGCCGCCAGGAAGATGGCGGAAGAGGAGGGCGTCCCCTACCGTGAGCTGGGAAGGATCGCTGATGAGCTGCAGATAAGGATCACCAACTGTGAGCTTGGTTGTTTCTGATGGTTATACTCTTTGAATTAGCCCTCACCTTCTACTTCGCCGCCACCATCGTCGGTATCGCCGAGCTCTTCAGGGGGAGCAAGGCGACGACGAGGCTGATGTTCGTCCTTGTGGTGATAGGGTTCCTCCTCCATACGGTGGTGTTGATCGCGAGGTTCCTCCTCTCCGGACACCTGCCGATCACCAGCCTCCACGAGGCGGCCTCCTTCTTCTCATGGTGCATCGTACTCCTCTTCTTCTACGTCGAGTACCGTTACAGGATCGGCCTGCTCGGCTCCTTCATCATGCCCTGCGTCTTCGTACTGATGCTTTCCTCATCCGTACTACCCAGAGAGATCAAGCCCCTGAGCCCGATGCTCCAGAGCTCCTGGTTCAGCATCCATGTAGCCCTGGCGTTCCTGGGAGACGCCGCCTTTGCAATGGCCGCTGGCCTGGGGCTGATGTATCTCGTTCAGGAGTATTTCGTCAAGTCGAAGCACCTCGGCAGCCTCTTCCACAGGCTCCCGAGCCTGCAGATCCTGGATGAGATAAACTACAAGCTCATAACCCTGGGGTTCCCCCTGCTGACGCTCGCCATCGTCTCCGGCGCCATCTGGGCGGAGAGCGTCTGGGGGAGCTACTGGCGCTGGGACCCGAAAGAGGTCTGGTCGCTGATCACATGGGTAGTATACGCCCTGGTGCTCAATGTAAGGCTCGTTGCAGGCTGGAGGGGCAGGCGGGCGGCCATTCTCTCCATAATCGGCTTCTGCATAGTGCTGTTCACGTTCTTTGGAGCAAATCTTCTGCTGAAGGGGATTCACACCTTTTGAGATGACGATACTGGTTACCGGACTGAACCACAAGACCGCCCCGGTTGAAGTGAGGGAGAGGCTCGCCTTTGACGGCCCCAAACTGAAAGAAGGGCTCGAGGGGTTCCTCCGGATACCGGAGGTCAGAGGTGTGGTGATCCTGTCCACATGCAACAGGGTGGAGGTCTACACCCATGTGAATGATCCCGAGAGGGCGGTCGGCTCGATCAAGGCCTTCCTCTCGGTGTTCCACTCCATCGAGCCCGGACTGCTCGAGGGCGCCCTCTATTTCCATACAGACCAGGAGGCCGTAAGGCACATATTCAGGGTCGCCTCCAGCCTCGACTCGATGGTGATAGGTGAGCCCCAGATCCTGGGACAGGTGAAGGAGGCCTTCGAGCTCGCCCTCTCCAGGAAGGCCACCGACGGAATCCTGAACAGGCTCCTGAAGAAGGCCATATCAGTGGCCAAGACGGTGAGGACGGAGACGAGGATCGCGGAGAACGCCGTATCCATCAGTTACGCCGCGGTGGAGCTGGCGAAGAAGATCTTCGCCGATCTCGACAGGAAGAGGTTCCTCCTCATCGGAGCCGGTGAGATGGCCGAGCTCGCCGCCAGGCACCTGATCGGCAACGGCGTCACCGACGTCACCGTGGCCAACAGGACCTATGCCCGGGGGGTCGAGCTTGCAGAGGAGCTCAACGGCAGGGCGGTGAGGTTCGAGGAGTTCAAGAACGAACTCGTCAACACCGACATCGTCATCTGCTCCGCAGGCGCACCGACGTTCATACTCCTCGAAGAGGAGATGCACCGGATAATGAAGCAGCGGAGGCACAGGCCGGTGTTCATAAT
>WGEZ01000072.1 GCA_015492515.1 Nitrospirota bacterium
GTAAAGAGCCTCCGCCAGCAGATCGAGATGGTCGCATCGAGCTCGAGCAGGGTGCTGATCATGGGTGAGAGCGGCAGCGGCAAGGAGCTCGTCGCCCGCCTCATACACGAGAAGAGCCCCAGGGCCAGGAAGTCCTTCGTCGAGGTGAACTGTGCGGCCATACCGACGGAGCTGATAGAGAGCGAGCTCTTCGGCCACGAGAAGGGCTCCTTCACAGGCGCCCACGAGAGGAAGAAGGGGAAGTTCGAGCTCGCCGACGGCGGCACCCTCTTCCTCGACGAGATAGGGGATATGTCGTTGCAGACGCAGGCAAAGGTGCTGAGGGTGATCGAGACCCAGGAGTTCCAGAGGGTCGGCGGGAGCAAGAACATAAGAGTGGATGTGCGGATCATCGCCGCGACGAACAAGGACCTCCTGAAGGAGGTGCACAGCGGCAACTTCAGGGAGGACCTACTGTACAGGCTGAACGTGATACCCATAAAGGTTCCGCCCCTGAGGGAGAGGAAGGAGGACATCCCGCTCCTCGTGGAGTACTTCCTGGAGAGCATCACCAGGGAGTACGGCAGACCCAAGAGGGAGATCACCAGGGAGGCCCTCGATCTCTTCAACCGCTACAACTGGCCCGGTAACGTCAGGGAGCTCCGGAATGCGATAGAGAGGCTGGTGATCATGACCACATCCCAGAGGATAACCGAGCGGGATGTCGCCTTCTTCGAGATCAGGGCCACGGACTACTTCTCCTTCCAGACCCTGAAGGACGCCCGTGACGCCTTCGAGAGGGACTTCATCCTGAAGAAGCTGAGGGAGAACAACTGGAACATATCCAGGACGGCTGAGGTGCTCCAGATAGAACGGAGCAACCTCCACAGGAAGATAAAGTCCTACGGTCTCACCCAGTGAATCCCGGCTTGGTCGGCTCTTCCGCGGTTATGCTATAATTTAACGTTTCCCTATGGATGGAGAGGTGCCCGAGTGGTTGAAGGGGCACGACTGGAAATCGTGTGTGGGGTTTGATAGCTCCACCGAGGGTTCGAATCCCTCCCTCTCCGCCATACAGGACGGCTGACGGTCCCCTTGATGCAGCCGGGCAGCAGCCCTGCGCACGGGAAGGATATGAACCCCGCCAGGTCCGGAAGGAAGCAACGGTAAGTATCTCGACCCGGTGCCGCAGCAAGTTGTTGCCTGGCTGCATCAAGGGGGACTGATGATTCTCAGGATGTCCGAGGTCGGAAGATGAGCTATATCGTTCTCGCCAGGAGATGGCGCCCCGGCAGCTTCGACGAGCTGGTGGGACAGAAGACGGTGAGCACCATCCTCAAGAACGCCGTCTCCGGGGGCAGGATCGGGCACGCCTATCTCTTCTCGGGGCCGAGGGGGGTGGGAAAGACCTCCACGGCGAGGATACTCGCAAAGGCCCTGAACTGCGCCTCAGGCCCGACCCCGGAGCCCTGCGGAGGGTGCGACTTCTGCAGGGCCATCACCGAGGGCCACTCCGTCGATGTGATGGAGATAGACGGTGCATCGAACAACAGCGTGGACGACATAAGGGACCTGCGGGAGAGGGTGAGGTACGCGCCCTCCGCCGGACGGTACAAGGTCTACATCATCGACGAGGTCCACATGCTGAGCCAGTCGGCTTTCAACGCGCTCCTGAAGACCCTCGAAGAGCCGCCTCCCCATGTGATCTTCATCCTCGCCACCACGGCTCCGCAGAAGGTCCCCGTCACCGTGCTCTCCCGATGCCAGCACCTCTCCTTCAAGAGGGTCCCCTTCGAGGAGATGAAGGCGCGGTTGAGACGCATAACCGCCGAAGAGGGGATAAGGATAACCGAGGAGGCGGTGGAGCTGGTGGCGAGGGCGGCGGAGGGGAGCCTGAGGGACGCCCTCACCCTCGTCGATCAGCTCTCGGCCTTCTCAGAAGAGGTGACGGAGTCGGAGGTGAGGGACCTCCTGGGGCTGACGGACGCCGATCTGGTGATAAGGATGACCGATGCCCTCCTGAAGGGGGAGAGGAGGGAGATCATCTCCCTGATCGAGGCCCTCTACGACTCGGGCACCGATTTCAGGGCCTTCGCAAGGGAACTCATGCAGTTCATCCGGACGCTGCTGGTGTCCAAGATCACCGGTACGGTGAGCGAGACGGAACTGACAGAGGTGGCGAGGGAGTACGTAAAGAAGGCCCTCTCCGGAGCGACGGAGGAGGAGCTGACCCTCCTCCTGTCAGAGGCGATAAAGACGGAGGCGGAGGTGAGAAACGCCTTCTCTCCGCGCATCGCCCTCGAGATGGGGCTCATCAGGGCCTCCCTCCTCAGCAACCTCAGGCCCGTGTCAGAGATCATAGAGGAGATCTCCGGCCGGAGGGATGAGCTCCTGAAGGAGCGCTCCCGTGGATCGGGGGCATCTACGGCCGGTCCCCGGGGAGCCGGGACCTGGGAGGAGGTGCTCGCAGCGATCGAGGAGAAGGACCCGGTGCTCGCCTCGAGGCTCAAGTATGCAGAGGCCTCCGTCGAGGCCGAGAGGCTCGTCCTCAGCTTCAACGGCGGACACTCCATCCATGCCGAGTCGGTGGAGAGGGCCCTGGAGAGGCTGCGGCCCTTTCTGACGGACATGGGAGAGGGGATAAGGGAGATAAAGGTGGTCAAGCAGGAGGAGAGGAAGCAGGCAAGCAACGGCCGCCTGCAGATCAGCCCCGAGGAGCGGAAGGTCATGGAGACCCTCGGGGGGAGAATCATCGACAAAAGGAGGACAGATGTCTAAGAAGATGCTCGGCGACATAATGAGACAGGCCCAGAAGCTGCAGGCCGAGATGGCGAAGGTGCAGCAGGAGGCCAGGACCAAGACCGTCGAGGCCTCCGCCGGCGGGGGGATGGTGACGGCGGTGGCGAACGGGGCCGGAGAGATAGTGTCGGTCAAGATCGACCGCGAGGTCGTGAACCCCGAGGACGTGGAGATGCTGGAGGACCTGATCGTGGCCGCCTGCAACGAGGCCCTCAGAAGGGCCCAGGAGATGCTCCAGTCGGAGATGTCCCGCCTCACGGGCGGGCTACAGCTGCCGGGAATGGGCGGACTGGGGGACCTCTTCGGTAAATGAAGGACCTGATCGGCAACCTCGCCGAAGAGCTGACCAGGCTTCCGGGCATCGGGAGGAAGACCGCCCAGAGGCTTGCCTACTTCATACTCGCCATGCCCGAAGAGGAGGCCAGGTCGATAGCCAGGGCGATCGTGGACGTGAAGGAGAAGGCCAGGTTCTGCCCCGTATGCTTCAACGTCACCGGTGAGGAGCTCTGCAGCATCTGCAACGACGGAGCACGTGAGCAGGAGAGGCTCTGCGTCGTCGAGGAACCTAGCAACATCGCCGTCATCGAGAGGACCGGGCTGTACAGGGGCCGCTACCACGTCCTGCTCGGCTCCCTCTCACCGATGGACGGCGTCACGCCGGAGAGGCTCAAGCTGAGGGAGCTGAAGGAGCGCGTCGAGAACTCGGCGGTCAAGGAGGTGATCGTGGCCACGAACCCGAACACGAGGGGGGAGATGACCGCCCGGTACATAAAGGAGATGCTGGCTCCCTACAGGGTCAAGGTGACGAGGATAGCCTACGGCCTCCCCATGGGCGGTGACATCGAGTATGCCGATGAGGTGACCCTGGGCAAGGCCCTCGAGGGCAGGAGGGAGCTCTCATAACCCCCCTGATATACCCTGCCTCTTCACCATGTGGAAGTGTGCCCAGAGCAGAAGGGCCATCAACAGCGGAAGCCAGAGGACGTGGATGCTGTAAAACCGTATGAGCGTGCCGCCGTCCACCTCAGGCCCTCCCCTCAGCAGGTAAACCAGGTGCCTTCCGACGAGGGGTACGGTGCCCGCCATGGATGTACCGACGACGGTGGCCCAGTAGGCCTTCTGGTCCCAGGGCAGGAGGTAACCTGTAAAGCCCGATGCAAAGGCCACCACCAGGGTGAGGGAGCCTGCCAACCAGTTCAGCTCCCTCGGCGGCCGGTAGGCCCTCGAGGAGACCACCCTCAGGGTGTGGAGGACGATGAAGAGGATCAGGAGGTCGGCCCCCCACTTGTGGATGCTCCTCACCAGCCATCCGAGCCTCACCTCCCTGTCGATCCTCAGGATACTCCGGTACGCCTCGGCCTCGGAGGGCACATAATAGACCGATAGGAGCAGGCCCGTGAAGAGGAGGCTGAGGTAGATCGTGAAGGCGACGCCGCCGAGGCAGTGCAGGTAGCCGAGCTTCTCCGGCAGCGCTCTCTCCAGGAATCCCGGATGGGAAGACCTCAAACCGAAACGGCTGTCCAACCAGTCGAATATCCTGCCCATTGCCTGTCAGCGCGGCCCGGGAGGGGGTTCAGTACATCCCGAGGACCTCCCTCACGACGGCCATCGTCTCCCTCGCCGCCGCGGTCGCCTTCTGCACGCCTTGCTCGAGGATCTCGCCCACCAGGGCCGGCCTCTCGGAGAGCTCCTTCCTCTTCGTCCAGATCGGTTCAAGGACGGCGAAGACGTTCTTTATCAGGATCCTCTTGCAGTCTATGCATCCGATCCCTGCAGTCCTGCACCCCTCCGCCACCTCCGAGATCTCCTCTTCCGAGGAGAAGACCTTGTGGAGCTGGAACACGGGCGACCTCTCGGGATCACCGGGGTCGGACCGCCTCTTCCTCTGCGTGTCGGTGACCATGGTGAGTATCTTCCTCTCCACCATCTCGGGAGGATCGTTGAGGTAGATACAGTTGTCATAGCTCTTCGACATCTTCCTGCCGTCCACGCCCGTGACCTTCGGGAATTCCGTGAGCAGGGGCTCGGGTTCCGGCAGGACCTCAGCCTTGTACAGGTGGTTGAACCGCCTCGCGATCTCCCTGGTTATCTCCAGGTGCGGCAGCTGATCTATCCCGACGGGGACGTACCTCGCCCTGTAGATCAGTATGTCCGCCGACTGCAGCACCGGGTAGCCGAGGAAGCCGTAGGTCCCTATGTCCCTGTCCCTTATCTCCTCCTTCTTCTCCTTGTACGTGGGCACCCGTTCGAGCCAGCCCAGGGGGGTGATCATGCTGAGCAGGATGTGCAGCTCTGCATGTTCGAGGACCCTCGACTGGACGAAGATGGTGCACCTCCGGGGATCAAGCCCTGCCGCAAGGAAGTTCAACAGGAGGTCCCGGGAGTACTCCTTGATCACCGAGGGCTCAGTGTAGTTGGTGGTGAGGGCGTGCCAGTCGGCGATGAAGTAGAAACAGTCGTACCGGTCCTGCAGCCTCACCCAGTTGCGGAGGGCCCCCATCAGGTTTCCCAGGTGGAGATAGCCGCTCGGCTGCATCCCGCTCAGGACCCTCTCCAATCCGTCACCTCCATACAGTGGAATCTGGTTATTATAAAAAAAAACCACCCCTTATTGCTCGGCCCTTAAAGCCGCCTTGCAACGGAGGGAGCAGCCGAATTACAATAATGCGGAGCGGATGCATGGTATCGTCAACCGGCTCATGACCCGAAGACCCCTGCGGCTCGCCGCAGGGTTTTCATTGATACGGCAATCATCACAAGAGGACTCCGCGGAGGATGGACAGAGAGAAACTCGTCGACGAGCTGGCCGAGCTCTGCGGCATCATACCCGAGTATCATGACATCTGGGGCAAACCCAGGAGCGTCTCCTGCGAGACCAAAGAGGCCCTGCTCAGGGCGATGGGTTATGACACGGGGAGTGCCGAGGGGCTCCGGAGCGCCATCGAGGGGATCAGGCGGAAGAGGGACCACGCTCTGATCGAGCCCGTGATGGTGGTCTCCGTGGGCAACCAGCCCCCCCTCCTCCCGATACGCCTGCCCCTGGACGACGGGCTCACAGACGCCGCGGTGAGGTGCACCGTCACCGACGAGGAGGGCCGCCGGGAGGTGACGGATGTGCGCCTCGACAGGGCGCCGGCGGCCGGGGAGGCAGGCGGGGGGTTCAGGGAGGTGGCCATCCCCAACAGGGTGGACCGTGGAATCGGGTACTACGACGTCAGGGTGGATGTAACCGCTGCGGGGAGGAGCCTCTCAGGAAGGATGAGGCTCATCATAACCCCCGAGAGATGCTACCTCCCCCCAGGACTGACGGAGGGCGGCAGGACGTGGGGGCTCGCCGTCAACCTCTATGCCCTCCGATCCGGGAGGGACCAGGGCGTGGGGGACCTGACCGACCTGAAGGACCTGATCGAGTGGGTGGGCGGAGAGCTGGGCGGCGGGTTCGTGGCGATCAACCCCCTGCACAGCATCACCAACCAGAGCCCCTACGGCATAAGCCCCTACTCCCCGGTAAGCCGCCTCTACTCGAACCTGATCTACATCGATATCCTGAGGGTCGAGGACGTCTTCGCCTCGGAGAGGGCGAGGGCAGTTATGGAGAGCCCCGGGTTCCTGAGGGAGCTCCACAGGGTGAGGGAGGCGGGACTGGTCGATTACGAGGCTGTGGCGAGGCTGAAGAGGGTGGTGCTCGATGCGGCCTTCCTCTCCTTCTACGAGCTCCATTACCTCGCCATGACGGAGAGGGGCGAGGAGTTCAGGCGCTACCTCTCCTCAGAGGGGAGGGCTCTGCAGGACTATGCGACCTTCATGGCCCTCTACGAGCACTTCAGCGCCTCGGGGCTCCACCACTGGAAGGACTGGCCGACGGAGTACCGCTCACCGGAGACGGAGGAGGTGAAGACCTTCAAGGAGAGGCATGAGCCCGAGGTGGTCTTCCACGAGTATCTGCAGTGGTTGATCGATCAACAGCTCGACGACGTCTCCCGGAAGGCCGGGGACTCGGGCATGGTCGTGGGCCTTTACAGGGACCTTGCCGTCGGCTCCCTCGCTGCCGGCAGCGACGTCTGGGCCAACCAGGGGATCTTCGCCCCCGAGGTGGACGTCGGCGCACCGCCGGACGACTTCAACCCGAAGGGCCAGAACTGGGGCTTCCCGCCCCTGATACCGGAGAGGCTCCGGGAGCAGGGCTACGAGTTCTTCGTCCAGCTCATCAGGAAGAACCTCCGCCGTGCCGGTGCGCTCAGGATCGACCACGCCCTGGGGCTCTTCAGGCTCTTCTGGATCCCCCGGGGGGCTGCCCCTGACGAGGGCGCGTATGTGGGCTACCCCCATGAAGACCTGCTGAGGATAATAGCCCTCGAGAGCGTCAGGAACAGGGCGGTGATCGTGGCTGAAGACCTGGGAACGATGTCCGAAGGGGTGAGGGAGGCCCTCCAGAGGTTCGGGATGCTCTCCTTCAGGCTCTTCTACTTCGAGAGGGACTACTCCACGGGCGAGTTCCTGCCGCCCGAGGCCTATCCCGCCATGGCCATCACCTCCACCACCACCCATGACCTGCCCACACTGAGCGGGTTCTGGGCAGGGAGGGACATAGAGGTGAAGAAGAGGCTCCACATGTACCCCGACGAGGAGGCCTTCCGGAGCGAACTCCGGAGGAGGGAGTCAGACAGGGCGAGGATACTCCGGGCGCTGAGGGACGCCGGACTCCTGCCCGGGGCCGACACAGCCCTCTTTCCGGTGATGACCGAGGAGCTGTGCCTGGCGATCTACCGCTTCCTCGGGATGACCCCGTCGAAGCTCCTGATGGTGAACCTCGACGACGTCCTCGGCACCCTGGATCAACAGAACCTCCCGGGCACCATAGATGAGTACCCGAACTGGAGGCGGAAGACACCCCTCACCCTGGAGGAGATGAGGGGTATGGGCCTCTTCAGAAGGATCGCCGGGATCAGGGGCTGAAACCGGACCGGGACGGCTATTTACACCACGGCCGTGATCATGTATAATAGGGTCGTTTTCCCGGGTGAAACCGTGATCCCTTGCCTTTCGACGGTCCACCGGGGCCTCGAGGAAGACCCATGATGCAACGGCAGGAACTGCTCAGAAGGCTTCCATCCGTGGACGAGGTACTGAAGAGCCCCTTCGGCGCCGATTGGCTCGACCGCTACCCCAGGAGATACGTCCTCGCCGCCATAAGGGAGGTCCTCGCCTTCAAGCGGGAGGAGATACAGAAGGGCTACACACCGGACACAGCCATAGAGGCCCTCGCCAGCGACATCGAGATAAAGATCGAGAGGCTCACGGCCAGGAGGCTCAGGCCCGTGCTGAACGCCACCGGTGTGGTGATCCACACCAACCTCGGCCGCGCCCCCCTGTCCGCCGGCGCCCTGGAGAATATCGAGCGGGTGGCCAGGGGTTACTCCAACCTGGAGTACAACCTCCAGGAGGGAGGTAGGGGGAGGAGGTACGATCATCTCAGGTGGATACTGGGGGAGCTCACCGGTGCCGAGGACGCCATCGTGGTCAACAACAACGCCGCGGCGGTGCTCCTCTGCCTCAGTGCGCTCGCGGCCGGAAGGGAGGTCCTGGTCTCAAGGGGGGAGCTCGTGGAGATCGGGGGTGCCTTCAGGATCCCGGACGTGATGCGCCAGGGCGGCGCCGTACTGAGGGAGGTGGGCACCACCAACAAGACACACCTGAGGGACTACAGAGAGGCCCTCGGCGACGGGACCGCCCTGATCCTCAAGGTCCACCGGTCAAACTACAGGTTGATCGGCTTCACCGGTGAGGTATCCATCGACGAACTGGTCGAGCTCGGCAGGGAGAGGGGGGTGCCCGTGATGTTCGACCTCGGCAGCGGCTGTCTGATCGACCTGAAACCCTACGGCATACACGGCGAGCCCCTGGTCCAGGAGGTGGTCGGCAAGGGGGTGGATATCGTGACCTTCAGCGGTGACAAGCTCCTCGGAGGACCGCAGGCGGGTATAATACTCGGCAGGAAGGCGCTCATCGACAGGATCAGCCGGCATCCGCTCACAAGGGCCGTGAGGATCGACAAGCTCACCCTCGCCGCCCTCGAGGAGACCCTGCTGCAGTACGCCGACACCGAGAAGGCGAGGGAGAGGATCCCCGTGCTGAAGGCCCTCCTTGAGGATGAGGAGAGGCTGAAGAGGCGGGCGAAGAGGGTCCGTCTCCTGATAAGGAGGGAGCTGAAGACCGTGGAGGCTGATATCGAGAGGGACGAATCCCAGGCAGGCGGTGGCGCGCTCCCCGGTGTGTATCTCCCCACATACGTGGTGGTGCTGAAGAGGAAGGGCCTCTCGGCCTTGACCGTGGCAGAGCGGCTCAGGAGGGGTACCACGCCGGTGGTGGCCAGGATCAGGGAGGACAGGGTCGTCGTCGATCTCCGGACGATACCCGATCGTGACGTCAAGACGCTGGTGAAGGCGATTAAGGAGGCCCTCGGTTAATTTTTCTCTTGACAAAAATCGCTTTTCTTGTTACTGTTATTCAGGGCTTTTTTCATCGTACACCACCCTGAATGTTATCGATGGTTCTGCAGTTTACTGGGCCTGAAGGCGTGTCCTTTACGGCCCGGAACTATATGATCATAAATCTACAGCAGAAAGGGGGGAAGACTTGGATGACGAAATCCGACCTTATCGACAAGATCGCTTCAGAGGCCGGACTGAGCAAGGCCGATGCAGGCAGGGCGCTCGAGGCACTGCTGGACAGCATCAGAAAGGCGCTCAAGAAGAACCAGAAGGTGACGCTCGTCGGCTTCGGTACCTTCTCGGTTTCCAAGAGGAAGGCCAGGAAGGGACGCAACCCGAGGACAGGGCAGGAGATCAGGATTCCCGCTACCAAGGTCCCGAAGTTTACGCCCGGCAAGGGTCTCAAAGATGCAATCAAGTAGTTTATCTCTCATCGGGGGGATGGAGCCGGCTCTGTCCCCCCTCTTTGTTTTGAGAGGGTGAAGCTCACAGACCAGGGGTCGGGGCTTCCTGCAAGAGGCGCTGTCGACGCCCTGAAGGGGTAGGCCGGCGGAGACGCATCCCCGCCTTCCCGCCGAGGGCGCCGAGGCGGCATCGAGGAGGGAAACGATGTTGGTGGAATTCAGCATAGTCCCGGTGGGGGTGGGCAGCAGCATCGGTGAGTACCTCGCCGACGTCCTCAGGATCGTCGACGAGAGCGGCCTGCCCTACAAGGTCAACCCGATGGGAACCTGTGTCGAGGGCGACTGGACGGAGATCATGCGGCTGATCAGGAAGTGCCACAACGCGGTGATGAAGAAGGCTGACAGGGCGATAACAACCATATCCATAGATGACCGGAAGGGGAAGCCGAACAGGCTGGAGTTGAAGGTAAGGTCCGTTGAGAAGAGGCTCGGGAAAAAACTCAAGAAATAGAGGAGGTTTTCGGCGATGTCTGATAAGATTACCCTGAGTGTCATCAAGGCCGACGTAGGTGGTTATGTCGGGCATTCCAGTATCCACCAGAACCTGCTGGAGGTCGCGAAGGAGAGGCTCTCCAAGGCCAAGGACAGGGGTGAGCTGATCGACTTCCACGTCACGAGGGTGGGAGACGACCTGGAACTGATCATGACCCACCGGAGGGGCGTGGACAACGAGGAGATCCACCAGCTCGCCTGGGACACTTTCGTTGCAGCGACGGAAGAGGCGAAGAGGCTGAAACTGTACGGAGCGGGTCAGGACCTCCTCAGTGACGCCTTCTCGGGGAATATAAAGGGGATGGGTCCTGGTGTGGCGGAGATGGAGTTCACGGAGAGGAGATCGGAGCCGGTCATAATCTTCATGGCCGACAAGACCTCCCCCGGTGCCTGGAACTTCCCCCTGTACAGGATGTTCGCCGATCCCTTCAACACCGCCGGTCTGGTGATCGATCCCACGATGCACGAGGGGTTCAGGTTCGAGGTCGTCGATGTGTACGGCCACAAGACCATCACCCTCTCCTGTCCCGAGGAGATGTACGACCTCCTCATGTTCATCGGCGCCATGAGGAGGTTCATGATAAGGAGGGTCTTCAGGAAGGACGGGGAGATCTGCGCCTCCGCCTCCACACAGAAGCTCAGTCTGATAGCGGGAAAGTACGTCGGCAAGGACGATCCCGTCCTGATCGTCAGGTGCCAGTCAGGGATGCCCGCCGTCGGGGAGGCCCTCGAGCCCTTCGCCTTCCCCCATATCGTGGAGGGCTGGATGCGCGGCTCTCACCACGGCCCGCTGATGCCCGTGCCCTTCTACGAGGCGAACCCGTCGAGGTTCGACGGTCCGCCGAGGGTGATCGCCGCAGGGTTCCAGATCACCAACGGCCACTTCGTAGGCCCCAGGGACCTCTTCGACGACCCCTCCTTCGACAGGGCGAGGCAGATATCGAACGAGATCAGCGACTACCTGAGGGCCCATGGCCCCTTCGAACCGCACAGGCTGGGGCTGGACGACCTCGAGTACACGACGATGCCCAAGCTGATGGAGAAGCTGCAGGAGAGGTTCAAGCCCGAGGAGTGACCCCCCGAGGCCTCACCGGGCCGGAGGAGGCGTCTCCAACCCGTCGGGAGGCAGGCCCTCCTCCTGCAGCAGCCCCCTGATGTAGCGCCTGCCGGCCTCCAGGCCTCCCTCCCTCACCACCTCCAGGACCTCCCTGCTGCCGAGGCGTTTGAGGATCCTGCGCCTCCTGTCCCCGGCGAGCCCCGAGGCCGTCAGGGCCCTCCTCGTCCGGGCGAGCTCGTCGAGGAACCCACCGAGGTCCTCAGGGTACAGCTCTTCAAGCTCCTCCCTGATGCTTCGTGAGAGGGCCGGGCTTGCACCGGAGGTGGAGACGGCGATGCTCAACAGACCCCTCCTCACCACGGAGGGGACGATGAAGGAGCAGAGCTCGGGGCTGTCCACCACGTTCAGGGGGACGCCGGGGTTCTCCTCGGAGACCCTCCTGTTCAGCCCTGCATCCGGCGTGGCGGCTATGGCGATGCAGGCCCCCTTCAGGTCACCCTCACGGTATCCCCTCGGCAGGTGCTCGATCACCCCGCGGGAGCTCAGGTCCTGAAGCACCTCGGTGAGCTCCGGACTGATGACCGTGACCGAGGCCCCCGCCTCGAGGAGGGAGAGGACCTTCCTTTCGGCGACCTTGCCCCCGCCGATGACGACGCACCTTCTCCCCTCGAGGTTCAGAAAGACCGGGAAGTGGCTCACCGCTTCAGGGAGGAGAGGAGCTTGCCGGCCCTGCCGGAGAACTCGCTCTCCGGGAACCGTGTGATCAGCTCCTCGAGGTAACGTGCGGACTCCTCGGCGTTGTCCAGCTCCCTGTAGGACAGTCCGGTGAGGTAGAGGACCTCCGGTGTGTTCCTGTATCCTGGGAAGTCCCTCAGGAGGCCGAGGAACCTGCCGAGGGCGGCCCTGTAGGAGCCCTTCTTGTAGTAGAACTTTCCGACGAGGTACTCGTATTCAGCGATGAGCTCCCTGCACCTCTCCATCTTCAGCTCCACGGCCTCACGGTAGGGGTTCCTGGGATAGAGCTTCAGGAGCCGCTGGAACTCCTCAAGGGCCTTTCTCGCCACGCCGGCCCCCCTGTCGGGGCTTTCGATCTGATCGAAGTAGACGAGGGCGATCCTGTATTGTGCATAGGGTGCCAGGGAATGCTCGGGATAAAGCTGCATGAACGTCCTGTACTCCTGGATGGAGAGCTCCGGCTGTCCCTCCAGCGCATAGGACTCGGCGATCTTCAGCTGGGCGATCGGGGCGTACTTCTTGGAGAGGTCGCGGTTCTTCACCTCGAAGAGGAGCTTCCGCGCCTCGTCGTACTCATCCTCCTCGATCAGACCGACCGCCTGCTGGAGGAGCTCCTCGGGGTTGAAGGCGTCGGTCCTGACCGCCTTCTTGGAAGAGCAGGAGATCAGAAGGAGTATGCTGAAAGGGATGACGAGATACCTTTTCATCTTCCAACGGGACGGGATCCGGGCAGCCCTGCTGCCGCGACCCCGCTCCATCCGACCCTGTGGGCCTCCCTGCCGCCGGAGGATCAAGGGCGGATCATGAACACCTGATATTAAATCCCTATCGGCACGGATTAGTCAACCCCCCTGTCAAGGGGGAGGGCCTCGTCGATCAACATCACCGGGATGCCGTCCCTTATCGGATAGATGAGACGGCACTCCTCACAGGTGAACCCCTCGCCCTCCCTGTAGAGGAGACCGCCCTTGCACTTGGGACAGGCGAGGATATCGATCAGCTCCCTGCTAATGGACACGCCCACCTCCCTTCCGGGCCCACGAAGAGGCCCCCACGGTTGAACCCCCGGCACGCCGGTTTTACATCTCTTATGATACAATTCTATTATGGCAAATGTGAAGGTGGGCTGCAGCGGCTTCATGTACGATCACTGGAGGGGCACCTTCTACCCCGAGGACCTTCCCAAGAGGTCATGGTTCAGGTTCTACACCGAGGTCTTCGACACGGTGGAGCTGAACGTCACCTTCTACAGGCTCCCGAAGAAGGCCTCGTTCAGCCGGTGGCACGACGAGAGCCCTCAGGGCTATACCTTCTCCATCAAGGGCAGCAGGTTCATAACCCACATAAAGAGGCTCAAAGACCCCGAGGGGCCCCTGAGGAGGTTCTTCGAATCAGCCCTCGGCCTGGGGGAGAAGCTCTCCGTCGTGCTCTGGCAGTTCCCGCCCCGGTTCGGGATGGATTACGGGAGGCTGGAGGGGTTCCTCCGGGCGCTGAAGGGCTACAGGATGAGACATGCCTTCGAGTTCCGCCATCCCGACTGGATCACCACCGGGGTGACGGAACTCCTCCGGCGGTACGGTCACTCCTTCTGCATGGCCGACTGGCCGGAGTTCATCGACGACCTTCCCGTTACAGCGGAGTACGTCTATATCAGGAGGCACGGCCGGGGCGGCGGGTACGACACCTGTTACACGATGAGGGAGCTGGAGAGGGACGCCGAGAGGATAAGGGGGTATCTGGACAGCGGGCTCGACGTCTACATCTACTTCAACAACGACGCCTTCGGTTATGCACCCAGAAACGCCGGGGAGCTGAAGGAGCTCCTCGGCGTCTGAGCATGCACTGCAACCAGGGGTGTCGGTGAGAGGGGAGGATGAAGAACCAGGAGGTCGCAAGGGCGTTCTCTGAGATAGCCGACCTGCTCGAACTGAAGGGCGACAACCCCTTCAGGATAAGGGCCTACCGGCGGGCTGCACAGAACATAGAGTCTCTCAGCAGGGACGTGGCCGAGATGAGCGAGGAGGAACTGACCACGGTGCCGGGCATCGGGAAGGACCTGGCGGCAAAGGTGAAGGAGTACATCGAGACGGGTGGTATGGATGCCCTCGAGGCCCTCAGGAGGGAGGTCCCCCCCGGGCTTACGGAGGTGATGTCCGTCCCCGGTGTAGGCCCGAAGACGGCCAGGCTCCTTTACGAGAGGCTCCACGTCAAGGGCGTGGACGAGCTCGAGAGGCTTGCCAGGGACGGAAGGCTCCAGGGCCTTCCCGGCATAAAGAGGAAGACCGAGGAGAACATCATCCGCGGCATAGAGATGCTGAGGCGGGGCAAGGAGCGGCAGCCCCTCGGCAGGGTGCTCCCCCTTGCGGAGGAGATCGTGGAGAGGCTCGGGAAGGTCCCCGCTGTGAAGGAGATCTGTATCGCCGGAAGCCTGAGGAGATGGAAGGAGACGATAAAGGACATCGACATCCTGGCCACCTCCTCCGATCCGGGGACGGTGATGAACGCCTTCGTCCGACTGCCGGGGGTGGAGGAGGTCCTCCTGAAGGGGCCCACCAAGACGAGCGTGGTCTTCAGCGAGGGGATACAGGTCGACCTCAGGGTCGTGGAGGAGGAGTGCTTCGGTGCGGCCATCCAGTACTTCACGGGCAGCAAGGCCCATAACATCCGCATCAGGGAGATAGCCCTCAAGAAGGGGCTCAAGGTGAACGAGTACGGTGTCTTCCGGGAGTCCGACGGCAGGAGGATCGGGGGCAGGAGGGAGGAGGACGTCTACAGGCTCCTGGGCCTGCCCTACATCCCGCCGGAGCTGAGGGAGGACACTGGAGAGGTGGAGGCGGCCCTCGAGGGGAGGCTCCCCGATCTGGTGAGGCTTGAGGATATCAAGGGAGACCTCCACGTCCACAGCAGGTGGAGCGACGGCGGCCACAGCATAGAGGAGATCGCCGGCTCCGCGATCCGGATGGGCTACCAGTACATAGCCGTCACGGACCACTCCAAGGGGCTCGGTATCGCCGGCGGGCTCACGCCCGAGAGGGTGCTCGAACAGAAGAAGGAGGTGGAGGCGCTCAACAAGAGGCTCCGCGGCTTCAGGGTCTTCGCGGGCGTCGAGGTCGATATAAGGAGCGACGGCACCCTCGACCTCCCCGACGAGGTCCTGAGGGAGGTGGAGTTCGTGGTCGCCTCCATCCATTCGGGCTTCAAACAGTCCTCGGAGAAACTGACGATGAGGCTCGTAAGCGCCATGCGGAACCCCCATGTGCACGTCATCGCCCATCCCACGGGCAGGATCATCGGTGAGCGGGACGCCTACGAGATCGACATCGATGAGTTCATGCGCACCGCGAGGGAGACCCGTACCGTCCTGGAGATAAACGCCTATCCCCTGAGGCTGGACCTCAACGACCGTTACAGCAGGAAGGCGAAGGAGCTCGGCATACCGATGGTGATAAGCACCGACACCCACATCGACACCCAGTACGAGTTCATGAGATACGGGGTGGCCATCGCCAGGAGGGGATGGCTCGAGGCAGGCGATGTGATCAACACGATGGGAAGGAAAAAGTTAGAGCAATTCATTAAGAA
>WGEZ01000073.1 GCA_015492515.1 Nitrospirota bacterium
CGGAGATGTGTATAAGAGACAGGTGTTCATAATCGATATCTCCGTGCCGAGGAACATCGATCCCGGGATAAACGGGATCGACAACGTCTACCTCTACGACGTGGACGACCTCCAGGGCGTCGTGGACTCGAACCTGGAGGGGAGGCTGAGGGAGGCGGAGAAGGCCGAGGAGATCATCAACGAAGAGGTGGAGAAGTTCCTGAAGTGGCTGGCATCGCTGGACTCGGTACCGACCATCGTGGCCCTCAGGAACAAGGCTGAGGAGATAAAGGCTGCAGAGCTCGAGAGGCTGATGAACAGGCTCGGAGGCGTGGACGAGCGGCAGAGGAAGGCGATCGAGCAGGCCCTCACCTCGGTGGTGAACAAGCTGATCCACCCACCGACGACCGCCCTCAAGGAGGATTCCGAGGACAGGGACGTCCTCATAGCAACGATAAAGCGGCTCTACGGTCTGGAGGACAAGGGCGATGCCCGACCGTCACGCCGATGAGGCGGCCGTCGAGGGGATGAGATGACCGGGAAGGGAAGGCTGGTGATAGGGACGCGGGGGAGCAGGCTCGCCCTCTGGCAGGCCGAATGGGTGATGTCCGAACTGAAGAGGCTCCGTCCAGAGCTGGATGTGGAGCTGAAGACGATCAGGACCACGGGCGACAGGATACTCGATGTGCCCCTGGCGAAGGTCGGTGGGAAGGGGCTATTCGTGAAGGAGATAGAGGAGGCGCTCCTCCGCGGCGAGGTGGATATGGCGGTTCACAGCATGAAGGACGTCCCGACCCGGCTTCCCGAAGGCCTGCATCTCGGTGCCGTCTGCAGGAGAGAGGACCCGCGGGACGCCTTTGTAGCCCGCGACGGAGAGATCAGAGGGTTCAGGGAGCTTCCCGAGGGCGCCGTGGTCGGCACGAGCAGCCTGAGGCGGGCGTCTCAGCTCCTCAATGCAAGGCCTGACCTCAGGATAGTACAGCTGAGGGGCAACCTCGACACACGGCTGAGGAGGCTCGACGAGGGACGGTTCGACGCCGTCGTGGTCGCCGCGGCAGGGCTCAGGAGGCTCGGCCTGGCCCGGAGGATCACGGAGCTCCTCCCTCCCGATGTGAGCCTCCCCGCCATCGGACAGGGGGCCCTCGGGATCGAGTGCAGGACCGACGACGACACCGTCAACGCCCTGGTGGGCGCCCTCGAGCACCACGAGACCTCCCTCTGTGTGAAAGCCGAGAGGGCCTTCCTCAGAAGGCTCGAGGGCGGCTGCCAGGTGCCCATAGCCGCCCTTGCAGGGATATCCGGCCAGCCCCCCCGCCTCCTGATCCAGGGCCTCGTGGGGAGCCTCGCCGGTGAGAGGATCATAAGGGGAGGGCTTGAGGGTGAGCCTGAGGAGGCCGAGGCCATCGGCGTCAGGCTCGCCGAGGAACTCCTATCAAGGGGGGCAGGAGAGATACTGGATGAGATCTACGGAAGGGCGTAAGGGGAAGGTCTACCTGGTGGGCGCCGGGCCGGGTGACATCGGCCTGCTGACCGTGAAGGGGCTCAGGTGCCTCAGGAAGGCGGATGTGGTGGTCTACGACTTCCACCTCAACGCCCAGATACTGAACTATGCGGAGAGAGGGGCCGAGCTCATCTATGCAGGGAAACGGGGCGGACACCATGAGATGACGCAGGAGGAGATCAACCGGATCCTCGTCGAGAAGGCTATGGAAGGAAAGACGGTCTGCAGGCTGAAAGGCGGTGACCCCTTCCTCTTCGGCAGGGGCGGAGAGGAGGCGGAGGCGCTCTCCGCCGCGGGTGTGGAGTTCGAGGTCGTGCCCGGCGTGAGCTCCATAAACGGAGCACCGGCCTATGCAGGGATCCCCCTGACGCACAGGGACTACTCGTCGTCCTTCGTCGTCGTGCCCGGGAACGAGGCGTCCACAAAGAGGGGGAGCAACATCAACTGGCAGGCCCTCGCCGGCCACAGCGGCACGATCGTCTTCCTGATGGCGGTCAAGAACATAAGGAATGTGTCGGAACGGCTGATCGACAACGGCAAGCCCCCCGACACACCGGTCGCGGTCATCCGCTGGGGCACAAGGGCGGACCAGAGGACCCTCGTCTCCACCCTCGGCGAGATCCCCGATGCGGTTGAGAACGGCGAGATAAGGCCTCCCGCTGTGATCGTGATCGGAGAGGTGGTGAGGCTGAGGGAGCGCCTCGGCTGGTTCGAGAGGAAGCCCCTCTTCGGCCACAGGGTGCTCGTCACGAGGGAGCACGCGGCCGGCTTCGAGGCCCTTGAAGACCTCGGAGCGGAGCTGCTGGAGTTTCCCACGATCCGGGTCGTCCCCCCCCTGTCGTGGGAGGGGCTTGACGCCGCGATCGAGAGGATCGGCTCCTACGACTGGATCGTCTTCACCAGCGCAAACGGCGCGAGGTTCTTCCTGAGGAGGTTCTTTGAACTCGACAGGGACGTGAGGGAGCTCGGCGGGATAAAGCTCTGCGCCATCGGCACCAAGACGGCCGCCGCCGTGAGGGAGTTCGGCCTGAAGGTGGACCTCGTTCCGGAGACCTTCAGGGCGGAGGGGCTGATAGAGGCCTTCGGCGGCCCCGCCTCCGTCAGGGGCCTGAGGATACTGCTGCCCAGGGCCGAAACAGCGAGGGAGGCCTTCCCGGAGAGGATCAGGGAGCTCGGCGGCGAGATAGACCTGCCCGTTGCCTACAGGGCCGTGAGGCCCGAGGGCCGTGCAAGGAGGCTGAGACGTTTCCTGAAGGAGGGGAGGATAACCGTCGCCACCTTCACATCGGGGGCGACCTTCCGGAACTTCCTGGAGATGATGGGCGGCGGGGAAGCGATGGAGCGGCTGAGGGGCGTCGTCATCGCCGCCATCGGTCCGGTCACGTCAAGGGTGATCCGGGAGGCGGGCCTGGAGGTCCACGTCGTGCCCGAGAGGGCGACCGTGGAGGCCATGGTGGAGGCGATCATACGCCACCTCACAACGGAGGGGTCCTGAGGCTCAGAAGATGCTGAACTTGAAGAACCTCTCCGGATGCTCCTTCATCTCCCTTATCAGGGCCTTCAGCTCCTTCACCGTCGTCTTCAGCTCCTCGGAAAGCTCCTCGTCCCTCACCAGGCTCCCCATGAGGCCCTCTCCGCGGTCGATCCTCCGGAGAATCACGTTCAGCTTCTCCGAGACCTCGTTGATGTTGTTGTACAGGCTCTCGTCCTCAATGAGTCTGTTCACGGTGCCCCTTGCGGTGACGAGGCGCTGGGAGAACCGCTCGAGCGACTCCGTGGCCCTCAGGAACCTGTCGTAGAGGGCGGTGTCTTCCATCAGCCGCCGGAGCGTCCCCTCGGAGGTCCTGAGCCTCTCCGCAAAGGCCCTGACGTCCTGCACAGAGGACCTTATGTCCCCATAGAGGGCCTCGTCCCGGAGTAGCCCGCCGAGGGCGCCCTTGCCGCTCTCCACCCTCTCGATCAGCCGGGCCAGCCCGCTCGTGGCCTCCTTCAGGTTGTTGTAGAGGGTCGGGTCGGTGAGGAACTTCGACACCGTCCCCTCCCCCTTCTCTATCTTCACCAGGATCGCCTCCAGCTTGCGCATGAACTCAGTGAGCCTCGTCAGCGATTCCTGGCTCCTCCTGACGATGTCCTGGAACTCCACCTCCGCCGCCCCGGCGATCATCTCCCCCGGCCTCAGGCCTTCGGCCTCCTTTGAGCCGGGGCTTATCTCCACGTACTTGTCTCCGAGGAGCCCCAGGGTGTGGATCGTCGCACCGGAGTCCTTCTTGAGGAACCTGAGGGCGCTGGAGTCGATGGAGAGCATCACCCTTATCCCGCCCCTGTCAGGGGCGAACTCGAGGCCCCTGACAGAACCGATCTCTATCCCGGAAAACCATACGGGTGCACCCTCCCTCAGCCCCTTTACATCGTCGAAGAAGGCGTAGATCCTGGTCTTCGGTGCAAGGAGCTCCCTGATGTTGCCGGCGAACATCACGGTGAGGAAGAGGATCGCCAGGGCGAGGGTGACGACCAGCCCCACCTTCAGTTCCGCCCATGTGAGCCGTCTCCTGTAGTCGTACATTCAGGTCACCTTCTCCCTGCAACGGCGCCCCTTCACCGTTCGTCTTCCCCGCCGGCGGAGACCGGGCGGTGGGGAAGCAGCTCGGCTATGAACCTCCTCAGCTCCGGGTCCTCCGTCCTCATGAGGCCGGTGATGTCGCCGTCAAATGCTATTTTACCATCTTTCAGATACATAAACCTCTCCGCCACCTTTGCAGCGTCGGTGACCTTGTGGGTGACGATGATGAGGCCCTTCCTCTCCGGCGGTTCTCCCTCGGAGAGCTCGTTGATAAGGCTGCAGATGTTGTCCGCCGTGAGGGGGTCGAGTCCCGTCGTGGGCTCGTCATAGAGCATCATCCTCGGCTCACAGGCAGCCAGTGACCTGGCAATGGCCACCCTCCTCTGCATCCCTCCGCTCAGTTCGTCGGGCATCAGGTCGATCGCCTCTTCTATGCCCATCCTCCTCAGGAGCCCCCTCACCCGCTCCTCTATCTCCTCGTCGGACAGCCTCGTATACTCCCTCAGGCAGAAGGCCACATTCTCCCTGACGCTCATGGAGTCGAAGAGTGCACCCTCCTGGAAGACGATGCTGAACTTCATCCTCACCTCCCTCAGCCGGGACTCTGACATCACGGTGATGTCCTGCCCGTCGACGAGGATCCTCCCCCCGTCCGGCCTGAGGAGCCCGAGGATCAGCTTCAGTACGGTCGTCTTGCCCTCTCCGCTCCCTCCCAGGACGGCGACCTTCTCGTGGAACCTCACCCTGAAGCAGAGGCCACGCAGCACCGGTTTCTCTCCGAAGGAGAGCGTGACGTCCTGGAACTCTATCATACGCGCATCCCGAGGAGGTAGAGCAGGACCCTGGAGAGCAGGAAGTCCGTGACGATTATCATTATGGTGGAGAGGACCACGGCGGTGGTCGTCGCCCGCCTGAGCCCCCTTGCACCTCCCCTCGTGGACAGGCCCATGAAACAGCTTATGCAGGCGATCAGGAAACCGAAGATGAAGGGCTTTGCAATGCCTGAGAAGATGTTCTTGAAATCCATTATATCCTTGATCTGGCTCCAGTAGAAGGGACCGCTCTGGTGACTCACGAAGACGGCGATGTAGTACCCTCCGAGGAGCGAGACGGCATCACCGATCACGGTAAGGACGGGGAGCATGACGACGGAGCTCACCACCCGCGGGGTGACGAGCTTCTTGATCGGGTCTATGCCGAAGACCCTCAGGATATCCACCTGGTGGCCGAGCACCATCGAACCGATCTCCGATGCCATGCCCGAGCCCACCCGTCCTGCAAAGCTGAGCGCTATCGCCACAGGACCTATCTCCCTGATTATGGAGACGCCGACTATCTTGCCCGTGTACATCTTCAGCCCCAGGGAAGAGAGCTCCGCCGAGATCTGCAGCGACAGGGCCATCCCGATGAAGAGGGAGACGAGGAAGACGATGAAGAAAGAGCCGGCACCCGCGTAGTCCATCTGCTCGATCGTCTCCCTGAGGTAGAAGGGCCTCCTGAAGAGACCCAGGACGGCCTTGACGGAGATTATGTAGAAGTCCTGCAGCCCCGATACGACCCCTCTAAGCTTCATCCGTCACTGATCCGGCCAGGGCCCGCCTTATATCCTCCTCACTCACGCCCTCCTGGATCCGGACCCTCCCGACCGCCTCGGGAAGGACGAACCTGAGCCTTCCTGCAACGGCCTTCTTGTCGATCGTCATCGCCTCGAGCAGCCGCGAGGCGTCGAGGTCGACGTCTGAAGCGGTGGGCAGGCCGTACCGCTCGATCAGCTCCCTTATCATCCGCGACTCCCCCTCCTCCATGACACCCAGCCTCACCGAGAGCTCGGCCTCGCACGCCATCCCCATCGCCACCGCCTCGCCGTGGAGGTAACGTCTGTAGCCCGTCACCGTCTCGATGGCATGCCCCACGGTATGACCGTAATTCAGTATGGCCCTCAGCCCCGCCTCTCTCTCATCCCTGGAGACGACATCGGCCTTTATCTCGCAGGAGCGGCTGATGATCCTGGTGAGGCAGTCGTCCTCCAGGTCGAGTATATCCTCCCTCCTCGCACTCAGGTAATCGAAGAACCCCCTGTCACGTATGACACCGTACTTTATCACCTCGGCCATGCCTGCAAGGAACTCCCTCCCGGGCAGGGTCCTGAGGGTCTCGACGTCGATCCAGACGAGCCGGGGCTGGTGGAAGGTGCCGATCATGTTCTTTCCCAGTGGATGGTTCACTCCCGTCTTTCCACCGACAGAGCTGTCCACCTGGGACAGCAGCGTCGTGGGTACCTGGATGTAGGAGATCCCCCTCATGTAGATCGATGCGACGAAGCCGGCGATGTCGCCGATCACACCGCCGCCGAGGGCGAGGACAGCCGAACCCCTGTCGAGCCCGGTCTTCAGGAGCTCACCGAGGATGTAGTAGGTCCAGAGGAGGTCCTTGTACTCCTCTCCGTCGGGGATAAGGACCGTCGACACCTCGTAGCCTTCGGCCCTCAGGGCACGGAGGACGCGCTCGCCGTAGAGGCCGAAGACCGTGGGGTTGCTCACCAGGGCGATCTTCGGAGAGAACCCGAAGGGCCCGAGCTTCTCGCCGATCCCTTCCAGGATCCCGCTACCTATGAATATCCCGTAACTCCTCTGGCCGAGATCGACCCTTATCTCCGTCATCTTTCACCGTTGAAGGACCTGCCCGGAATCAACGACCGGGCTTCTGAATTGTAGCCTAATCTGTCCATTTTTTCAACCGGGCTGCTATAATATAGCTCAATGCTCGCAAAGAGGATCATACCCTGCCTCGACGTCAAGGACGGTCGTGTGGTCAAGGGCGTGAGTTTCGTGAACATCCGCGACGCAGGCGACCCCGTCGAGAACGCCCTCTACTACGACGAGCAGGGTGCCGACGAGCTGGTCTTCCTCGACATCACCGCCTCCCACGAGAAGAGGAAGATCATCCTTGACGTCCTGGAGAGGACCGCCGCCGACGTCTTCATGCCCCTCACCGTGGGCGGCGGCATAAGGGTGCTCGACGACATAAGGGACCTCCTGAACGCCGGCTGTGACAAGGTGTCGATAAACACATCGGCCGTCAGAGAGCCCGCATTCATAGGGGAGGCTGCGGCGAGGTTCGGCAGTCAGTGCATCGTCGTGGCCATAGACGCCAAGCGCATCCACGATTCGAGGTTTGAGCTGAGCCGGCCGAGGGAGACACCCCGATGGCTCCTCCAGGACGGCTCCCTTGAGCATCTGCGGCTCCCGCCTCCGGCCGGGGACCGGCGCCACCCCCGCTGGGAGGTCTACACCCACGGCGGCAGGAGGCCGAGGGGTATCGATGCCGTCAGATGGGCCGCCTACATGGAGGGGCTCGGGGCGGGTGAGATCCTCCTCACCTCTATGGACAGGGACGGGACAAAGGACGGTTACGACATCGAGCTTACGAGGTCCGTGGCGGAGGCGGTGGGCATACCGGTCATAGCCTCCGGCGGTGCAGGCACCGCGGAGCACCTCTACCAGGCGCTGACCGACGGGAAGGCGGACGCCGTGCTCGCAGCCTCCATATTCCACTACAGGGAGATAACCATCAGGGAGGCGAAGGAATACCTGAGGTCGAAGGGAGTGGTGGTGAGGCTCTGACGGGCTTCCTCGCAAGCCCCGTGGGGAGACGACCCCCCTCAAAGGAAACCGACGAGATCAACGAACATATCAGACCCCTTTGGAGGATAGCAATGAAGATCGACGAGCTCTGCATCAACACCATCCGGTTTCTCGCGGTCGATGCTGTCGAGAAGGCGAGATCAGGCCATCCCGGCATGCCCATGGGCGATGCCGCCATGGCCTACGTGCTCTGGGACAGGTTTCTGAAGCACAACCCGAGGAACCCCCAGTGGCCGAACAGGGACCGCTTCATCCTCTCCGCCGGTCACGGCTCCATGCTCCTCTACGGCCTCCTGTACCTGACGGGCTACCCCCTCAGCCTCAGGGAGATAAAGAACTTCCGCCAGTGGGGGAGCAAGACCCCCGGGCATCCCGAGTACGATCCGGAGACAGGGGTGGAGACGACCACGGGTCCGCTCGGACAGGGCTTCGCCACGGGGGTGGGCATGGCGATCGCCGAGAGATACCTCAGGGAGTACTTCAACAGACCTGGGTTCCCGATCGTAGACTACAACATATACGCCCTCTGCAGCGACGGTGACCTCATGGAGGGCGTCTCCTCGGAGGCGGCCTCCCTCGCCGGGCACCTGAAGCTCGGGAAGCTGGTCTACCTCTACTCGGACAACAGGATCACCATAGAGGGCTCGACGGACCTCACCTTCACCGAGGATGTGGCGGCCCGTTTCACCGCCTATGGATGGCATGTTCAGAGGGTGGACGGCAACGACCTGAAGGGGGTCGAGCAGGCGATCAGGAGGGCCAGGAGGGAAAGGAGGAGGCCTTCGCTGATCATAGCAAGGACGCGGATAGCCTTCGGCAGCCCCAACAAGGAGGGAACGGCCGAGTCCCACGGTGCCCCCCTCGGCGAGGAGGAGGTGAAGAGGACGAAGGAGCTCGCCGGCTGGCCTCTCAGCCCGAGGTTCACGGTCCCTCCCCGTGTCCTCGACCATATGCGGAAGGCCGTCGATAGGGGCAGGGCGGCTGAGGCGAGATGGAAGGAACGGTTGAGGGGGTTTGCAAAGAGACATCCTGAGCTGTACAGAAGATGGAGGGAGTTCATCAGCGGTGAGCTCCCCAGGGGCTGGGACGAAGGTCTGCCGGAGTTCGGCCCCGCCGACGGCCCCGTGGCGACACGTTCCGCATCGGGCGAGGTGCTGAACGTCCTCGCAGACAGGGTCCACAACCTGATCGGAGGCTCCGCCGACCTGGCGCCGTCGAACAACACCTATCTGAAGAACTATCCCGACTTCGGCGTGAAAAAGAAGGGCCGGAACCTCCACTTCGGCGTGAGGGAGCATGCCATGGCCGCGGCCCTCAACGGCATGGCCCTCTCCGGAGGCATCATCCCCTACGGCGGCACATTCCTCGTCTTCTCCGATTACATGAGGCCCTCCATGAGACTCGCCGCCATGATGAAACAGCACGTCATCTACGTCTTCACCCATGACTCCATAGGGCTCGGCGAGGACGGACCGACACATCAGCCCGTGGAGCAGCTGAACTCCCTGAGGGCGATGCCGGGCTTCACCGAGATAAGGCCTGCCGACGCCAACGAGACGAGGGAGGCCTGGAAGATCGCCCTCCAGCGGAGAGGCGGCCCGGTGGCCCTTGTGCTGACCAGACAGAAGCTGCCGGTCCTCGACAGGGTGAGGTACGCCCCTGCGGAGAGGATAAGCAGAGGGGGGTATGTGCTTGCAGATACGGAGGGGATGCCCGAGGTGATCCTCCTGGCCTCGGGTTCAGAGGTCCACATCGCCCTCTCCGCCTACGAGAGGCTCACCGGTGAGGGGGTGAGGGCACGGGTCGTGAACATGGCCTCCTTCAGGCTCTTCGACGAACAGCCCTCAAGGTACAGGGACTCCGTACTCCCGCCCGGGGTCGAGGCGAGGGTGGCGGTCGAGGCGGGGTCATCCCTGGGCTGGTACAGATACGTGGGCTCCGGAGGTGCGGTCATCGGGATCGACCGGTTCGGGGCCTCCGCCCCTTATCAGGTCCTCTACGAGAGGTTCGGCCTCACCGCCGCCAACGTCGTCCGCACCGTCAGGAGGCTGCTGAGACAGAGAGGATCGCGCTGATTCTCCGATCATTCCCGGAAGAGCTGCCCAAAGGCATTGAAGATGCAGGCGATGAGGGGTTGTCTCCGGTGTTGAAGCTCCCTGCAGAAGCCTGACGCCCCCTGCCTGTCCTGCGCCAGGATGAAGGGTGGTGACGAGATTCCCCCTGTTTAGGCGGGGCCTGCCGCTTCCCGCCGAAGCTCAGACCCCGGTGCTCGCTGGAGAGGGCTAAAGTTTTTCCCGATATGGACGATATTAGGGTTAAGATCTCTGATCGTATCTCTGGAGGGATACCGGACTACAGCAGGGGCGGAGAGCAAGATGCCGGAGACGATAGTATTCACCGGAGGGCTGACCATTGAGGGGCTTTCCAGGGACTTCCACCTCCTGAAGGAAGCGGTCGGTAAGGGGGACGACGTCGTCGTGGACCTGAGCAGCGTCGAGAGGATCGACGTTGCAGCAGTGCAGATGATCCTGGCGGCAGAGAAGGAGTGTGAAAAGAACGGCCGGAAGGCGACGGTGAGGAAATCCGCTGCAGTGGCCGACATGCTCTCATCGATCGGGGTTCAGTTATGAGAGACGACGGGAAACCCACCTTCAAGATCGCCCTACTCCTGCTTCTTGTTGCAGCACCTTCCCTCATAAACAACACCCCCCTCAGGATGGCGGTCGTCGGCCTGACCTGCTCGGGAGCCCTCCTGATCGTATATCTGGCGATGAGGCGGTACTTCAGAGGTTCGCAGACCCTGCAGACGAAGACGGAGAAGGGGCGCCTATCAGAGATAGAGACAGCGCTCGAACCCGTTGCAAAGCTGCTGCATGACAGGGCACGGCTCATCCCGGTCCTGAACAACCAGCTCACCGAGGTGATGCAACAGACCGAGGCCGCAGCGCTTGATATCGGCGACAGGTTTATGAACATCGTCGAGAGGGCCAGGAACCAGGCGAAGAACGCCTCTGGGGCCTTCGACAGGTTCGTCGGCGACGGTGAAGAGAGCAGGGAGGCCCTACTGGACATAAGCAAGAAGGCCCTCTCGAATGTAATAGGGAGTATAAGGGACATCGCCACCGTCGTGGAGCAGACCCTCAAGAACATGGAGCTGATCATCGAAGACGCCGAGAATATAAAGGGCATAGTCGTCGAGATCGAGTACATAGCAGAGCAGACCAACCTCCTTGCGTTGAACGCCACCATCGAGGCTGCAAGGGCTGGTGAACACGGAAGGGGGTTTGCGATCGTCGCCGATGAGGTGCGGAAACTCTCCGACAGGTCGAACGCGGCAGCCGACGAGATCCGGAAGCTGATCACAAAGGTCGAATCAGACATAAAGGACATCTATATGAAGACGGAGAAAAGCACCACCGAAAGCAATGCAAGGTCTTCCGAGGCTGAAGTTGTTGTGGAAGAGACGCTGAGGAAGCTGGATGAGATGATGAACGAGGCGAAGAGACAGCTTGACGAGCTCACGCTGGGGTCCGAGTCCCTCGCAAAGGACATAAGCAGCATCGTTGTCTCCATGCAGTTCCAGGACATAACCAGGCAGAGGATAGAACACGTGATCGAGCCGCTCCAGTCCTTCAAGACCGAGCTGGAGGAGACGGCCGAGAAGATCATGAATATGAGGAGGAGGATCTACGACACGGAAGGGGGAGCGGAGTGGCTTGAGAAGATGTACACGATGGAGTCGGAAAGGGACGTTATGAGAAACACCTTGACGGGCGGTGCCCGGGAGGTCATGGGCGGATGAAAACGGCTCAACGAACATCACCGGGCAACAGAGGGAAACCCGGGGATTCATTCCTTCAGCGAAGGGGGTATCGGTCATGGCGAAGAAGATACTGATTGTTGACGACTCAGCATCCATGAGGCAGCTCGTGACA
>WGEZ01000074.1 GCA_015492515.1 Nitrospirota bacterium
GATATGCAGAAAGGGTTGCCCGCCCCCCCGGGCAACCCTTTCTGCATATCCCCGAAGAAGCAGCGGATGTCTCGGCTTACACGATGACCCGTCCGCCCGCAGTTCATAACGATCCAGGGTCGAGGCTGTCTAAGAGGAGGGATACCGTTTCGTCATGGTGCCTGAATCGGTCCTCGAACATCTCGGGTCCGGATGCCGCCGATGAGACTGCCTGACTGGGTGAGGACGGGCAGCACCGCAGGAGGACGCGAAACAAGACGGACCCTCCGCTCCCTCGGGCTCTCCACCGTCTGTGAAGAGGCGAGGTGTCCGAACAAGGGGAGGTGCTTCGAGAAACCGACGGCCACCTTCTTGATCCTCGGCGATTCCTGCACCAGGAGCTGCGGGTTCTGCTCCGTCGACTCCTCCCGACCTTCCCCACCCGATCCCTCCGAGCCCGCGAGGGTGGCCCTCGCATCGAAGGCGCTGAGGCTCAGGTACGTGGTGATCACATCCGTCACAAGGGACGACCTGCCCGACGGCGGCGCAGCCCACTTTGCCGAGACCATCACCATGGTGAGGAGCTCCCTCCCCGGGGCAAAGATCGAGGTGCTCACCCCGGATTTCCAGGGTGACGAGGGGGCGCTGAGGAAGGTCCTCGATGCCTCCCCGGACGTATTCAACCACAACATCGAGACCGTTCCGCGTCTTTACCCGGTGGTGAGGCCCCAGGCCGACTACAGCAGATCCCTCAGGGTGCTCAGGGCCGCCGGGGAGATCGCACCCTCCATACCGGTGAAGTCAGGGCTGATGGTCGGTCTCGGAGAGACCTTCGATGAGGTGCTCTCGGTGATGAGGGAGCTGAGGTCCGCCGGCTGCGAGGTCCTGACCGTAGGACAGTACCTCCGACCGGGCAGGAGAAACCTCCCCGTTGTGGAATACATCCATCCCGATCTCTTCGAGCGGTACCGTGAGGCGGCCCTCAGGATCGGCTTCACCCGCGTCGCCTCAGGCCCGCTCGTCAGGAGCTCGATGGACGCCGAGGAGATGTACACCGGAGGATAGAGGCTCAACACCTATCCCGCGGCTATGATCTCCAGGGCCCTGTCGATCGATTCCCCGTCCTTTTCGACGATCATCCCTTCGACCGTCCTCTCCACGATCCCTGCCGAGCCCGCCACCTTCAGCCTGTCGAAGAGGACCTCGAACTTTGAGGCGAGTTCATCCATTATGGCGCCTTTGACATCCCGGGGCAGGTCCCACCATCTCTTCTTCAACGGACCGAACCCCTTCTTCCTCGTCTTGTAGATGAACTGCTCCAGGGTCTGTCCCTCCTTCCTCTCCTCACCGTAGTGCTCGATCAGGAAGTCGTAAACCTCCTGCCTGAACTCCTCCGGCAGGTGCCTGCTGTCGTAGATGATGTTCTGAAACCCCGTGGCCAGATGTACCTCCGAGGTCCCCGTCTCGGGGAACATGTGGAAGGCCTCCTCCGGGAGCGTGGAGGCACCGTGCTGCACACAGCCCGAGAGGCCGTACTCCCTGCGGGCGATCTCCGAGAGGGTCTTCAGTGTCTGGAAGTCTATGCTCACCTCGGCGAGGCTCCCGTCGGGCAGGACGACCCCGCCGTGGCTCGTCCCTGTCTGGACGCTCAACTTGCTCAGCCCCTTGCCGCCCCGGAAGACCTCCCTGAACCCGTCCAGGTATGCCCTGAGCTCCTCGGGGGTGCTGTTCTTTCCACCGATCTCTCCGATCTCTCCACCTATCGACACCTCTATCCCCCGGGGCTGGAGCTCCCTGATGTAGGCGGCAAGTTCGGCGGTCTTGGAGAAGTTCGGCCTCTGCTGTTCCTTCACCGTCGGCCTCTCCAGGTCGACGAGGGTGGAGGAATCGATGTCTATGTTGTAGAACTCGGCGTCGACGGCCTCTGCTATGAGGCCCTTCAGATAGTTCGTCTCCGCATCGGGATCGGAGAGGAAGTGCCTCCTGACGAGCTGGAAGTGGTCTCCCTGGATGAAGACAGGACCCTCGAAGCCCTCCGTCACCGCCGCCGAGAGTATCACCGCCGAGTACTCGAGGGGCCTCTGCGCCGTGTATCCTATCTCGGACCGGGCGATCTCGAATATGAAGGCCCCCACATCCATCTCGATGGCCTTTCTGAAGACCGTCCTCGCGACATCATAGGTGAGCCCCCTGATATTTATGGCAGGGACGGTGAACCCGGGATAGCTCCTGCCCATCTCCTCGTAAAGGCCCTGTATGGAGGCGGGCACCGCACCGGAGGCCTTTGCGATCTCCTTTATGAGGATGAAGAGGTCCCTCCTCCTTTCCTCGGAAGGGTCGAAGACGGCCGAATATACGAGGCCGCCCATGATCGACTTCAGGCCCTCACGGTCCTTCACGGTGACTCTGCCGTCACTTACATCGACGTAATCCCTCAACCTGCCGAGTGACATAGAACCTCCTCCTGGTGGTCGTTGTCTGCTGCCGTCCCTCTATTTTAAGGTTTATCAGCAGGATAATCAAGGACCGGCATTGACTGTTGTCTCACCATCTGGTAAACTAATGACTGTCCAGAGGCAGGTGATATGTGACTTTTGCAAGACCGTGCAGAAGGGAAGCGAGGCTGCGGAAGGCGATCCTGAGGGGCATCTACGAGGAAAACCTGAGGATGGCCGGAGGTCGCCGCAGCGAGAAGGGGATCGGAAAGGCCCTCCTGCTCAGGAAGATCGCGCTCGCCCTCTTCGTCGCCCTTGCCGCCGTATTCGGCAGTTCCAGCCTCCTCGACCTCTCCGTGGTCCAGGAAGACCACATAAACCTCGCCGGCTCCTTGGTCAACACCCTGACGGACGGCGCAGAGACCACGGATGCTGACGGTGGCATCAACCCCTCCTACTACTCCGCCTTCCTCAGGGACGACGGTACGCCCCTGTCCGAGCTCTTCGGTCTCAAGGTGAGGACGATCATCATCGACCCCGGCCACGGGGGCGAGGACCCGGGAGCGGTCGGAAGGCTGGGGACGAAGGAGAAGGACATAACCCTGGCGATCGCACGGATGCTCAAGGAGAGGCTCTCCAGGTACGACAACTACCAGATCCTCCTGACCAGGGACGACGACAGGACCCTCTCCCTGAACAGGAGGACCGAGATCGCCAACTCCCTCAAGGCAGACCTCTTCATCTCGATCCATGTGAACTACCTGCCCAACAAGCCGATAAACATCATCGAGACCTACTACTTCGGGGCCCATTCCGACGACGCGACACTCAGGCTCGCTGAACAGGAGAACAAGGGCTCCCAGTTCAGCCTCGGCGACTTCAAGGAGATGATCCGGAAGATCGGCAACACGATGAAGCTGCAGGAGTCGAAGATGCTCGCCCTCTCGATCCAGGAGAGCCTCTTCAGGAACATGGAGGAGCTCCACGGCAATGTATTCGACTACGGAATAAAGACCGCTCCCTTCGTGGTCCTCCTCGGGGTGGATGTGCCGAGCGTGTTGACGGAGGTATCGTGCCTGAGCAACCCGGAGGAGGAGAAGAAGCTGGCCACCGTTGAGTACAGGAGGGAGATCGCCCGCTTCCTCGAGGAGGGGATAGTGGCCTACCTGAATAAACAAAAAGGAGTAACGGGATATGAAACAGCAAGGCTTCAGCACTGACGCCGACGTCCTCTTCGTCGGCATCGACCTCGGGACATCGAGAAGCGCCATCTCGACGAGCAGGGGGCGGAAGGAGTGGATCGAGAGCTATGTGGGCTGGCCGAAGGACTTCATCGCCCGCAAGGTGCTCGGCAGGCCCGTCCTGTTCGGTGAGGAGGCGCTGAACAACAGGCTCTCCCTCGACATCTACAGGCCCCTGGAGAAGGGTGTGATAAAGGAGGGGACCGCGAGGGATGAAGAATCGGTCAGGGAGCTCATCCGTCACCTCATCGAACTCGCTGCACCTGGTGAGGCACAGAAGATCTACGCCGTGGTAGGCGTGCCGGCGGAGTCGATGAAGATAAACAAGCTCGCCATAAAGAGGGCGGTATCGGACTACGTGCATTCCCTCATGGTCGTCTCCGAGCCTTTCGCCGTCGCCTACGGGATGGACCTGCTCAACAACGCGCTCGTCATCGATATAGGTGCAGGCACGGTGGACTTCTGCATAATGCACGGCACCATCCCCACCGAGGACGACCAGAAGACCATCTTCACCGCCGGAGACTACATCGACCAGCAGCTGTACGGGTTCCTGGTCGAGAAGCACCCCGAATCGAACCTCAACCTGAACATGGTCAGGAGGTTCAAGGAGAAGTACAGCTTTGTCGGTGACGGGGGCGGCCCGGTAAGGGTGGAGATACCCGTGGGTGCCAGGCCGGTGGAGCATGACATAACGGAGGATATGAGGCGCGCCTGTGAGGGGATAGTACCGGCCATAGTGGAGACCTCCACGGAGATGGTGGCCAAGGTGGACCCTGAATTCCAGGCAGGGATAAGGGAGAACGTGGTCCTCGCCGGAGGGGGCAGCCAGATAAGGGGGATCTGCGGATACCTCGAGAAGGCATTGAGTGAGTACGGACCTTACAGGGTGCGGGCAGTCGATGATCCGCTCTTCGCCGGGGCGGACGGGGCCCTTGCACTTGCAAAGGATATGCCGAGGGAATACTGGGAGGAGATGGAAGGGAAATAGCCCCCATGCGGAACAAGAACATCCTCGTCATCGACGAAGATACGGAGACCCTGAGGCTCGTAAGCGAGGTCCTCGAGCACGAGGGTCTCGCCGTATTCGTGGTCACCGATTCCGAGAACACCTTACCGATGATCGAGAAGATAGAGCCCGCGCTGATACTCGTTGAGACGAACCTCTCCGGCATGAGCGGCCTCCGCCTCTGCCAGGATATACACCGTGTGGAGGGGTTCCGAAACATCCCGATCATCCTCCTCACCCGGGAGGAGAGGAGATACGACCCGGGATACGCCGCTGACTACGGGGTAGTGGGCTTTATCAGGAAACCAATCGTCGCCGAAGAGCTCCTCTCGAAGGTGAGGGACGTCCTCACCACCGAGGAGTCGGTGATGGTCGACTTCTCGAGGTTCGAGGATGTCCTCCTCTCAAAGGTGAACGAGATCTTCAGGGAGAGACCGCCTGAGAGGCCCGGAGGCACCGCTGAAGAGCCGCACGAGGCCGCCGTCACGGAGGATGCACCCGCCGACGACAGCGGGGGAGACGTCGTCGCTGAGGGTGCACCGGTGGACGCCGCGGTCTCAGGCGCTGAAAGCGCGGAGACGGGGGGCGAAGGGGAGAGGCCCCGTCCGCCGAGGAGGAGGTACAGAAAGAGGAGGAAGACGAGCCCCCTCCTTGCAGCCCTCGGAGGCGGGGTCCTGCTGCTGCTCATCGTCTCTGCAATCTATCTGAAGACCGGTAAGGAAGGCCCCACCGCTCCTGATGAGACCGCGGTAATGAAGACGGAGCAGAGCGTTCAGGCCGGGGAGACCCTGGAGCGGGGCGATACAGAGGTGTCGACCATCCAGCCCCAGGAGGAGGAGACCCTGGAGGAGACGGAGTCTTCCGTCGAAGAGGTCGCGGAGGATGCTCCGCCGCCGGAGGAGCCGGTCACGCCTGAACCGCCTCTCCTCTCCATTCAGGTGGGGGCGTTCAGGAACCCGGCGAATGCAGAGACCATGAAGCAGAGGCTCGAGTCGAAGGGGTACAGGGCCGGCGTCTATCCCTCCGGGGGGGCAGAGGAAGGGGTGATCTACAGGGTCCTGATCGGGAGGTTCGACACCAGGGAAGAGGCCCTCAGGAGGCTCAGGGAGATCAAGGAGGCCGAGGGGATCGAGGCGGTCCTCTTCAGGAGATAGAGTGGCCGCTTCAGCACACGCCGGTGCCAGGGAATGGCAAAAAAAACCCCCGCTGTTATAAAATAAGTTATCACCGGGAGGCAAGACTGCCTGTTGTACGCAATACCGCTGTAGTATGCTATCACGAAAGGCCCCTTGACTCAGAGGGAATCGTTTCAGTTTTAATCAGTGTGAGAACGGAGGTGGTATGAGTTCGGTGACAAAGGCGTTACTTCCCGCTGCAGGGCTTGGAACGAGGTTCCTGCCGGCTACGAAGGCGTCCCCGAAGGAGATGCTGCCCATCGTGGACAAGCCGATGATACAGTACGCCGTCGAAGAGGCCGAGTCGTGCGGGATAAACGAGTTCATCGTCATCACGGGAAGGCACAAGAGGACCCTGGAGGACCACTTCGACACGGTGTACGAGCTTGAGGAGGACCTGAAACAGAAGGGCAAGGAGAAGCTGCTGGAGGAGATCAACAGGCTCAGCCATCTCAACTTCGCCTACATCCGGCAGGGCAGGCCCCTCGGTCTGGGCCACGCCATACTGAGGGCGAGGCCCTTCGTCAAGGACGAGCCCTTTGCAGTGCTGCTGAGCGACGACATAATAGATCCGGACGAGAACCTCCTTGAGCGGATGATCGGTCTGTACGAGGAGTTCCGCTCGCCCATCGTGGCCCTCGAGGAGGTGCCCGCTGAGGAGATACACCGCTACGGTGTGATAGCCGGCGCAGAGGAGAGGCCCGATCTGTACAGGTTCACCGACCTCGTGGAGAAGCCGGACCCCGAGGAGGCGCCGAGCAACCTTGCGATCATAGGGAGATACATCCTCACTCCGGAACTGTTCGACATCCTGGAGGAGATGGAGCCCGGCAAGGGCGGGGAGTACCAGCTCACCGACGCCCTGAGGGAGCTGCTCAAGGTGAGGCCCGTCTACGGCGTCGTATTCCGGGGAAAGAGGTACGACGCCGGTGACAAGTTCGGGTTCCTGAAGGCGACGGTGGACCTGGCACTGAGGAGTTCCACGGTCTCGGAGAAGTTCAGGGAATACCTGGTCAATGTCGCGGCCCGACTGAACAGGAACTGAACCCCTTCCCCGAGAGACCGGACGGACGACGATGAAAGAGGAAAGGACGGCGTAGAGGAACAGAAAATGGCAGACCTCGTAAAGGACGAGAAGGAGATAGAGATACCCGATACCCTGCCGGTATTGCCGGTGAGGGATATCGTCGTATTCCCCTACATGATCATCCCCCTCTTCGTGGGAAGGGAGATGTCCATAAAGTCCATCGACCACTCCCTCAACACGAACAGGCTGGTGCTGCTGCTGACGCAGAAGGACCTGAGCATCGAGAACCCCACACCCGAGGACCTGCACAGGGTCGGAACGGTGGGTCTGATTATGAGGATACTCAAGCTCCCCGACGGCAGGGTGAAGATCCTCGTGCAGGGTGTCGCAAAGGCGAGGGCTGAGGAGATCAAGGTGAAGGACTACTTCGAGGCCTCCGTCAGGAAGATCGAGGACAAGAAACCATCGGAGATGACCATCGAGGTGGAGGCGTTGATGCGGACGGTGAAGGAGCACCTCGACAAGGCGGTCTCCCTTGGCAAGACCATACTACCAGACATCATGGTGGTCATCGAGAACCTGGACGACCCCGGAAGGCTGGCAGACCTCGTGGCCTCGAACCTCGGTCTGAAGACCGAGCAGGCACAGGAGATACTCGAGATCGAAGACCCTGTGCAGAGGCTCGCCAGGATCAGCGAGATCCTGAGCAGGGAGATCGAGCTCCTCCTGGTGCAGCAGAAGATCCAGACCGAGGCGAAGGGAGAGATAGACAAGACCCAGAGGGAGTACTTCCTCAGGGAGCAGCTCAAGGCTATACAGCGGGAGCTCGGCGAGATCGACGAGCGGGCGGAGGAGATCAACGAGTTCAGGAAGAAGATAGAGGCCGCCAGGATGCCGGAGAAGGTGAAGAAGGAGGCGGAGAAGCAGCTGAGGAGGCTGGAGAAGATGCATCCCGACAGCGCCGAGGCAGCGACTGTGAGGACCTACCTGGACTGGCTCGTGGAACTGCCCTGGAGCAGAGCGACGAGGGACCGCGTTGACATCAAGGCCGCAAAGAAGGTGCTCGACGAAGACCACTACGACCTCGAGAAGGTGAAGGAGAGGATACTGGAGTACCTGAGTGTGAGGAAGCTCAAGGCCAGGATGAAGGGGCCGATCCTCTGCTTCATCGGACCGCCGGGGGTGGGGAAGACCTCCCTCGGGCGCTCCATTGCAAGGAGCCTCGGCAGGGAGTTCGTGAGGATGTCCCTCGGCGGCGTGAGGGACGAGGCGGAGATCAGGGGACACAGGCGCACCTACGTGGGCGCGCTGCCGGGACGGATAATACAGGGGATCAAGCAGGCCGGCACGAACAACCCCGTCTTCATGCTCGACGAGATCGACAAGATAGGGATGGACTTCAGGGGCGATCCTTCTTCGGCGCTCCTGGAGGTCCTTGACCCTGAGCAGAACAACGCCTTCGTCGACCACTACCTCGGCGTACCCTTCGACCTCTCGAACGTGATGTTCATAACCACGGGAAACATGGTGGACACCATCCCGGGACCCCTCAAGGACAGGATGGAGATCATCTACCTGAGCGGCTACACCGAGGAGGAAAAGCTGGGCATCGCCCGCAACTACCTCCTGCCGAAGCAGCTCAAGGAGCACGGGATCACGGAAAAGATACTCACCGTAACCGACTCGGGCCTGAAGCTCCTCATCTCCCACTACACGCGCGAGGCGGGGGTGAGAAACCTCGAGAGGGAGATAGCCAACCTCTGCAGGAAGGTGGCCAAGCAGATCGCCGAGGGTAAGAAGAAGCGGTTCGTCATAACGGCAAGGAACCTCCACCGATACCTCGGTGCACCGAAGTACCTGCCCGAGGAGGAGATGGAGAAGGACGAGACGGGCGTCTCCACAGGACTCGCCTGGACCGAGTCAGGCGGTGACATCATCTACGTCGAGGCGACGACGATGAAGGGAAGGGGCAACCTCACCCTCACCGGCCAGCTCGGAGAGGTGATGAAGGAGTCGGCCCAGGCAGCCCTCAGCTACATACGCTCGAGGGCCAGACAGCTCGGGATCAAGGTGGACACCTTCTCAAAGACCGACATCCATATCCATGTCCCCGCCGGTGCTATCCCGAAGGACGGTCCCTCCGCGGGCATCACCATGGCCGTGTCCATCGCCTCCGCCCTTACGGGCAGGCCTGTGGACAAGAGGGTGGCCATGACCGGAGAGGTGACCCTCAGGGGGAGGGTCCTGCCCGTCGGCGGGTTGAAGGAGAAGATACTCGCCGCCAAAAGGATGGGCATACACAGGATCATCCTGCCGAAGAGGAACGAGAAGGACCTCGAGGATATCCCGAAGTACGTCAAGAAGAACGTGGAGTTCATCTTCGTGGACAGGATGGACGAGGTGCTGAAGGTCGCCTTGAAGCCCAAGAGGAAGACGGGCCACAGAAAAAACAAGAAAAAATAGATGAGACTCGCAGATGTAGGTGAACTCAGGCTCATAGAGGAGCTGAGCGCTCGATTCCCCCCCTTCTCCAACGACATAACAGCGGCCATCGGTGACGACGCCGCAGCCCTCGAACTGGACGGACGGACCCTCCTGCTCAGCACCGATATGATGATCGAGGGCGTCCACTTCGATCCCGCACTCTTCACCCCCTACCAGATCGGCTTCAAGCTCGTCTCCTCCGGCGTGAGCGACATCTTCGCCATGGGTGGAAGGCCTCGGTGGTGCCTCCTGAACCTGGCGCTCCCTGCAGAGACGGAGGAGTCCTTCCTCGGCCTCTTCCTCGACGGCCTCTCGGAGGCGATGAGGCGATACAGGCTCCAGCTCGTCGGTGGAGATACGGCGGGCAGCAGGTTGATCAGCACCGCCCTCACCGTGGCCGGCACCGCGGGGGAGAGGCTGATCAGGCGGTCCGGTGCATCCGTCGGCGACGGGATCTACGTCTCGGGTCCTCTCGGTGAGGCCTCCTGCGGGTACGAGCTCCTCAAGGTGATCGGCTCTCCCGTGAGGCTCGAGAGGGGTGAGCGGTGCAGGCTGCCGATCTCCTGGAGGAGCGCCGAGGCGCTGCTGAGGCGGTTCCTCCTGCCCGAGGCGGTGGAGCCTCCGGTACGGGGTGAGCGGATCACCTCGATGATAGACGTAAGCGACGGGCTCTTCCTCGACCTGACGCGGCTGTGCAGGGAGAGCTCTGTAGGGGCAAGGCTCTATGAGGAGCGGATCCCCGTGACAGAGGCGCTCAGGGAGTGCTCGGCCTTCCTCGGCCGCGACCCCTACGGGTTCATAACCGCCGGCGGCGAGGACTACCAGCAGCTCTTCACAGCGGGAGGAGATCTGGACGGTCCTGCCCGGATCGGCGAGGTCACCGAGGAGGGCCTCTACATCGTCAGGAAGGACGGCTCGGAGCAGGAGATCAGACCCGAGGGGTACCAGCACTTTGCCGATCAGCGATAGATTAAGGTTCATCCTGACCGTCAGAGGGACACCCAGGGGGACCGCCTTCGCCTTCGCCATGGGTGTCTTCATAGGCATCTCCCCCTTCCTCGGTCTCCACACGGTGATGGCGATCCTCTTTGCCTCCCTCTTCAGGTTGAACAGGCTGGTGACCCTCGCCGGTGCCTACGTGACGAACCCCTGGACGATCATCCCCATCTACACCTTCGCCACCTGGCTGGGCGCGAAGATGACAGGCTACAGGGGGGCGTTCTCGCAGGTAGAGTTCAGGGACCTGAACGTCGTCAACCTCTTCAAGCTGCTGAAGGGGCTCGTCGTCCCCTTCTTCGTGGGTACGCTCTTCCTCGGGCTTGTGGCGGGCCTCGCCTCCTACTTCATCGTCTACCACATGCTGAAACGGATGAGGAGACCCTGAACATCAAGGGGCCTTTCTGGATATAAAGTCTGGAGGAGACCTTTTGGTGGCGGGGGGAGGATTTGAACCTCCGACCTTCGGGTTATGAGCCCGACGAGCTACCGGACTGCTCCACCCCGCTGATTCTATATTAGCCGAACGGGGTTTCCCTTGTCAAACGTACCGATCCCAGGCCGAGGATCATAATATTGACAAAGCAATCCACTTATGGTAATTTAGATTTCAGGGCATCCGTTCCGGGTGCGAATACAAAGGAACAATCGGAGGGAAAGGTCATGAATACGTTCAAGACGTTCATACTGCTGCTGTTCATGACCCTCTTCTTCGTCTGGGTCGGCGGTCTGATCGGCGGCAGGGCTGGGATGGTCACCGCCTTCGTCTTCGCCGTGCTGATGAACTTCTTCGCCTACTGGTTCAGCGACAGGGTGGTTCTCGCCATGCAGAGGGCACGGGAGGTCACAGAGGCAGAGGCGCCCGAGCTGTACTCGATCGTCAGGAGGCTCGCGCAGAAGGCAGGCATGCCCATGCCCAAGGTCTACATCGTGGACGCCGAGCAGCCGAACGCCTTCGCCACGGGCAGGAGCCCGAGCCACTCCGCCGTAGCGGTCACCAGGGGGATAATGAGGCTCCTCAGCCCCGAGGAACTCGAGGGCGTGATAGGCCATGAGCTGGCCCACATCAAGAACAGGGACATCCTGATAAGCACCGTGGCGGCGACCATTGCGGGAGCGATAAGCCTCCTCGCCCAGATGGCCCAGTGGGCGTTCCTCTTCGGCGGCTACAGGGGTGATGACGACGAAGGCGGACATCCCCTCGTCGCCCTGATAATGATGCTGATCGCACCCATCATAGCGATCATCGTCCAGATGGCCGTCTCCAGGGCGAGGGAGTATGCCGCCGACGAGAGGGGCGCACGGATAGCGGGCACGCCGGTACACCTGGCAAACGCCCTGCGGAAGCTCCATTACGCCTCGGAGAGGATACCGATGCACGCCAGCCCCGCCACATCCCATCTCTTCATAGTTAACCCCCTCACGGGAAAGAACGTCATGAAGCTCTTCAGCACCCACCCTCCCGTGGAAGAGCGGATCAGACGTCTGCAGGCCATGAGTCTTCAGGCTTGACTCCTGGCCTGCCTATCAATCAAAATATCACGTCGCTGTTAGCCGTACAACCCGGGGCATGACCGCCTTGGCCCAACGGAGATGAAGGCACTTGTCACAGGAGCTACAGGCTTCATCGGAAGTCACCTTGTCGAGGCCCTGCTGTCCAGGGGCTACAGTGTCAGGTGTCTCGTAAGGGCGTCATCAAACCTCAGGTGGTTGGAGTCCCTGCCCGGATCCGGATCAGCCGACGCTCCTTCCCTCGGCAGCCCCTCGGTAGAGCTCTTCCGCGGAGACTGCGAGGAGATCGAGAGCCTGAAAGAGGCGGTCAAGGGCTGTGAGTATGTGTTCCACGTGGCGGGTGTTACGAAGGCGCGGCAGAACGACGAGTTCTTCTCTGTGAACGCCGGGGGCACGGAGAACCTGATCCATACCATACTGAACAACGGGGTCGAGCTGAAGAGGTTCGTCCTCCTGAGCAGCCTCGCCGCCGTGGGGCCGAGCCTCAACGGCACGCCCGTCAACGAGGAGACGGAACCCCGCCCTGTCTCCTTCTATGGAAAGAGCAAGCTCGAGGCGGAGATGATCGTTGCAAAGGTCAAGGACAGGATACCGACAACGATCATCAGACCCCCGGCGGTCTACGGTCCGAGGGACAGGGACCTCTATCTGTTCTTCAAGCTGATAAAATCAGGGTTCTACCCCTACTGGGGCAGGGCGTACTACTCCCTCATCTATATCGATGACCTGATAAATGGTATAATACTCTCTGCAGAGAGTGAAGGCGCCGTAGGGAAGGTCTTCTTCATCTCCGACATGGAGGTACATACCAACGAGGAGATCGCCGCCGAGATAGCGCGGATATTCGAGAAGCAACCGGCAAGGGTGAGGGTGCCGAAGGGGATGATGACCCTCTTCGGTCTGGTCGGTGAGAGGCTCTTCCCGGGCGGCATAATAAACAGGGACAAGGTGCGGGAGCTCCGTCACGCCTGCTGGGTGTGCGACTCCACGCTGGTGAACAGGGAACTCGGATACAATCCTTCCGTGAGGTTGAGAGAGGGTGTGAGATGGACGGCGGACTGGTACAGGATAAACAGGTGGCTATGACCAAGGACGACCTCTTCGCAAAGTGTTTCAGGTTCAGGAAGGCGCGGGAGATAATGGAGCTCGGCCTCTACCCGTACTTCCGCGTAATCGAGAGCGCCCAGGACCCGGTGGTCTACCTCAGGGGCAGACGGATGATCATGGTGGGCTCGAACAACTATCTGGGGCTCACCAACGACCCGCGGGTGAAGGAGGCGGCCGTCAGGGCGATCCAGCGGTACGGCACCGGCTGTGCCGGCTCGCGGTTCCTGAACGGGACCCTCGACATACACATCCAGCTCGAAGAGAAGCTGGCCCGTTTCATGAAGAGGGAGGCCGCCCTCGTCTTCTCCACGGGGTTTCAGGTGAACCTCGGGGTGATCTCCGCACTCGTGGGCAAGGACGACGCGGTCCTGATCGACAAGATGGACCATGCGAGCATCATCGACGGCTGCAGACTCTCCTACGGTGAGATAAAGAAGTTCCGTCACAACGACATGAACGACCTCGAGAGGGTGCTGATCAACAGCCGGGGCAAGGGGAAGCTGATCGTCGTCGACGGCGTCTTCAGCATGGAGGGCGATATCATCGACCTGCCCGAGGTGGTGAGGCTCGCCGAACAGTACGGTGCACGGGTGATGGTCGACGACGCCCACGGCATAGGCGTGCTGGGCAGCACCGGCCGGGGAACGTGCGAGCACTTCGGCCTGGAGAAGAAGGTGGATCTGATCATGGGCACCTACAGCAAGTCCCTCGCCTCGATAGGCGGCTTCGTGGCCGGTGACGAGGAGATCATCCACTACATCAAGCACTTCGCCCGTTCCCTGATATTCAGTGCGAGCCCTCCGCCGGCGTCGGTGGCCGCCGTCAGTGCGGCCCTGGACATCATCGAACAGGAACCGGAACGGATCCAGAGGCTGTGGCAGAACACCAACAGGATGTTCAACACCTTCAAGGAGCTCGGCTTCGAGGTCGGCCCCAGCCAGACCCCGATCATACCCGTGATCGTGAGGGAGGACAGCACGGCCTTCAGGATGGCCATGATGCTCCAGGAGGAGGGCGTCTTCGCCAACGTGGCGGTGAGTCCAGCGGTGCCGAACGGAAAGGCCCTCATAAGGACAAGCTACATGGCCACCCACACGGACGAGCACCTCGACATAGTGACCGAGGCGTTCAAGAAGGTGGGCAAGAGCCTCGGCCTCATCTGACCCGCCCCTTCGGACCCCCTGTGTTGAAGATAATCGAGGTGAGAAGAGACGAGGAGATGGAGGAGTTCATCAAGCTCCCCTTCGCCCTCTACAGGGATGACCCCTTCTTCAGCCCCGAGCTCCTGAGGGACCAGAGGGAGTACTTCTCCGCATCCAACCCCTTCTTCGACCACGCCGACGTGAGGTTCTTCATAGCCAGGAGGGATGGAGAGACAGCCGGCAGGATCGCCTCCATCGTAAACCACGACCACCTGAGGTACTGGGGTGAGAGGGCGGGCTTCTTCGGCTTCTTCGAGTCGGTGAACGATCCTGCCGCCGCAGAGGCCCTCCTGGAGAGGGTGAGGACGGAGCTCCTGCAGGCCGGGATGGCCCTCATGAGGGGGCCGATGAACTTCTCCACGAACGAGCAGTGCGGCTTCCTGATCGAGGGCTTCCAGTACCCGCCGATGCTCATGACCCCCTACAACCCGCCCTACTATCCGGAGCTGATGCAGCGGTACGGGATGGTGAAGGCGAAGGACCTCCTGGCATTCATAGCCGGGGTGCCGGAGGCCCTCCCCGGGAAGATAGAACGCGCGGCGCTGATGGCTGAACAGAGGGGGATAAGGGTCCGCCGGCTGGAGAAGAGGAGGCTCGTTGAGGAGCTCCGGGCCTTCAAGGAGGTCTACAACGAGGCATGGGGGAGAAACTGGGGCTTCCTGCCCCTGACGGATGACGAACTCGAATACATGGGCAGGAGGCTGAAGCCCGTCATCTCACCGGAGATGACGCTCATCGCCGAGAAGGACGGCGAGCCCGTCGGCTTCCTCGGCCTCGTCCCCGACTTCAATCTCGTCCTCCGGAGGATGAAGGGGCGCCTTTCCCCAGTATCGATCATCAAGGCCCTGTACTACAGGAGCAGGATAAGGGACCTCAGGCTCCTGCTGCTGGGCGTGAAGGCCTCCTTCAGGCGGAGGGGCGTGGATGCCCTGCTCTTCAGGGAGGGGTTCAAGGCCGTACGGGGAAGGTACGAACGGGTGGAGTTCTCCTGGATACTGGAGGACAACACACCGGTGCTGAGGCTGGTCGATATCATCGGGGCGAGGCGGTACAAGAGGTACAGGGTGTACGAAAGACCTCTATGAGCCCGCCCTCTTCAGGACGACGGCAGCGTGTATCCCGCCGAAGCCGAAGGAGCAGCTCAACGCTGCATCCACCTTGACCCTCAGAAGGGTTCCGCTCAGGTTCAGGTCGCACTCCGGGTCCGAGACGTTCACCGTCGGCGGCACCACACCCTCATGGAGGCCCACAGCAGTGGCCGCCACCTCGAGCGCACCGGAGGCTGCGAGCATATGGCCCGTCATGGACTTGTTCGCCGTCACCATCACTGCCCTCCCTCCGAAGACCTCCCTCAACGCCCGGGCCTCGGTCCTGTCTCCCTGGACGGTGGAGGTCCCGTGGGCGTTGACCATCCCTATATCCTCGGGGCTCAGCCCGGCGTCCCGGATCGCCAGCCTGATCGTCTCGACCTCACCGGTCTCGGAGGGTGCCGTCTGGTGGGTCCCCTCGTTTATGCTTGCATAGCCGGCGATCTCGGCATAGACGGTGGCTCCCCTGCCGAGGGCTGCCTCCATCTCCTCCAGCATCAGGATGCAGGCGCCCTCTGAGAGGACGAACCCGTCCCTCGCCCTGTCGAAGGGCCTGCTCGCCGTGGCGTCCGTGCCCCTGGAGAGGGCCCCGGTCCTCCCGTAGCCCTCGAGGCAGAGCCTGCAGAGGGGTGCCTCCGCACCGCCGGCGAGGGCTGCATCTGCATAGCCGTCCCTTATCAGCCTGTAGGCCTCACCGACGGCCACGGTACCCGAGGCGCAGGCGTTCGAGACACCGAGGCAGTATCCCCTGAGGCGGAGCCTCTGGGCGATGTAGGAGGGGGCCATGCCGATGGTCGTCGAGGGCATCAGGTAGGCTGAGAGGGGCCTCCCCTCCCCCAGGCTCGCCTTGAGGGAGTCCTCGATCCTGGTTATCCCGCCCCTGCTCGAACCGATTATCACCATCGTATCGGCCCCGGGGCTTACGGAGGCGTCCTCAACGGCGCTGACGGCGCTTGAGAGGGCGTACTGGATGAAGGGGTCGAGGCGGTTCATCTCCCTCTGACTGACGAAGGGGGGGCTGCCCTTGATCTCGCCGGCCACCTTCCACGGTATGTCATCCACCCTCACCCTGCTGCACCTGGAGATCCCCGAGACCCCCTCCTTCATCGCCTCCCAGGTCCGGCGGAAGGAGAGCCCCAGGGGTGTAACCGCCCCGACCCCTGTCACGACCACCCGCCTCACCGGCCCTCCACGGGCCCTCCGGAGAGCCTCCGTCTCAGCTCCATGGCCTCCCTCAACAGCCCGACCACCCGGCGGTAGGGCCTGCCCGCGTCCTCGGTCATCCGTTCCAGGAGCTGCTCACAGAAGTACCAGGTACACCTGAAGGGCCTCAGCCACCTCGGCCTCCTGCAGCCCCTGTCGGAGAGGTGTTCGCAGGGTTCGTCGGGGTCCCTCCCGGCAGCGCCCTGGAGAGGGAGCCCGAGGGCGGAGATGTAGCGGAGGTCGTCTTCCTCGTAGGAGGCGTGCCTCTGCCTGCAGCAGACATCCCTGCATCGGGGGCATACCTCCGAGGTGTAGCCCTCTATGAGGGGGCTGACCTCCTCGAGGAGCTCCTTCAGCCTGAGGGCGAGGGCCTCCCTCTGGAGGGGCACCGAAGGGGCCGACTCCTCCGTGCCCGATGAAGCCGCATCAGGGGCAGATCCTCCGGAGGTGATGGGACGGAAAGGCTTCACGGAATATTATATCAATTCCGGGCCTGCGACGGGGAATGCCTCACTTCTTCAGCTTCCTCGGTGTGATCCCGTAGGTCTTCTTGAAGAGGGTGGAGAAGTACTTGGGGCTGTAACCGAGCCTCACCGATACATCGGATATGCTCTGCTCACCCTCCTTGATCAACTGGAGGGCGTGGGCCATCCTCAACCGCCTGATGTAGCCGTTGCAGGTGTGCCCCGTCAGGGTCTTGAAGTACTTGCAGAGGTAGACCCTGTTCAGGCCCGATACGGAGCAGATGTCGGATATGGTGATGGGGAGCATATAGTTGTTGTCGATGTAGGTCTTGGCCTTCAACAGCTTCGGGAGCACCTGAGGGGGGATCTTGAGGGTCTCGAAGATCTCCGTATCCATGCCGATCCTCGAGTACCGCTTCTCGTGTATCGCCTTGATCTTCTCCACCAGTTCGGTGAAGCTGAAGGGCTTCTTTATGTAATCCCTCGCCCCGAGCCTGAACGCCCTCAGGCACATGTCCTCCGTACCGTAGGCGGTGATGATGATCACCGGTACGGAAGGAGCCCTCTCCTTGATGTGTTTCAGCACCTCGAGGCCGCTCATGTCCGGCAGTATGATGTCGAGGACGACCACCTCCGTATCCTGGGAGATGTGCTCCAGCGCCTCGGCGCCGCTGGTGACATGGATCACCTCGGGCGCGCCCTTGCCGAGTTTGAGGCAGAGAAGCTCCTTGAGGCACTCCCCCTGCTCCTTCTCGTCTTCAACTATCAGGATCTTCTTCCTTTTTTTCACCCTTTGGCCCTGAAAAGCTTTCTGGTGTCTTATCAGTTTATCATTACGGGGGGGAAAAATCTACCAACAAACGTTAACAATCCGGTACGATATCGTTTAATTTTGTAGGCACTTCAAGTACAAGATGGACCCCGAGGACCCACGTTATTGCAACGACCGCTCCCTTTCGGTTATATTAATTGATTACATGGCCTTCGTCTTCACGGGCATGCAGGAATTCATTGTAATAAAGGGTGCCAGAGAACACAACCTGAAGAACCTGAACCTCAAGATCCCGCGGGAGCGGATAATCGTCGTCACCGGCCCCTCGGGCTCCGGCAAATCATCGCTCGCCATAGACACCATATATGCGGAAGGGCAGCGCCGCTACGTCCAGAGCCTCTCCTCCTATGCACGGCAGTTCATCGGAGAGCTGCAGAAGCCCGATGTGGACTACATCGAGGGGCTGTCCCCCTCTGTAGCGATCGAGCAGAAGACGGTCTCCAGGTCACCGAGGTCCACCCTGGGGACGATAACCGAGGTCTACGACTATATGAGGGTGCTCTACACCAGGGTGGGCAGGGCCTTCTGTTACCGCTGCGGCAGGCCGATCACCACACAGGAGACGGAGAATATACTGCAGTCCGTTCTCCAGATGCCCGCGGGCACCAGGCTCCAGATCCTCTCACCGGTGGTCCAGGAGCGGAAGGGCGAGTACAGGAAGGAGCTCCAGCAGATGAGGCGGGAGGGGTTCGTGCGCGCCAGGATCGACGGCAGGATGGTGGACCTCACCAAGGACATCACGCTGAAGAAACAGAAGCGGCATACCATAGAGATCGTGATCGACAGGTTGATAGCGAAACCCGGCATGGAGAGACAGCTGAGGGCCGCGATAGAGAACGCCCTCATCCACTCCGACACGGTGGTGATCAACCTCGTGGACCAGGGCAGGGACATCCTCTTCAGCAAGACCCTCTCCTGCACGAGCTGCAGGATAAGCTACCCGGAGATCACCCCCATGTTCTTCTCCTTCAACAGCAGGATCGGTGCCTGCCCCTCCTGTCAGGGACTGGGCTACATCAACCTCACGGAAGAGACGACCGAGTTCGACGAGCTGGTGCCCTGCAGGCGGTGCGGGGGACTGAGGCTGAGGGCCGAGGCCCTGGGCATCAGGCTCCAGGGCCTCAACATCGGCGAGTTCTCGAGGCTCTCCGTACGGAGGTCCCTCGAGTTCATAGACTCCCTCACCTTCACCGAGAGGGAAGAGCTGATCTCCAGACGGATCATCAAGGAGGTGAGGGACAGGCTCCGGTTCCTCCAGAGGGTGGGGCTCGACTACCTCTCCCTGGACAGGCCTGCTGCAACGCTCTCCGGCGGTGAGGCGCAGAGGGTGAGGCTGGCGACCCAGCTCGGTTCCTCCCTCACGGGCGTGCTCTATGTGCTGGACGAGCCGAGCATCGGGCTCCATCCGAGAGACTGCAGGCGACTCCTCGAGACCCTCTCGGAGATCAGGGACTCTGCAAACACGGTGATAGTGGTGGAACACGACGAGGAGACCATCAGGTGGGCCGATCACGTGATCGATCTCGGTCCAGGAGGCGGCACCTCCGGCGGATGGGTTGTGGCAGAGGGTAGACCCGAGGAGGTGGAGAAGGTCGAATCATCACCGACGGGACGGTTCCTCTCGGGAAGGAGGAGTATCCCCCTGCCGGCCTTCAGGCGGAGACCGAAGGGATGGATCGAGATAACCGGTGCATCGGAGCATAACCTGAAGGATCTGGACGTGATGATCCCCCTCGGCCTATTCGTCTGCATCACGGGGGTGTCGGGCTCCGGAAAGAGCACCCTTGTGCTGGACATACTCTACAGGGCGCTCCTCAGGGCGATCCACGGCAAGAGGGTGAGGCCTGGAAGGTTCAGGACGATAAAGGGTACGGAGCAGCTGTCACGGGTCATCTCCATAGAGCAGAGGCCCCTCGGACGGACGCCGAGGTCGAACCCGGCAACCTACACGGGCATATTCACCCATGTGAGAAACCTCTTCTCCAGGGTCCCGGACGCCAGGGTGAGGGGGTACACGGCCTCAAGGTTCAGCTTCAACGTCCCCGGCGGCAGGTGTGAGAGCTGCAAGGGAGCGGGCTTCAAGAAGGTGGAGATGCATTTCCTCCCCGACGTCTACGTCCCCTGCGACGAGTGCAAGGGGATGAGATACAACAGAGAGACCCTCGAGATCAGGTTCAAGGGGAAGAACATCTCGGAGGTCCTGGAGATGACCATAACAGAGGCCCGTCAGTTCTTCTCCCACATCCCCGCCCTGAAAGAGAGGCTACAGGTGCTCTCCGACGTGGGGCTCGGCTACATCAAGCTCGGACAGTCCGCAACCACCCTCTCCGGCGGTGAGGCGCAGAGGGTGAGGCTTGCCAGGGAGCTCGGCAAGAGGGCCAGAGGCTCAAGCCTTTACATCCTCGACGAGCCGACAACAGGCCTGCATTTCGTGGACATCGAGCGCCTCCTCGGGGTGATACAGGGGCTGGTTGAACGTGAAAACACCGTGGTGGTGATCGAGCACAACCTCGACATCGTGAAGTGCGCCGACTATGTGATAGACCTCGGACCCGAGGGCGGAGAGGAGGGCGGCTACATCGTGGCGGCTGGTACGCCTGAAGAGGTATCGCTCAACGAGGGGTCTTACACAGGCAGGTTCCTGAGGAACAAACTACAGGAGCACCGGGCGAGAGGGACCCGGGTGACGGCGTGAGGCGATAGCACGATGCAGTCCAGATCCCGGAATCCCCGTCCCGACCCAGGCAGCCTCCCGATGCGTCTGACGTCCGCCCTGCTGGGGCTCCTCGTCATCCTCGTCTCATCCTGTGAGCTGAGGAAGGAGAGGATGTTCAGGAGATCGGAGTTCCTGATGGACACCATCGTCACCATAACGGTGGTCTCCGGTTCAAAGGGGAAGGCCGATGAGGCCATTGGCAAGGCCTTCGGTGAGCTTGAGAGGCTCGAGGGTCTTCTGGACTTCTTCTCTCCGGCAAGCGAGATATCGGAGATCAACCGGGAGGCATCGGCTGCACCTGTGAGGGTCTCTCAAGAGACCTTCGATCTCCTGGAACGGGCCCTCGAGGTATCGGAGAAGACGGACGGGGCCTTCGACATCACCGTCGGCGCCGTCGTAAGCCTCTATGACTTCCAGGGGAAGAAGAGCCCGCCGGCCGGGCTCATCAGGGAGAGGCTCCCCCTCGTCGATTACCGAAACGTCATCCTCGACAGGGAGACCATGACGGTGAAGCTCGCCAGAGAGGGGATGCTCATCGACCCCGGAGGCATAACGAAGGGCTATGCTGCGGACAGGGCGGTGGAGGTCCTGAGGTCCGAGGGGATCAGGGCGGCCCTGGTGGCGGTTGCAGGCGACATCAGGGGCTATGGGTCGAAACCCGACGGGAGCCCCTGGAGGATCGGCATCCGTGACCCGAGGGGCAAGGGCAGGGAGGACGTGATCGCCACCGTCGAGCTGAAGGACATGGCGATATCCACATCGGGTGATTACGAACGGTTCTTCATACAGGACGGAAAGAGGATCCATCACCTCATCGATCCGAGGACCGGCTATCCGGCCAGGGGTGTGATCAGCGCGACCGTCCTTGCTCCCCTCGCCGTGTATACCGACTCCCTCGCCACGGCCCTCTTCATATCAGGCGTTGAGAGAGGGCTTGAGATCGCCGAGACCCTCGGCTTCGATGCGTTGATCATCGATGACGAGGGCGGATATCATATGACCGAGTCCTTGAGAGGCAGGGTTGAGTTTACCAAGGGAGCTGTTTGAAGAGACGACCCTCTACGACCGGATCCTGTTCGTCGCCCTCCTGCTGCTGTCGGTCTCGTCCTTCTTCCTCGTGGGGGAGATCATCCCCTCGGGCGGCACGGTGACCATAGAGGTCGACGGCAGGACCGCCTACAGGCTCTCCCTCCATGACGACAGGGTGGTGGAGGTGAGAGGACCTATCGGCGTAACAAGGGTGGAGATCAGCAACAGCAGGGTGAGGGTCACGGAGTCACCGGGGCCGAGGAAGCTCTGCATCCGCCAGGGATGGACCGAGAGGGGGGTCATCATATGCCTTCCGAACAGGGTGGTGATCAGGGTGGGTGGAGAGGGTTGGGGAGGGCTCGATGCAATCTCAGGATAGGCTGAGGGTGGCCCTCCTCGCCGCCTACGCCATAGGGCTTCACGGCCTCGAGAGGTTGATACCGACCCCGATCCCCTGGCTCAGGTTCGGTTTTGCCAACATAATAACCCTCACGGTCCTCGTCCTCTACGGCTTCAGGGTCTCCATGACCATAACACTCATACGCGTGCTGATGGGGTCGCTCTTCTCAGGTACGTTCCTCGGTCCCGGCTTCGTGCTGAGCCTTGGCGGCGGCATAGCGAGCACCTCGATCATGGCCGCCGTGCATTCCGCATCCAGGGCCTTCAGCCCTGTGGGGCTGAGCCTCCTGGGCGCCCTCTTCCACAACATCGCCCAGCTCGGCCTCGCCTATCTCCTCTTCGTCAGGAGGATCGAGGCCATACTGCTCATAACACCCCTGATACTCCTTATTGGTATAATAACTGGAGGGATCAACGGCACCGCCTGCAGCCTCCTGCTGAAGCGGTTGAGGGGTTCGGCGGTGCCGGGGATCGACGGAGGAGAGGCGGAAGGAGGCCGACGCCGATAGCGGTGGATGGACATGCCCTCACCGGAGATGAAGAGGGAGAAGGGGAAGAGGCTCAGGTGCCCGGTCTGCAAGGCCCCGGTCATCTACGAGGGGAACCCCTGGAGGCCCTTCTGCTCGGAGAGGTGCAAGCTCCGGGACCTCGGTGCCTGGGCCGAGGAAGAGTACAGGATACCGGGAGGGCCTGTCGCCGGCGAGGAGGAAGGGGGTGAGGGTGATGGATGTATTCAGGAGGATAGCTGAGGAGAGGATCAGGGAGGCCATGGAGCGGGGAGAGTTCGATCACCTCCCCAACAGGGGCAGGCCCCTCAATATGGACGACGACCACGGGGTGCCTGAAGACCTGAGGATCGCCTACAGGGTGCTGAAGAACGCGGGATGCCTCCCACCAGAGCTGGAGCTCAGGAGAGAGATCCTATCCCTCAGGGAACTGATCGACTCCATAGACGACGATAAGGAGCGGCTCAGGAGGATCAGGCAGCTCAACTTCAACCTCCTGAAGCTGAATACGATGAGGAAGAGGCCCTTCTACCTGGAGGACCTCCCCGAGTACGAGGGGAAGCTCCTTGACCGCCTTCTCTAACCCCCGGCGTTCACCTGCTTGTACAGCACCATATACTCCTTCTCGAGGCTCTCCAGCTCCCTCCTCAGCCCCTGGAGCTCCCGGTCCTTCTCCCGGAGCGCCTCCTCGAGCTCCCTCACCCTCTCCTGGAGCCCGGCGGCGTCGGGAGGCACCGTGCCGACACCGACAAGGAGGTCCCGCTCCATCTCGCCCATCCCCTCCTCGTACTCACCCAGCCTGGCCAGGAGCCGTGCGTTCTCCTTCTCGAGGGTCTCTACACAGAGGGCCATCTCCCTGTTGACGTTCTCCATCTCCTCGAGACACCTCTGCAGCTCCTCCACGTCTCCGGGGTCCTTCAGCCCCTTCAACCGGTCCCTCAGCTCCCTGTTCCTCTCCCTCAGTCGATCGAACCTCTTCCGGACCTGCTCGAGCATCTCCTGGGCGCCGAGCAGCTCTGCCATCTTCCTCCTCTGCCTCTTGAATGCCTCCTGGAACCTCCTGAGGGCCTTCCCCTTCTCCTCCGCCTCTTCCACGGCCTCCGAGACCACCCTCTCCTTCATCCCGATCACGTCCTTGACCCAGACGAGCCCCTTCCCTGCCGATTCCCTGAACCCGGCCCTGATCGATCGTGTGAGGGCCTCCGCCCCTTCACCGCCCTTCCTGAGCGCATCATAGAGGGCGGTCATGAACCCGTAGTCCAGCTCGTATATACGCCTCTGGAGCAGGGCCTCGAGGTCGTCCGGGTCCTCTGCCGAGCGGCCCTCCACCTCGCCCTTAAGGGCCAGGAGCTCGGTCTCCATCGCCCTGATCAGGTCCTCCATCTCCACGGCCCGAGGACCTCCAGCGGCCCTTCGTCCCCTGTACACCATGTAGGCCACGGCGACGGCCAGCAGGACGACCGCCTCAAGGAGAAGCAGTATATACAGGGGGTCAACCTCTATCAACCTTCCACCTCCGGTAGAGGAGGACCATCGAGACGAGGAGGGCGAAGCCGGCATTGACGGCGGCAAACCTGAGGATCACCCTCCTCCAGGAGACCCCCTCCTGCCCGTCGGCCGCGGAGACGACGACCTCCTCCCCTACACCGGCAGGCCCTCCGCGCACCGGGGCGTCGACGACCGCAAAGGTATAGCTCTTCTCCCTCTCGAAGGTCTTCCCCTTTGCCGTGAACCTGACGATGTACTCACCGGGCGGCCCTCCCCCCAGCAGGCCGGTGTAGACACCGTCACCGGCGATCCTGTCGGCACCGAAGCCGTCGTCTCTGAGCTCCACGGCCATGCCCTCACCGGCAGGGCCGTCCACCTCTGCAGAGAAGACCACACCCTCCAGCAGGAGGGAGGTCTCCGCCAGGGCCTCTCCCTGCTGCTGGAGCCAGACCTCGACCCTCTCTTCCCTTCCCTCAGGGATCAGGTAGCGGTCGAAGGTGGTCATCAGGTTCAGACCGGTGATGATGAACGCCCTGCTGCCCCTCCCGGCGCTGTATCTTATGAACCACGTCCCCCTCGGGGGTCTCTTGATGGTGACCACCTCATGCGTCCTCGCCCGGTACCATCTTACACCCCCGGGGTGCCTGCTGTACGTGTAGGTCACGCCCTCCGGGCTCTCCAGCGATACCTCCGTCAGGGAGGTCCCCTTCGTCATCACGAGGGTGAGCTCCTCCACTGCACCGTCCACATAGAACCTCTCATCCCTCACGGGGAGCGAATCCGGGGCCATCACCTTCGAGTATATGTCGGTGAAGGGGATATGGAGGTCGTCGTCACTGTCAATGAAGTAGAAGAACCCACCCGTCTTCAAGGCGATCTCCTTCAGGAGCTCCGAGTCCGCCCCCCTGCCGAAGGCTATCGTGTATATCCTTATCCCTGCCTCGGTGAGCTCTGGAAGGACCTCGTTGAACATCCTCCTGAGGAGGGTCTTCTCGGTCCCGGGGTCACCGAGGTCCATCCTGCCGTCGGTCATCAGGACGATTATCCTGCTCTCCTTCCTCGAACCCCTCAGGATCCTGTAGGAGGCGACTATAGCTCCGTAGATGTCGGTATGGGCACCGGTGGAGCTGATCCCCTTCAAGCTCCTCAGCAGGCGGTTCCTCTCCTTGCTGACGTCGCTCAGGCCTGCAAGCACCCTCACCTCTGAATCAAAGGCGACGATGGCCACGCTGTTTCCACCTTCAAGGAGGGAGATGAAGATCCTCGGCGCCTGGACCTTCAGATTGCGGGGATCGGTCCTCTTCATGCTCCCCGATGTATCCACGGCGATCACGGCGTCCAGCCCGGCCTGAGCGCCTGAGCCCCTGCCTGCCGGCACAGCGATGAGCAGGACCAGACAGAGGAGACTAACCCTCCACATCTTCCTTGAACCCCCTCAATGCCTCCTCGAGCGCCTCCGCGCCGATCAGCCCCCGTCGGACGATGATCTCGCCTATCCTGACCCTGCAGGCTCTGACGAGCCTCTCCAGCTCCTCCAGCCTCCCCTCCTCCAGGAGACCCGTCTCCCTGAAGGCCTCGAAGGAGCCCAGTCCCTTCTGCCTCTGGACCTCCCTCAACCGCCTGAATCCCTCCACAGAGATGAGGCCGTGCTCGAGTGCTATCACCGACGGAGTCGGGTTGAGTTCCCGCTGGACGGAGATCACCGTCTCAAGGTCGTCCTCCCTCAGCAGCCCCTTCTTTACAAGGTACCTCCCGAACAGCAGGGGTATATCCATCAGGCCCTCCTTTCCGAAGGCAAATACAGCCCTATCTATATATCGGCTATCACCGCGGGAAACATGAGCCGCCCCGGGCGTTGTTTCAACCTGTTCTGAACCCTCCGGCAGAAGGCGGCCAGGAGCGGTGTTGCGGAGATTCTGGCCGGGATCAACGGGTTGAACGTCGGAGGGTGTGTGGGGTTGCACGATGGTGAAGATCGATTCGAGGGGTATCCTTGGCGGAGAGGGAGGGATTCGAACCCCCGTCCCGATTACTCGGGAAGCGGTTTTCGAGACCGCCGCCTTAAACCACTCGGCCACCTCTCCGAAAGGTCTTACAAACCCGGATCGTCTCCGTCAGCAGACCTGCTCCGGCCACACTGTACCTAGCCGGAGACAGGGGGTATGGCCCGTTTTCTCCTGAAGAACTCCCTCAGGAGCTCGGCCGACTCCTCGGCCAGGACGCCCGTGACCACCTCCACCCGGTGGTTGAGCCTCTCGTCGGAGAGCACACGGTAGAGGCTCTCCACGGCTCCCCCCTTCTCATCCCTGCAGCCGTAGACGGCCCTCTCCACCCTTGCGTTCAGTATCGCGCCTGCGCACATGATGCAGGGCTCCTTCGTCACATAGATGGTGGCCCCCTCGAGCCTCCAGCTGCCGAGCCTCGCAGCCGCCTCCCTGATGGCGAGGATCTCGGCATGGGCGGTGGGGTCCTGCAGGGCCTCTCTCAGGTTGTGCGCCCTCGCCAGGACCGTATCGTCCTTGACGACCAGGGCGCCCACGGGCACCTCGTCCATCCCGGAGGCCTTCCTCGCCTCCTCGAGGGCCATCCTCATGTAGCTCTCTCTCCATCCTGACCCAGCCATGATCTATCCGAGCACTATATTAACCAGTCTGCCCTTCACAACGATCACCTTCCTCACCTCCCCGCCGCTTATGAACCCGGTCACCTTCGGCTCACGGAGGGCGATCTCCTCTATCTCCCTGTCATCGAGACCCGCCGGCACCGTCGTCTTCGCCCTCACCTTCCCGTTGACCTGGATCACCAGCTCCACCTCATCCTCCCTTGCGGCCTCCTCGTCCCATTCAGGCCATGGATGCTCCAGCACACTCGGCCTCTCTCCCATCGTCTCCCAGAGCTCCTCCGCTATGTGGGGTGAGAAGGGGCTCAGCATCAGCAGCAGGTTCCTCAGGCTGAACTTGTAGACCGCCGGGGCTTCCCCGGGGTCGAAGGCCGAGATCTCGTTGAAGAGCTCCATCATCGATGCAATGGCGGTATTGAACTGGAACCTCCTTTCGATATCCGTGGTGACCTTCTTGACGGTCTGGTGGGTCTTCCTGAAGAGCCTCATCCCCTTGCCGCCTTCGGGCAGGCCCTTCTCCGCCTCCACCGACCTCAGCATCCCTGCATCCCTCGTCACCACCGTCCAGAGCCTGTTGAGGAACCGGTGTGCACCCTCTATGCCCTGCTCCGACCACTCGAGGTCCTTCTCCGGAGGGGCTGCGAAGAGGGTGAAGAGCCTCGATGTGTCGGCCCCGTACTTCCTGATCAGGAACTCGGGATCGACGATGTTCTTCTTCGACTTCGACATCTTCTCCACCCTGCCGCTCTCCACCTCCTTGCCGCACCTCGAACACCTGCCGTCCACGGCCTCATCCGGGAAGAGCCATCCGTGCTCAGGACACCGGAGTGTCTCCTTGCATACCATACCCTGGGTGAGGAGGTTCCTGAAGGGCTCGCTGGTCTCGACGAGCCCGATGTCCCTCAACACCCTTGTGAAGAACCTCGAGTACAGGAGGTGCAGCACGGCGTGTTCCACGCCTCCGATGTACTGGTCTACAGGCATCCAGTGCCTCAGCTCCGAGGCTGGGTTCCGGACCGCTGACCCGATCTCTATATCGCCTCTGAAACAGTAGGCCAGGAAGTACCACGACGAATCAACGAAGGTATCCATCGTATCCGTCTCCCTCCTGGCACCGCCTCCACACTCCGGACACCTCGTCTCCACGAAGGACCTTGACGCCAGGAGCGGGGAGCTGCCCTTCCCTTCCAGGCTCACGTCCTCCGGGAGCAGGACCGGCAGGTCCTCCTCGGGCACGGGCACTACACCGCATCTCTCGCAATAGATGATCGGGATCGGTGTACCCCAGTACCTCTGCCTCGAGATGCCCCAGTCACGCAGCCGGTAATTCACGACCCTCCTGCCCAACCCCTCCTCCTCAAGATACCGCCCTATCTCCTCTATGGCCTCCCTGCTCCTCATCCCCGAGAAGCGCCCGGAGCTGACGAGGACACCTTCGTCCTCGTATGCACGCTGAAGGGGCCCTTCACCCCCTCCCTCCCCGGGTACGATCACCACCCTGACGGGAAGGCCGTATTTCTGAGCGAATTCAAAGTCCCTCTGGTCATGGGCGGGCACCGACATTATGGCGCCTGTGCCGTACTCCATCAGGACGAAGTTCGCTATGTAGATCGGTATCCTCTCGCCGTTCACCGGGTTGACGGCGTAGCGGCCCGTGAAGAGGCCGTGTTTCTCCTCCATCACCCCGTATCTGGACTTCAGGAACTCGAGCCCCTCCCGGTCTCCGGTGAGAGAGTCGGCGAGGGGATGCATCGGCGCCAGGCAGAGGAAGGTCGCTCCCCAGAGGGTGTCGGGCCTCGTGGTGAAGATGGTTATCCTCTCGTCGCCGTCGGCGACGGGGAAGTCCATCTCCACCCCCTCGCTCCTGCCGATCCAGTTGCGCTGCATCGCTATGACGTGCTCCGGCCATCCCTCTGAGAGCTCGTCGCATCCCCGGAGCAGCTCCTCGGCATAATCGGTGATCTTCAGGAACCACTGTTTCAGCTCCTTCCGGGTGACGGGGCTGTCGCAGCGCCAGCACCTGCCCTCTATCACCTGTTCGTTCGCAAGCACCGTCGCACAGGAGGGACACCAGTTGACGAGGGAGTCCTTCCTGTAGGCGAGTCCCCTCTCGTACATCTTGAGAAAGAACCACTGGTTCCACCTGTAGTACCGGGGTTCACAGGTGGCCACCTCCCGGGTCCAGTCGTAGCTGAACCCCATCCTCTTGAGCTGCCCCCTCATGTACCCGATGTTGTCCTCCGTCCACCTTGCAGGGTGCACCCCGTGCTCGATGGCGGCGTTCTCAGCGGGCAGACCGAAGGCGTCCCAACCCATGGGATGGAGCACGTTGAAGCCCTTCATCCTCTTGTACCGTGCGATGACGTCACCGATGGCGTAGTTCCTCACGTGCCCCATGTGGATCCTTCCCGATGGATAGGGGAACATCTCGAGACAGTAGAACTTCCTCCTCCCGGGGTCGGCATCTGTACGGAAGAGGCCCCTCTCCTCCCAGTACGCCTGCCATCTGGTCTCTACCTTCTCGGGGTCATACCTCTGCACTCTGTCCTCCTGTTCCGGATCGGCGCGGTTGCGGAACGCCACAGAGAGATTATAATAAACCGCGGCTGAATATCGCCATCGGGCCCGGAGCAGGCCCGGTCCAGCGCAGGGCTCTTCGTTGACAGCTCACCGAAAATTCTGTTATTTTTAAGGATGAAGAAGATAGCCCTCGCCCTCTCCATCGTTCTCTTTACAGCAGCAACGAATATGGATACCGTGGCGGCCTTTGAGACACAGGGCTTTATGCCTGTGCAGCCCTACGGCGCCTTCTCCACCCTCAGCGCCTACACGGTCGGAAGGGAGAGACTGGGCGTCATGCTCTCCCTGGAGCGATCCGTGGACCCCAACTTCTACAGGCTCCACCTGAACGCCGCCTACGGGCTGATGGACGACATCGATCTGCTGGCCAGCCTCCCCTTCGTATTCGACTATCACAATTCGGAAGGGTTCGAGGACATAAGCTTCGGGTTCAAACATACTATTTTATCAGAGAGGAGGCTGGGTCCGTCAATCTCCTATCTCATCGGGTTCTCCATACCGGGGAAGGACGAGCTCTCCTCGAAGGGTCATTTCGGCGGCGGCATCCTGGTGAGCAAGCGGGTCGGCCCCTTCAAGGGGCACGGCAACGTCTTCTACTACAGGTCTGCAGGCGCCTCCCTCGAGGACGAGGTGGAACTCAGGCTCGGGCTCGACCTCGCCGCGGCCCACGGCTTCAACGTGCTGAGTGAGCTGATCGTGAAGAAGAGCCACTTCTCCGAGAGCATAGACTTCATCGAGGGGAGGATCGGCTACAGGGTAAAGATATCCTCGGCCTCCTTCGCCACCCTCGGCATGGGCTACGACTTCAAGAACAGGAACCCGGAGCTCCGGGTCTTCCTCTCCGTGAGCCTCTTCCCCTTCCAGCAGAGGGAGGTCAAGAGGCTCTATCAGGAGGAAGGCAGATGAAGGGGAGTGCTGCATCCCTTCTGCTGGCCCTGATACTCCTGTCTCTGGCGGTCTCACCCTCGGCCTCGACGGTACCGGAGTCCTTCTCGGGAATCGTCAAGCTGAGGGCGAAGAGCGTGGTCAACATCAGCACCACGGAGATAATCAAGGAGAAGGCGGTGCCCTTCCCCTTCTTTCCCCGGGCACCCTTCGGAGAAGAGAAGAGGTACAGGAGGCAGTCCCTCGGCTCGGGCTTCATCATCGATGAAGAGGGCTACATCCTGACCAACGACCATGTCGTGGGTAAGGCCGAGGACATCAGGGTGAGGCTCTGGGACGAGACCGAGTACAGGGCGACCGTTGTGGGCAGAGACCAGAAGACCGACATAGCACTCATCAAGGTGCTGGCCGACAGGCCCCTCCCCGTCGCACCCCTGGGGGACTCCGACGCCCTTGAAGTGGGTGACTGGGTCATCGCCATCGGGAACCCCTTCGGCCTCGGACACACGGTGACGGCGGGTATCGTGAGCGCCAAGGGGAGGATAATAGGATCAGGCCCATATGACGACTTCATACAGACCGATGCAGCCATAAACCCGGGCAACTCCGGGGGCCCGCTCTTCAACCTCGACGGCGAGGTCGTGGGCATAAACACCGCCATCTTCTCACCCTCGGGCGGGAATATAGGGATCGGCTTCGCCATCCCGATCAATCTCGCCAGGGAGGTGATCCCCTCCCTCAAGGAGAAGGGCTTCGTACAGAGGGGATGGCTCGGCGTAAAGGTCCAGAAGGTCACGAAGGAGATAGCCGAGAGCTTCGGACTGAAGGATCGGCACGGCGCCCTGGTGACTGAGGTGATCAAGGGCTCACCGGCGGAGAAGGCGGGCTTGAGGCGCGGTGATATAATCATATGGTACAATGGCAGGAAGATAGAGGAGATGCACGAGCTGCCCAGGCTCGTGGCCTCCACACCCGTGGGGTCCACCGTGGATATGAAGGTCTTCAGGGACGGCGAGGAGGTGGCGCTCGAGGTCACGATCGAGAAGCTCCGGGAGGATGTGGGCACACCCGAGCTCCTGATCCAGCAGAAGCTGGGCATAAGTACCAGGACCCTCCATCCCGCCATCGCTGAGCAGTTCGGCATCAGAGACGGAGGGGCGGTCCTCGTGCTCGACGTCGATCTCGAGGGTCCCGCCGCAAGGGAAGGCCTGCAGAGGGGCGACGTTATCCTCGAGGTGAACCGGAAGAGGATAACCTCCGTCGAGGAGATGGCATCCGTCTTGAAAGGGATCGATGGGGACGACTCCGTCCTGCTCCTCGTCAAGAGGGACAGGGGATATAAATACCTCAGCATAAAACCGGAGTGAGAGATGTTCGACCTCGGAATGCAGGAATTGATAGTCATCTTCGTCGTCGCCCTCCTCGTCTTCGGACCCCAGAAGCTGCCCGAGCTGGCACGCTCCCTGGGCAGGGGCATGGCCGAGCTTAAGAGGACGCTCCAGGGCGTGAAGGAACAGATTGACTCAGAGGTCGAAGAGGTACAGAAGCCCCTGCAGGATACCCTGACGGAGATCACGGACAGGCCTGACCTCTCCGTCGGCAAAGAGAGGAGAACCGATCTCGAGGATATCGAGAGGCTGACGAAGATCCAGAAAGGGCCTGAGGAGGAGAAGGAAGAGAGCGGATCCAGCGGGGGAGAAGCGGATAGATGACGGAGACGGAAGAGAAGCTCCCTTTCACCACCCACCTCGCCGAGCTGAGACAGAGGATCCTGAAGACCCTCGTCGCTGTGATCGCCGGGTTCGGCCTCTCCTTCGCCTTCTCCGAGAGGATATTCCAGCTCCTCACCCTCCCCCTGAAGGCGGACCTCCACCTGAAGACCACCTCGCCCTACATCGAGTTCATCCCCAAGGACTCCCCCGTCGAGAAGCTCGTCTTCCTCGCACCGGCCGAGGCCTTCTGGATGCACATAAAGGTCTCTCTGGTGGCAGGGCTCATCCTGGCCCTTCCGGTCGGCCTCTACCAGCTCTGGCGGTTCATCGCACCGGGTCTCTTCCCCTCGGAGAAGAAGTACATCGGCCCCTTCATCCTCTCCGGCACCCTCCTCTTCCTCATAGGAGACCTCTTCTGCTTCACCGTGATCCTCCCCTTCGCGATGGGATTCCTCCTCACATACAAGACCGGCTCCCTCACCCCCATGATCTCAGTGGGCAGCTACATCGACTTCACACTGAAGTTCCTCCTCTCCTTCGGGGCCGTCTTCGAGCTCCCCATCGTGATACTCTTCCTGACGAAGATGGGGATCGTCACGCCGAAGACGCTGGCCAGGAACAGAAAGTACGCGGTCCTGATCGCCTTTGTCCTTGCGGCGTTCCTGACCCCTACGCCGGATGCCTTCAACCAGACCCTCATGGCCGGTCCTATCCTTATACTCTACGAAACTGGTATAATAGTTTCGAAGATCTTCTCCAGGAAACGGGGCTCGGATGAAGGGGATAAGGGGTAAGAGTGTCAAGTCCATAACGTGGGACATCGCGGAGGGTTACATCACCGTGAACCCCCTCTTCCTCAAACCCCTGGAGATGGACTCCGTCAGGGAGCTCTATCACGAGATCCAGCTCACCCAGAACGAGATCCGGGGTGAGAAGTTCCCCTTCAACGATGTGCAGGCCATCAGGCGGAGGAATATGAAGCTACAGAGACTCAACTCGGCACAGATGATCATCAGGAACTACCTGCGGGAACGCAAACAGCTGTTCACTTAAAGGCTATGGTCGTCTCGAGTGATGCAAAGGAACTCATCCAGGCCTTGATAAAGGCGAAGAAAAACCTCAGGATCTATCCGGAGAACAACCCCGTCTATGTCAAGACCGTGGATGACATCTACGCGAGGATAACCGGGTTCCTCGACTACACCGACCCCCTCACACTGAAGTTCAAACAGTACGAGATACTCTTCGACGGCGACGTCGTGTACCACAACGAGGAGAAGGAGGAGAGCCTCGCCCTCTTCTTCTTCAAGGACGGCGTGAGGGAGCTGACCTTCAAGAAGGGGATACCCCGCGACGAGGTCGAGGAGTTCCTGAGGGTCCTCTCCGTGGACTTCGAGAGGGAGGCCCTCGACGACGACATAGTGACCTTGATGTGGGAGAAGGACTTCCACTACATCCAGTACGTGGTTGACGACGCCTTCCTGATCGATGACGAGACCTACGAGGAGACCGCCGTATCACAGATAAAAGGCTCCTCCGCAGACACCGAGGGCATCCTGAAGGCCTACGAGGATGCCATCGGTACCGAGAGGGCCGCCAAGATCAACGTCGTCCCCCTGACGAACGACGACCTCAGGAGCATCATCCAGGAGATAGAGAACGACCCGCCGGACAAGACGCTCAACCTCATCCAGGTCCTCTTCGAGATGTTCTTCTACGCCGAGGGGAAGGCCGAGTACGACGAGCTTTCGCAGTTCATGAAATCCACCCTCGAGTATGCGATAGGCCGCGGCAACCTTGAGACCGCGGTCTATACGATCAGGAAGATAAGGAGCAGCATAAAGGAGGGCCTCTACGACAGCAACATAAACATATACCTCAGGGGTGTGGAGCAGTTCGTGAACTCGGCGAGGTTCATCAACCTCCTCGGCGAGGTCCTGGACAACGGCGTCGAGTTCACCAACGATCTCCTCTACGAGTTCGCCGTCCTCCTGGACAAGAACGCCATACCCCACCTTATATACATCCTCGGCGAGCTGAAGAACATCTCGGCCCGGAGGGCCACCATCAACATACTCTCCGTGGTGGGCAAGAAGGATATCTCCCTCCTGGCCAGGGGGCTGAACGACGGCAGGTGGTATGTGGTGAGGAACGTCATCTACATCCTGAGGCAGATCGGCGAAAGGAACGCGATAGAGCACCTCACCACAGCCGTAAGGCATCCTGACAAGAGGGTGAGGAAGGAGGCGATCCGCGCCCTCGGCGAGATGGGCTCAGGCGATGTCCTGCACATACTGAAGGGCTGCCTCTCCGACCCGGACGAATCGGTGAGGATCACCACCGTGAGGGCGGTGGGACTGATAAGGACCCCGCTGTCGAAGAAGATACTGGTCGACGAGATCGCGGAGAAGTCCTTCAGGGAGAAGTCCTTCAACGAGAAGAAGGAGTTCTTCGAGGTCCTCTCCAGGTGGAAGGACGGCGACGTCATCGATCTGCTGGTGAAGATCCTGAGGAGGAGGGCCTTCTTCAAGAGGATGAAGAACGACGAAACGAGGGCTGCCGCCGCATACTGTCTCGGCCTCATGGGTGTGGTGAACGCGATGGATCACCTCATCAGGCTGCAGGGCTCCAACAACAGGCTCCTCAGGGAGAACGTCAGGGCAGCTATAAAGAGGATCAAGGATGGAAAAAGCCGGGGTTAATACGGAAGTAGACGGGAAGACCATCCTGAACCAGTTCGCCGTGGTCCTGAGGACGGGCAACTTCTATGACGCCGACAACGTGGCCGTCAAGAGCGCCGTGGAGAAGTTCCTGAACATCGCAAACCCGGCCATTGAGGCGGAGGGCGTCTTCAGGATAGACCTGATAGGCGAGTACTTCTATATAAACGATACGAGGGTCAGGTACCCCCTCGAGTACATACTGAACTTCGATTACCTCGTGCGGGAGTTCAGGCGGAGGGACCTCGGCTCGGTCATCTTCGACGCCCCGCTGGGCGTCGACGACGTCAAGGCCTTCCTCAAGACATTCATAAACTCCATCTACTCCAACACCCCCTTCGAGGCCATGGAGGCCTCCCTCGAGGAGACACCGGGCATCAGGGTGGAGAAGCTGAAGCGGGTGCGCGAGGAGGGGAGCCTTGACAGGCGGAAGATCGTCAAGAAGTCATACTTCAACGCCGTATCCTTCACCAAGGGGATCATGAACAAGCTGAGGGCAGGCGAGAAGGTGAGCCTGAAGAAGGCGAAGAGGGTCGTCGAGTCCATGGTCGACACGCTCCTGGCGGAGGAGCAGCTCCTGATAGGGATGACCGCCATAAAGGACTACGATGAATACACCTATCATCACTGCGTCAACGTCAGCGTCCTATCCATAGCGATCGGGCAGAAGATCGGCCTCAACAGGAGGGCGCTCACCGAACTGGGACTGATCGCCCTCTTTCACGATATCGGAAAGATGGAGATACCGAAGGAGATCCTGAACAAGCCCACGGCCTTCACAGAGGAGGAGTGGCGGGTGATAATGAGGCATCCCTACTGGGGTGCGCGGACCATACTGAAGCTGAAGGGGCCTGACAAGATCTCCATACGCAGCGCCCTCGTGGCCTTCCAGCACCACATAAACCGCGACAACACGGGCTATCCGAAGCTGCACGAGCCCATGGCCCTGGACTTCTACTCCAAGATCGTCTCCGTGGCGGACCAGTACGACGCCATGACCTCCTCGAGGGTCTACTCCCGCGTCCCACTGCCTCCCGACAGGGCGTTGAGCGTGATGATGGAGCGGACCGAGAGTCAGATAGACCCGATACTGTTCAAGTTCTTCGTCAACATGGTCGGCGTCTATCCCATAGGCACCCTCGTGCTGCTGGACACCCGGGAGATGGGCCTCGTCTATGAATGCAACCCCCTCTTCGCCGACAGGCCGAGGGTGATGATCATTGTGGATAAAGGAGGAAAGAAGATCAAGGGTTCCGTTGTTGACCTGACCGAGAAGGACTCCACGAACAGATACACCAGGAGCATCGTGAAGACCCTCGATCCCAACAAGTACAGGATCAACCTCGCGGAGTACCTGCTTTAGGTTGCCGTCTGTCCGGGTCTCCCCCCGGCAGCTGTCCTGTACGAGCCCTCTCCGGACCTTCAGGAGAGGGCGGAAACCGGCTACGCGGCGTCAGGGTGCTGATCCACTTCCACGGGATCAGTGAGGCCGGCGCTGCAGCTGAACCCCTGTCGATGACTGAAAGGATGAACTCGACGAGATCTGCGGAGAGAGGCCGTGCCGTTGAGGCCTTGATCATCGCCGTGGCGGTGCTGATCCTCTCCGTCACCGGCTGCAAGGGACCGGAAGGGGAGCAGGCCTTCAGGCATCCCCTCAAGGACCCTCCCCGGTTCACCGAGCATGTGAGGTGCGACAACTGCGGCATGGACAGAAACAGGTTCGCCAGAACGAGGTACGAGTTCGAGACGTCGAAGGGGAGGTTCCATACATGCTCCCTCTCCTGTGTGGTGATACTGAGCATGAAGCTGGGCGAGAGCCCGCAGAAGGTGAAGGTGGCGGAGTACCTGAGGCCGGAGAGGATGCTCGATGCCGAAAGGGCCTTCTACGTGATCGGTTCCCGTGCACCCGGTACCATGACGAGGGTGAGCAAGCTGGCCTTCTCCGACAGGGCCGGGGCGGAGGATTTCATAAAGAGGTACGGCGGAAGGCTCTCCGACTTCGACGAGGCCTTCAGGGAGGCCGAGAGCGAGGTCCTCCGCCTGAGGAAGGGGTCCTGAGTTGAAGACGCTGAACCTGCTCCTTACAGCTGCGGCCAATGTGATGAGACAGAGGCTCAGGACCTTTGTGGTCATAATCTGCCTCATCGTGATCCTCCTGCCCTTCCTGACGGCGACGGCCATTCAGGAGGGGGTGAAGGAGCAGGCCCTCCTCTCGGTGAGCGAGGGTGCGGACGTCTACGTGACCATGGACATGTACGGCCGGAACGGCATGATCCCTGTGGAGATGGCCGGCGAGATAGAGAAGATAGAGGGTGTCACAAAGGCCGTCCCGAGGGTGATCAGCCGGATCTACATAGAAGGGAGGCTCGCCGTGCTGCTCGGCCTGCCCCTGGCGGAGCTCGAAGAGAAGGTGGGCTTCATCAAGGGCTCCGCGCCCGGAGAGGGTGAGACGGTGATCGGCAGAGGGCTCGCCGACGCCCTCGGCCTGGATGTGGGCGGCAGTATCGGCCTGGGCGTCAGGGTGACGGCCATCGTCGACCACAGGCCTTACATCGAGAGGAGGATCTACAGGATATCGGGCATATTCGACTCCGCAGGGATATGGACCTCTGACCTCGTGCTGGTCGATATCGAGGATGCGATCTCGATCTATGAGATGGAGGGCTTCGTCTCCGACATCGCCGTCTATGTGAGGCCCGGTTACGAGAGGTCGGTGACGGAGGAGATCCAGAAGATCAACTCCTACTTCAGGATACAGACGAAGGCCCTTGCAGAGAGGTACATGGAGCAGGGATTCAACAGGAAGGGCGGCGTCTTCGTCTCCCTCTACGTCATGGCCCTGGGCCTCGCCATCCCGACGATCCTGGTGCTCTCTGGGTTCGGGCTCTCCGAGAGGAGACGCGAGGTGGGCATCCTGAAGGCGACGGGATGGCAGACGCAGGAGGTCCTGGAGATGGTCTTCTTCGAGAACATCATCATCGCCGTGATCGGCGCCTCCCTGGCCCTCCTGCTCTCGTACATATGGGTGAGGGTGCTGAACGGCCTCCTTATAGCGCAGATCTTCATCGCCGAGGTGGGCAACGTAGCCCCCTTCAAGGTGCCTGCGCTCTTTACGCCCATGCCCTTCGTCCTCTCTTTCATCCTGGCCCTGGTGTTGACGATGACGGGAAGCATTTACTCCACCTGGAGGACTTCGATAGTCCCTCCGGCGGAGGCCATGAGATGACCGGGGTTCCGTACATGATGGAGTGCAGGGGCGTGTGGAAGATCTACAACGAGGGCCGCCCGCACGAGGTCCGCGCCCTTGTGGACATAAACATAGCCGTAAGGAAGGGATCACTGACCGTCCTGACAGGCCCTTCCGGCTCGGGCAAGACCACCCTGGTGGGCATCATGGGGACGATAGAGAGGCCGAGCAGGGGACGGGTGTACCTGGAGGGCAGGGAGATAACCGGTTTCTCCGACGTGGCCCTCTCGATGATCAGGCGCGAGAGGACGGGTCTGGTCTTCCAGAACTTCAACCTCCTGCCGGGGGTCCCCGCCTGGGAGAACGTGGCCTACCCGCTCATACCACAGGGAGTGCGAGAGGGCGAGCGGAGGAGGAGGGCCGTGGAGCTCCTCTCCGCTCTGGGGCTCGCCGCGAGGGTGGACCACCCGCCCGAGGAGCTGAGCGGTGGAGAACAGCAGAGGGTCGCCATAGCCAGGGCCCTCGTCAACGACCCGGATATGATCATCCTCGATGAACCCACATCGAACATCGATGCCGGTACAGCGCTCCAGGTGCTGGAGATCCTGAAGGGACTGAAGAGAGAGGGGAAGACCCTCATCCTCTCCACCCATGACTCTGATCTGTTCGGGGAGGCCGACGAGATCTACAGGCTGAAGGGAGGTGTGCTCGAGGGCGGCGGTTGATCCGTCACCGCCCCGGGCAGGGCTTCCGGCGTGATAATCACCCCCTACACGGTCATCACCCTCTTCATCGCCGTCCTGACGGGGATCATCGCCGTCATCCTCTTCGTATCATCATCAAGGGTGTACCTGGGGCTGGACGGAGGGGCCTCCGATACAGGCCGCACAGAGGCCGAGAACCGGTCCTACCTCCTCCTGCTCCTTGCAAAGGTGGTCCTCTATGCGAAGCTCCTCTCCTGGCCACTCCTGTACGTCACGCTCCAGAGCTACGTGCCCTACCTCCCGGGGTCGATGTGCATCTTCGGGGTGACCCAGGCCCAGCCCGCACTCAGCGGCGTCATCCAGATACTGAAGCCCCTCTCGTTCCTCCTCATCGGCGGGTGGCTCCTCCTGAACAGGCTCGACAGGACCACGGAGACAGCACCGCTGTTCAGGAGGAAGATCCTCTTCCTGTCCCTGGTGAGCATCCTCGTTGCCGCGGAGAGCGGCGCTGAGGTGGCCTACCTCGTCGGCTTCGAGAGTCAGGCGGACGTCGGCTGCTGCACCACGGTCTTCGACCTCCCTGACAGGAAGACGGCCCTCCTCTCCTCGTCGATCCTGGGCGAGGGATACGGCCCTTATCTGCTGCCCCTCTACTATCTGTCAAACCTCACACTCGTCGGCCTCCTCGGCCTGGCATACCGGAGGCTCTCCGGCCCCGGCGGAAGGGCCGCCGGAGTCCTCGGCGCAGCCGCCGTCTTCAGCCTCCTGAACTCGGCGGTGACCGCTGTTGCAGCCTTCGAGAAGATCGCCCCCGAGGTGATGGACCTCCCCTATCACCACTGCATCTACTGCATGTGGCAGTACGCGCCTGACAGCGCCCTGGCCACGGCCTTTGCGATCATCGGCAACTTCTCACCCCTCTGGGCGGTCCTCATCATGCTGACCGGCAGGCATCCCGAGACGAGCGGACACCTCCAGAGGTATGCGGCCAACCTCTGCTTTCTTGGTATAATAACCATCGGCGCCTCCCTGGCGATGGTGACCGTACATCTGCTGTTTTAGAGGAAGGTAAGGTGAAAAGGAGATATACAGCCGCGGCGGTTCTGGTTCTCTCCGTCGCCGTCGCCCTCGCCTCCGTGATCTTCAAGGATCGGAGCGCCTACAGGTGCAGCTACGACGGCAACCCGATCACACCGGTGTACGAGGTGGATATAAGGCTCAGGGACGGAGGGCTCCTGAGGTTCTGCTCCGTCTCCTGTGCAATTGCCTGGCTCCGGGAGGGCGGTGAGGGGGTGGAGGCTGTGGTTGTCACTGACGAGGTCTCGGGAGAGAGGCTCGATCCAGCCATCGCCTACTTCGTCGAAAGCGACGTGGTTACGGATCGGGCGACGGGCAACAGGATCCACGTCTTCAGAGAGAGGTCGACGGCGGTGGCCCACGCACGGAGACACAGCGGGAGGCTCCTGGACAACCCCTTCACGATACCCTGAGTGCGTCCACCGGAGAGCCCATCGCATGCAGGATCGGAGCGACAGGCCCTGCTCCCGCACGGATATCGAGGCCTGCACTTGCCTTTAATCCATGAAATGTTGTAGATTAGAAGTGGGCGAACTCCCGTGGTTTCTCCGCGGGGCAGCGAGTGGAGTACGATGTCGATATACATGGTGCACATCTAAGACCCTGCGGCTCAACCGCAGGGTTCTTTGTTTGTATCATGTACGGCTGATCAGCCGTCGCGGTTTCAGGAGGGAAAGAGAGACACTCCCCGGCCCTGACGAAATGAAGTCGGTCCTGCGCCGTCCCGCTTTATCCGCATGCACATCAAGGCGTCCGGTCCTTTGAAGATGACGAGGGTAGAGAAGAGAAGAGAGGGTCTCCTTCAGGAGCTGGAGCAATTGCGCCGGAGGGTTGCCGAGCTCGAGGCCTCTGATCGGGAGCGGCGACGGTTGCAGGAAGAGCTCCTCCTGCTTCAGACCCTTATACAATCCGTCAGCACCTCCGCGGACATGCATACCGCCCTTGACCTCGCCATACAGAAGGTCTGCAGGGCCACCGGCTGGGTCTATGGCGAGGCATGGGTGCCCAACCCGAAGGGTGAGTACCTCGAGCTCAGCCCTGCCTGGTACGGGAGCACCCCGGCGCTGAACCGGTTCAGACGCCTCAGCGAGGGGTTCATCTTCCCTCCCCGCATCGGTCTGCCCGGGAGGACCTGGTCGCTGAAGCGGGCGGTCTGGATACCCGATGTGACCGTCGAGAGGTGGTTCCTCCGTTATGAGTCGGCCCGGAAGGCCGGGCTGAGGGCCGGTGTGGGGGTGCCCATCCTGGCCGGCGAGGAGGTGATCTCCGTACTGGTCTTCTTCCTCTTCAAGGCCTGTGAGAAGGACGAGGACTTCGTCAAGCTCGTATCGGCCGTCGCATCACAGCTCGGTGCCGTCTTCCACCGCAAGAGGGCCGAGGAGGCGCTCCGGGAGAGCGAGGAACGCTTCCGGGCGCTCTTTGAATCAGCCCTGGACCCCATATTCATCAAGGACGCCTCTCTCAGATACACGGCCGTCAACCCGGCGATGGAACGACTCCTCGGGCTTCCCTGCAGTGCCCTCTCAGGCATGACCGACGGAGAGGTCTTCGGAGAGGAGGCGGGCAGGGAGACAAGGAAGGAGGACCTCCGCGTCCTCGCCGGCGAGATCATCGAGGGGGAGCACTCAAGGACCGTAAAGGGAAGGAAGGCCACCTTCCATGTGGTGAAGGTACCCATATACAACAACAACGGTGAGGTGATGGGGCTCTGCGGGGTCATACACGATATAACCGAGAGGAAGCGGACCGAGGAGACCCTCCGCAACATCGCCGAGGGGGTCTCGGCCGAGACCGGCGAGGCCTTCTTCCGATCCCTGGTCCTCTACCTTGCCGGGACACTGGAGATGGACTACGCCTTCGTCGCCGAGCTTGAAGAGGATGGCGGCGAAATCGCCCGTACCATCGCCCTCTGTGCCCGGGGCAGGATCGTGGAGAACATTAAGTACAGGCTGGCCGGCACACCCTGTGACAACGTCAGGAAGAAACAGCTCTGCTGCTACCCCTCGGGCATACGGAGGCTCTTCCCCGAGGACCGGATGCTTTCGGATATGGAGATCGAGAGCTACATAGGAACCCCCCTCTTCGGCTCCACCGGGAGGGTGCTCGGACTGATAGTCGTAATGGGGACCAACCCCCTCGGCAATCCCAGGCTGGCGGCCTCGATGCTGCAGATCTTCGCCGTCCGTGCCTCGGCGGAGCTGGAGCGGAAGCGCTTCGAGGAGGAGCTGATGGCCTCCAGGGAGCAGCTCCGAAACCTCTCGCTCCATCTACAGTCAGTGAGGGAAGAAGAAAGGGCGCACCTCTCGCGGGAGATCCACGACGAGCTGGGCCAGGCCCTCACGGCACTGAAGATGGATCTGGCCTGGCTGAAGAAGAGGCTCCCCGGGGACCAGCAGGCACTGTTCGAGAAGCTGGTCTCTGCAGAGGAGCTCACCCGTTCCACCCTCCAGGCGGTGAAGAGGATCTCCGCCGAGCTGAGGCCCGGTCTGCTGGACGACGTGGGCCTGACGGCGGCGATCGAGTGGCAGGCTGAGGAGTTCAGGAAGAGGACGGGCATAGAATGCAGGACCAGGGTGGAGCAGGACCTCGGCCTGGAGAAGGACCTCAGCACCACTATCTTCCGCATCGTCCAGGAGGCGCTCACGAATGTGGCCCGCCATGCAAGGGCCGGCAGGGTGGAGATATCCCTCAGGGAGAGGGACGGTGTGGTGAGGCTGCTGATCATCGACGACGGCGTGGGCATAACAGCGGAGCAGGCCTCTGACCCGAGGTCCTTCGGGCTCCTGGGTATAAGGGAACGTGTACGCTTCTGGAACGGCCGGGTGAAGGTGAAAGGCTCCCCCGGGAAGGGCACCACGCTGGATGTGGTCATTCCACTCCGAAGGGAGGGCCGGGGATGAGGGCCGGTGCGGTGACAAGGGTCCTGATCGCCGACGACCATGCCGTGGTCCGGAGGGGGCTGAAGGAGATCATTGCAGAGACGCCGGACATGGTCGTCGCCGGTGAGGCAGCCAGCGGTGAGGAGGTGCTGGAGAGGCTTAAGGAGGGTGAGTATGACCTGCTTGTACTGGACATCACCATGCCCGGAAGGAACGGGCTCGACATACTGAAGGAGTTGAAGACGGAGTGGCCCGACCTCCCCGTTCTGATACTGAGCATCCATCCCGAGGAGCAGTACGCGGTACGGGCGCTGAAGAGCGGGGCCTCGGGTTACCTCACGAAGGAGAGCGCTCCTGAAGAGCTGATAACGGCACTGCGGAAGGTCTCGGAGGGGAGGAAGTACATCTCTGCATCCCTCGCCGAGAGGCTCCTGCGCACATCAGCCGCCGACCAGAAAAAACCCCTCCACGAGAGACTCTCCAACCGTGAATACCAGGTGATGTGTCTGATAGCGTCGGGGAAGACCGTGAAGGAGATCGCCGAGGAACTCTCTCTCAGCGTCAAGACCATAAGCACCTACCGCAACCGCATCCTGGAGAAGATGAATATGAAGAACAACGCCGAGATAATCCACTACGCCCTCAAGTACAGGCTCGTGCACTTCTGAGCCCTCTGGTTCTCCATTGACTGCTCCTGGCCGGAAGTTCTAAAATCTCCCCAGTCGGTCCCCCTGTCGGAACGGACGAAACGATGAAGACACTCCCCGTGGGAAAACTGAAGATGGAGCAGCTCTCCAGCCTCCTGAAACGCTACGGAGGCGCCCCTGATCCATCGGTGATCATCGGCCCCGAGGTCGGGGAGGACGCCGCGGTGATAGAGACGACGGGAGAGCTCCTGGTGGTGAAGACGGACCCCATCACCTTCGCCACGGACCGTATCGGCGAGTACACCATCAACATAAACGCCAACGACATCGCCTGCATGGGGGGCAGACCGAGGTGGTTCCTCGCCACAGTGCTTCTCCCGGAGGGAAAGACGGACGAGGCCCTGGTAGAGGAGATCTTCTCCCAGCTCTCCGGGGCGTGCAGACGGCTTGGTATGGCGATCTGCGGCGGCCACACAGAGGTCACCTACGGCCTCGACAGGCCTGTGGTCGTGGGCCAGATGATCGGGACCGTCTCCAGCGACAGGCTCGTACGTTCGTCGGGGGCCAGGGTGGGCGACCATCTCCTCCTTACGAAGGGGATCGCCGTGGAGGCCACGAGCCTCCTCGCCAGGGAGAAGGAGGCTCAACTCTTGGAGGCCTTCGACAGGGGGTTCATCGAGAGGTGCAAGGCCTTCCTCGATGATCCGGGGATAAGCATCCTGAGGGACGCCGAGATCGCCCTCGATGCGGGCACCGTCCATGCCATGCACGATCCGACCGAGGGAGGGCTCGGCACGGGTCTCCACGAGCTCGCCAGGGCCTCGGGGAAGGGCATCGAGGTCTGGGCGGAGGCGATACCCGTCTTTCCCGAGACGGAGGCGCTCTGCAGCTTCTTCGGCCTCGACCCCCTCGGGGTGATCGCCTCGGGAGCGCTGCTGATCGCAGCGGAGCCGTCCTCTTCCGGGAGGGTGATCGACTCCCTCCGTTCCGGAGGCATCGCCTGTACCCGCATAGGGGTCGTGAAGGAGGAGGCCGAGGGGCTGACGATCCTCAGGGACTCCGAGAGGCTGCCCCTGCCCTGCTTCGAGCAGGACGAGATCTCCAGGCTCTTCTGATCCCGTCCCCCCACCGGCTCCAAACGCCTCTTCCCCGGCGGAAACCCGGAACCCCTCTTATGATAGAATAGGGGTATGGCGACAATCCTACTCACAAACGACGACGGTATCCAGTCCGAGGGGCTCCAGGCCCTCTACAGGGTGATGAGCGAGGAGTTCGATACCTACATCGTCGCCCCGGACCAGGAGAGGAGCGCCGTCAGCCACGCCCTCACCATGCACCGCCCCCTGAAGGTCGAGGTGATGAGCGAGAGGGTCTTCACAGTGAACGGAACACCCACGGACTCCGTCGTCGTGGCCGTGGAGAAGATCCTGCCCGAGAAACCGGCCCTCCTGATATCAGGGATAAACCGCGGGGCGAACCTGGGCGACGACATCACCTACTCAGGGACCGTCTCCGCCGCCATCGAGGGGACCCTCTTCGGGATCCCCTCGGCTGCGGTCTCCATGGTGATCACCGGTGAGAGGGGCGTCCACTTCGGGACCGCCGCCGACTTCTCCAGGAGGCTCGCCAGGTTCATCCTAAGGTACGGGCTGCCGTCAGACACACTGCTGAACGTGAACGTACCGGATCTGGCCGGGGAGATGATCAGGGGCGTAAAGTTCACAAGACAGGGCAAGAGGGTCTATGACAACGCCATCCACGAGACCCTCGATCCCTGGGGGAGGAAACACTACTGGATAGGTGGAGGCACGCCCTCATGGGAGGAAGGCAACGACACGGACTTCAACGCCGTCACCAACGGATTCATATCCATCACCCCCATCCACCTCGACC
>WGEZ01000075.1 GCA_015492515.1 Nitrospirota bacterium
CTTTAGGAATCCATCCCCATATACGGAATTCCCAGAGATTATCATTGATCTTATAAGCACAGGAAATGTTGATTTTTGATGCTGACTTATTATTTCTAATTGTTCCAAATAACCAGTTCTCTATTCTTGTGTCTTTACTTTGATTTCCAGTTTGCCATAATTCTCTTCCATCTTTATACCTTAACCAGTTTTTTATCGCAGGAGAGACAAGAACAGAACCCGATTTATACCAAGCTTCTAAAATTCTATTATTTCTCTTTTGCATTTCTTCATCTATGTTTCCCCGTCTATCCTTTGGCTCTAATGATTGCTTTATTCCATCAACCTTTTTCCACCAATCATTTTCTGTCTCAAATTGAACCTTGGCAAAGAATATCTCTTTAAGATCAGGTAAGATATCATTTGTCTCTTTTCTTTCTTCAATATTCAAATTCTTTTGGCGATCCTTTTTAAGAATTCTTTCAAGCACACCTTCAAAGTCTTCAAGCTTTAATTCCATTTCGTTTTCAGTCTCTACCACCCCGCACCCATGCTGAGTCTTGGCACCTATACCTCCCCAATTAGAGGCAATAACCAAAGGCACGAGCACAAGGTTCTCATCAAAAACCTTATCTAAGGAAACTATATTCAAATCAATCTCTCCAATAAGCCCGCTTCCTAAATACCATCCTCTATTCCTGCCAGGTGGTTTTATGTTTATTGCTCTACCATCAAATACCTTTGAGCCACCATTCGTTTCCAGCCTGAATATTCTCCTCATTCCGGTTGCTCCAAAGATAAGACAGGCAGGACAAAATTGGGAAATTTTCTGGTTATTCTTGGTCACTTGATTCGGACATCTATCATCCATTGCAGGATCACAAGTAAACTTACCCATTCCCCTCAAAATAGCTTCCATCCACCACCTTAAAGAGCCTATAATTCCAGTAGATTGGATGGAATTGCTCTTTGTATTAATATCTCCCGTCCATAATGGAGTTTTTATCGTTACTTTCATAGGACAGTTCTCTTTCTGATATTCTCAAAATACTTCTTTATATTCTCAACCATAAGCCATCCGCCGTAGTAGTCCTGGTCATCCTTTTTCTGGTATTCCTTCCTTTCCGTAGCCGCTGAAATATCACATAACTTTAATATATGATGGGCAAATGATGCCTGGATTCTCATTTGATGTTGTTCCAACAACCCGCAACCTTTAGCCCATATCCTGAGTCCCCTTGCCATCTCTTTTAAATCAGTAATATCAATATCACGGACATTTTTAGGAAAATACTGGTTATCTAAATTCATCACTTCATTATGCCAGTCGATGCTTCCATTATTTTTGACTATACCATCCAGTATTGCCTGAACATCTGGTCTCTCGATATTATCCCCTAATAACCCTCTATCAGTATGATGAATTGCGACAGCAAAACTAATGGGTTCTTTTATGCCTTCTGGTAAGGTTTTGTAAAGGCAAGCAGCACCTAAAGTGGAATGAGATGGTAGTTTCTTTTCAGTGCCACACATTTCCTGCCACCGTTTTGTGAGCTTACCAAGGTCGTGAAATAAGATCATCTTTATAAAAGAATCTTTTAGTGTTTTTTGATCCATGTTATCATTAGATTTGAAAATCCTTGTAATTGTAATGAAAAAGTTATCAATAATGAGGTCAAATATTTCATTACACCTTCTCACATGGGTTAAATAATATTCTCCTGGCGCACTATATAATTGGACTGACATCTCGCTCTATTCCTTTATCCTGCTTATAATGTTTTTTATCTAAGATATAAGTTCTAAATGGCCCTATACGTGCATCATCTTCGTCAGGTTTTCTTTTGCTTTTAAACAGGTCAATAACAGATGGTTCAGGAGTTTTCCTATCAAGATTATATTTCCATTGTATTTCCCACTGTAAAGGACGATTCTCGTCTTTAAATAGCCCCCATGCCGTACTAATATCCACCTCTAAAGAATTTTCTTTTAAAAGAGGTTTAGTAGACTGGCTGATAATTTCTTCTATCTTCCTCCTCACCCGTTCACCACTTCCTTCTGGGATATCTAACACAATTAGGGTTACAGGTTTACTTTTTCTCAGTTGAATATTTGCAGGTTCGCTATCAGCATACAGAACACACTCATACAGATCAATCAATGTATCTCTTGCCTCATAGTCATTTGCTCGATAATCAAGTGTTTCATCAACAAAAGAACAGGTCTCATTGAAATTTTTTATATTGAAACCCTTATTCTTTTGTAACCATTCAAGCGTTTTTGATAGGTGCTCTTTTTCATATGGTAGATGCCCTTTGTCTTTTACTTCAATGGGAAAAATGATCATTTCTCCCGTTTCTCCTTCATATCTCGCACACCTTCCGGCCCTCTGGATCAATGAATCGGCGGGAGCAAGTTCTGTAATCAGAAGTTCTGCTGAAAAGTCTATTCCTGCCTCAAGAACCTGGGTTGAGACAACTACTCCTGTGCCTTTCGGAATTACTATTTCCCCCTCTTCTTTATGAGGAATTATTGAAATAGCTTTCTCTTCGTGTTGTCTTCTATCAGATCTTGTAAAACGGGAATGGAGTAAAACTATTTCGTCATCTTTAAGGCCAAGCATTGTCTTGATCTCTTCATAAATTTTTTGAGCCCTTTTCACCTGATTAACAACGATAAGGGTTTTATTAGACTTAATCTTAGATAAAAGTTCATCTGTAATATAGACATCTCCATCCAAACATAACGGCTCTTTCTCAATGGTTAATTTGATATCGTTTTCTAACAGTGTTTCACCCATCACTTTATTATCTTTAAGTCCTATATTTTCAAATAAACTATTTTCAAGACTTTCCGGCATTGTTGCGGTCATTGTCACAAAGGGGATATGGCTCTTATGAAGAATCTCCATTAAAGCCCTCATTATCGAAAAAGTAAAACCATCTCTATACATGTGAGCCTCATCAAAAACCACAAGTGAGGAAGCAATTGCACCAGCAGGGATATCAAGATGTCGGCCCACCTGTCCACTCGACCTTGCAAAGCCATAAAGAAACTGATCAAGAGTAGTAACGACAATGTCTGCTATAAAGAATGGACTATTTGGCACATCACCGTGCTGAATTTCAACTGAAATATGTGAAGAAATTTTTTTAGTATATTTTTTGATCCTCTGAGCAACATTATTCACAAGAACCCTCATCGGCAATACATATATCATCCTCGGAGCAATATCAAAATTATTCGTTACAAACTGTGCCAAAAAAGGAGCAAGCACCGCTTCTGTCTTGCCTGAACCAGCAGGGGCTTTTAACAGTAAAGGAAAACCCTCATCTTGTATGGTGCTCCACATGTTTAGCTGATGTTCATGAGGGGAATCGATATTGAAATATTCGTTATAAAAAAGTTTAGCGTCTTTCATTTGATCCTTTCGGCCTCATGAAACTCATACCTGTACATATTCCCGGAAAGTCCTCTCACTACCTGCCCATCGCAATTATAAGAAGACTGAGAACAGACTTCCAGACTTACGGAAGGAAGATGACAGGCAGTCTGATTCACGATTATCCCTCTTTCTCCCTCAAAACCAATTTTTCTTCGCTCCGGATCAGGCTCCGCAAGCATTTGTTTTACGGCATAGGTTATCATCCGGAAGACATCATTGATGCCCTGGAAAAAGACGAGCTCCGCAAGCATTTGTTTTACGGCATAGGTTATCATGGCTCTATTCGCTTAACCCCGCCTATGGTATCAAAATCACTATCATAAGAATGAACGTCACTCGTGTTATGGTGTTTCATAAATAACGAGTTATAGGCATCTATATAATCAATACATTTTTAGCATGATTCCAACTTACCTCCACCATCCCGAAGCCCTGTCCTGTTCTGAGTCCAATGCCTGCCTCATGCACTTAATATACCACAGCCACTCCCCCAAAAGATGTCCTACCTGTAGAGCTTGCCCATCTGCCGGATCTCCTCCTTGATCATCTGTCTGAGTTCCTCCGGGTACAAGACCTCGACGCTTGCTCCGTACTTGAGTATCTCCCTCCTGATCTCCCTGAAGTCAGAGACGGGAAACCGGAGGCAGAGGCTGCCGTCCGGGTTGAGGCACGCCTCCTGAGTGGTGTGCCAGACCTGCTCCGAGACCCATCTGGAGACTGGAGGTGAGAACCTGAGGCATACCTCTGTGGAGGTGGTTCCAGCAAAGAGGCCGAAGTTGCGCCTTATGTACTCCTTGACGGAGGGGATGGACTCCGGCAGGGAGACCTCTTCCGGAGAGTGCTCGATGGTCTTGATGCGGGACAGGGCGAAGTCCCGCAGCTGTCCCCTGAGGGTGCAGAAGGCTATCAGGTGCCAGCTCCCCATGTAGCAGAGGAGGTGAAGGGGCATGACGACCCTTTCCGTTGTTTCATCCTTGTGCGGGGTGTAGTAGGAGATCCGTATCGGTTCGTTCCTGAAGAGGCTGCCGATGGTTCTGTGGAATACTGACTCGTCGACCCTGTAGTACTGGATGTTCTTGACAGAGACCTTTTCCATAACATGCCCCAGGTCCGGTGGAGAATCAAGGAACCTGAACTTGAGGAACTTCTCAAGGAGCTTGTGGAGGGAGCCCTTGATACCCTTGTCAGGCACAGCAGAGGCGAGCCTCAGGGCGAGGCAGAGTGCCAGGAACTCCTCTTCGTTGAACCAGACCGGTGGAAGCTCGTAACCGATGTCGCCGTATTCATAACCCCGGTGGATCGGGTTGTAAAGGAGCGGGGCTCCGAGCCGGTCCTTCATAAAATCCACATCCCGCTGTGCCTGTTTCCTCGAGATCTCGAACCGTTCTGCGAGCTTTCGGGTGTTGGGGTGTTTCCCGGCCTTCACCTGTCCATGGAACCAGTAGTACCTCTCGTAGGCGAGTTTTCTGGCCACCATTCCCTCCGAACGATGGGGCAGGACGGATTATCACAGAGGTTTGCCGAAGACCCCCACGTGAGACCACAAGCAGAACCACAGCGGATAATCCCGACAATGCCCCGGTTGCCCTTATTTTACCATAGATTGTTGTCTTCTTTAACTGCACCTGCGGCTCGAGGGGCGGCGTCCTGTAAAAAAGGGCCCCCTTCAGGTTATAATCTCCTACATGTCAGCGGGATCAGAGAGGGAGAGGCTCCTTGTAAGGGGTGTGAACTGGATCGGTGACGCAGTGATGACCCTGCCGGCCCTAAGGGCCCTGAGGGCGGGCTGCAGGGACTCGGAGATCCATCTCATGGTGAAGAAGTGGGTGGAGCCCTTGTTCCAGACGGACCCGAACATCGACAGGATCATAGAGTACAGGGAGGACTACATGGGGGTGAAGGGCAAGATCGCCGCATCAAGATATCTGAAGAGGTTCCGCTATGGCAGGGCCGTTCTCCTGCAGAACGCCTTCGATGCCGCGATCCTGGCGTACCTCGCGGGGATACAGAGGAGGGAGGGTTACAGCCGTGACGGCAGGGGGTTCCTGCTCACGAGGGCCGTGGCCGTCACACCTCGGACGAAGAGGCTCCACCACACCCTCTACTACCTGAACCTCCTGAAGGAGGTAGGTCTGAAGCCGGTGTACAGGATCCCCTGGATATATCTCGGCCTCGAGGAGCGGATGAAGGCCAGGGGGCTGCTGGAGGGCCTCAGCAGGCCGGTGGTGGTGCTGAACCCAGGCGCTACCTACGGCTCGGCGAAGAGGTGGCCGGTGAAGAACTTCTCATCCCTCGCAGGGCTGATAATCAGGGACCTCGGGGGGAGCGTGGTGATAACCGGCTCGGCCGGGGAAAGGCCCATTGCAGAGGAGATAGCAGGGGCTCTGGACGAGGACCTCAGGGGGTCGGTAAGGTCCATGGCGGGCGCCACACCCCTCAGGGAGCTGATAGCCCTCATCTCACAGGCCGATGCAGTGGTGAGCAACGATTCTGGCCCCATGCACATCGGTTATGCGGTGGGCACTCCCGTCGTGGCTATATTCGGTTCCACCGATCCAGCCCTTACAGGGCCTCCGTCCTCCGTCCACGCCGGTGAAGCCGGCTTCGACGCCGAGACGGAGTTCGGTTTGAGAGACAGGGTCATCAGGAGGGAGCTCGACTGCTCTCCCTGCTTCGAGAGGGAGTGCCCGCGGGGCGACACCCTCTGCCTCCTGCAGATCGGCCCTGAAGAGGTGCTCGAGGCCCTCACCGGTGTGGTCCCCTCGAGGAGGGCGGTCTTCTTCGACAGGGACGGCACCCTCTGCCGTGATGTTGATTACCTGAGGAGGATGGATGATCTTGAAGTATTCCCTGAAGTTGGCAGTCTTAACTATTTGAAGGATAAAGGATACTTGCTTGTCGGAATAAGCAATCAGTCAGGGATCGGCAGGGGGATGATGGAGAGGGGGTTCGTGGAGAGGGTGAACAGGATCTTCATCGAGGAGTACGGCTTTGACGCCTTCTACTACTGTCCGCACCATCCCGATGACAACTGTGCATGCAGGAAGCCCTCGCCGGGGATGGCCCTGAAGGCGAGGGAGGAGCTGGGCGTCGACCTGAGGTCCTCGATAGTCGTGGGTGACGCCTCCGGTGATATGGAGCTTGCGAAGGGCATCGGTGCCGAGGGGATACTGGTGAGGACCGGAAAGGAGAAGGACTCCCGGCTTGCCGACAGGGTGTTTGACAGCCTGAGCGAGGTGGTCAACTACATCGCTGGAGATGGACGTTGAAGGTCACAGAGAGAGGGGTCACAGGGGTTGTTATTCTGATCTCCGGACAGTCCATGGAGGGATGACCGGGAAAGGAGGGACGAAGGATGAGGATGCACAGGATCGTCGAGTCCGTGGAGATAGACGTCCCTGTGGAGGAGGTCTTCAACTTCCTGCAGGACGTCGAGGCCCGGATGAGGCTGAGCCCTTCCTATGAGGTGCTGAAGGTCGAACAGATCAAGGGGGACAGGATGAAGAAGGGAGCGAAGTTCAGGATAGAGCTGATGAGCGACGGGAAGAAGGTGGAGTACATAAGCGAGGTGGTGAAGTTCAAGCGGAACAAGGTGATCGCCACGAGGGGCGCTGAAGGCAGGATCAGACTCACCCTCAAGGTGAAGGAGACCCCCACAGGGGGGACGCTGCTCATCCACGACGAGGAGTTCGTCATCCCGAAGGAGCTCGTGGCCCCTGATCATGAGAAGAGCTGGTGGGAGGAGGAGAAGGGCGAGGAGGCGAAGTCGATGGCCCACGACATCTACATCGGGATCAAGGAGCTGGCCAAGCTGATCTTCGGTGATCCGGAGGAGATGAGGAGGACGGAGGAGCTGAAGAACAGACTGAGGGAGCACCTGAGGGTGTGGCTCCGGAGGATAAAGGACAGGCTCGAGAAGGAGCACGGTATGCGGACCGCGGAGCAAGGCTGACCGTCACTTCAGGCCTATCTTCTTCAGCAGCCCCTGGACGTCTACGTTCTTCTTCACGATCTCCCTGGCCCTCTCGATCTTCTCAGGCTCCCGTATCTTGAACCTGCCCATCACCGCCTCGATCTTGTCCACGGTGGTGAAGGTGTCGTCCCTGACGGAGATTATGGGCACGCCCTGGAGCCTCGCCTTGCCCACTATGACGTCGTTGGGCAGGAGGCCTCCGGTGAGCACTATGCACTTGGTGGAGGTCTCGAGGGCGGCGAGCTGTATGTCGGAACGGTGAGCACCGGTGATGACCGCCTTGTTGGGCGTGACCTTGAAGTACCGGAGGGCGTTGTTCACATCCATTGCCCCTATGGAGAAGTTCTCCACGAGTTCGCCGAGCCTGTCCTCGGCACAGATGACCTTTCCACCCAGGGTCTCGGCGAGGGTCCTCACCGTCACCGCGCCGAGGAGCGGGTCCGCCGGGAGTATGCCGAAGACCTCCATCCTGTTACGCCTGAGGAAGGGACGGACCCTCTTGGTGACGAACTCCACCGACTCCTCCCGCACCTTGTTCAGGACCACGCCGCAGAGGCTGCTTCCCAGGACCTCCCTTGCGCCGAAGACGTCGTCGATCGTCTCCTCGCCCTGCCATGCCTCGACGATGAGGGCCTTCACACCCGTGGACCTGACGATCTTGAGGGCGTTTATCCCGAAGGCGGAGCCCTCGAAGAGGTCCACGCTTCCGGCTATCAGCAGGATGTCCTTGCCCTTGATCGACTTGACGGCCTTCAGAATCCGTTCACCGGTGTTCTTCATCTTTCCCGAGAGGGTCCTGTTCAGGGAGTCCAGGGTGGAGACGAAGGGGGAGATGGCGGTCACCGGCTCGTCGAGCTTCAGCACCTCCTTGAAGAACAGGGCGTCTGCATCGACGATATCGCCCCTTGCACTGACGGGGTTCACGCCCACGGGCTTTATATAGCCGACCCTGTAACCCTTATCCTTGAGGTTGAGGGCGAGCCCGAGGGTGAAGAGTGTCTTGCCGGAAAACCTGTTCATTGAGCCTATGTACAGACCTGTCATTCTAACCTCCGTGGATTATTATTCTTGCATCCAAGGCCACTGCACCCTCCTGCCTCACGACCAGGGGGTTTATGTCGAGCTCGTGTATCTCCGGAAAGTCGAGGACGAGCTGGTTCAGCCTGAGGAGGGCGTCCACGATGGAGTCTATATCCACCCCCTTCTCACCCCTCGTGCCCTTCAGCAGGCTGTACGTCCTGATCTCCTCTATCATCTCCCTGACGTCGCCCTCCCTCACCGGCACTATCCTGAAGGAGACGTCCCGCAGCACCTCGACGTAGATGCCGCCCAGCCCGAACATCAACATGTGTCCGAAGGTCCGGTCGGTGGTGACGCCGAGGATCACCTCCTTGCCGCCGGTCACCATCTCGTAGATGTTCACACCCCGCACGAGGGCCTTCGGCATCCTCTGCTTGACGGTGGAGACGATCTCGATGAACGCCTCCTCGGCCTCCTTCCTGCTGGTTATGCCGAGACGCACGCCGCCCAGGTCGGTCTTGTGCAGGACGTCCGGGGAGGAGACCTTCATCACCACCGGAAAGCCTATCCTCGCGGCCTCCCTTGAGGCGGTCGCCCTGTCGGTGACGAAGGCCCTCCTGGGGAAGACGAAGCCGTAGGCCGAGAGGCACTCCCTAGCCTC
>WGEZ01000076.1 GCA_015492515.1 Nitrospirota bacterium
AGGTACATCAATCCCTTTCATCTATTAAGTATATCACATCATATGACAACTCAGTAGTGTTCTCCAGTCAAGCTTGCCTCAAGGGCTTTAATTGTACAGTAAAGGAAGACTCACCCACATTACTCTCATGCCTGGCGGTTAAGCATCTTGAAAAGCATCCTTGCCTCAGGATGCCAGCTCCACCAGAGATTATAGGCCAGTTCTCCAAGACCACTGATTCTCTCGGGAAGGTTTTGAAACACTCTCTGCTCCTTGGTCTGCGCGTCTCCAGGCAATGCTTCTGAAGATGCCTCCTGTGCCGGGTGACCGTCACCGACGATCGCAGTTATGACGGGTTCCCCCGGAGCTTCTCTTCCATCTCTTTGACCTTCAGGGTTATCTTCATAACCGAGTCGGGATTGAGGGACATCGACTCGATCCCCTCCTTCACCAGGAACTCTGCAAATTCGGGGTAATCGCTCGGTGCCTGACCGCAGAGCCCGCTGTAACGGTTGTTCCTCCTGGCCCCCTGGATGGCCATTGATATCATCCTCATCACGCCCGGGTCGCGCTCGTCAAAGATAGGGGCCACGAGCTCCGAATCACGATCGACCCCGAGGGTGAGCTGGGTTAGATCATTGGAGCCTATCGAGAAGCCGTCGAAGAGGCTGCTGAATTCGTCGATCATGATCACGTTGTTCGGGATTTCGCACATCACATAGACCTTTAGGCCCTTCTCACCCCTCTTGAGGCCGTTCTTCGCCATCTCCGCCAGGACCTTCTCACCTTCCTGAACTCGCCGACAGAAGGGTATCATGATGATGAGGTTGTCCAGTCCCATCTCCTCCCTCACCTTCTTCATGGCCCTGCACTCGAGGGCGAACCCCTCCCTGTACCGATCATCGTAGTATCGTGAGGCCCCGCGGAAGCCGATCATGGGGTTTTCTTCCTTCGGTTCGAAGTGTTCGCCGCCTATGAGGCTTGCGTACTCGTTCGTCTTGAAGTCACTCATGCGCACGATAACGGGTTTTGGGTAGAAGGCGGCTGCTATGGTCCCCACGCCGTGGGCCAGCTTCTCCACGAAGTAGTCCGCTTTGTCGTCGTAGCCGAAAGTGAGTTCCTCTATCTTTCTCCTCACAGCCCTGTCCGTCACCCTCTCGGGATGGATGAGGGCCATGGGATGGATCTTTATGTAGCTGTTGATTATGAACTCCATGCGTGCCAGACCTATACCGTCATTGGGGATCATCGATAGGGAGAAGGCCTCCTCAGGGTTTCCAAGGTTCATCATGATCTTAGTCTTCGGTCTCTTCATATCACTCAGGCTGACCCGTTCCACATGAAAAGGGAGCTCCCCTTCATAGACCATGCCCTCGTCACCCTCTGCACAGCTCACCGTCACGGTCTGACCAGTGCGGATCTTCTCCGTGGCGTCCTCAGTGCCGACCACGGCAGGGATACCGAGCTCACGGCTTACGATGGCTGCATGGCAGGTCCTGCCGCCCCTGTTCGTCACCACCGCAGAAGCCGTCTTCATCACAGGTTCCCAGTCAGGGGTTGTTGTGTCCGCTACGAGCACCTCCCCAGGCTTGAACGAAGAGAGGTGTGCCACGTCGAGTATTATGCGTGCCTTTCCCACGGCGATCTTCTCACCCACGCTCTTGCCCTTCACCAGCACCGGTCCTCTCTCATCCAGATGATAGACCTCGAGGACATCAAGGGGCTTTTGAGACTGAACTGTCTCCGGCCTCGCCTGAACTATGAACAGCTCGCCGCTTACGCCGTCTTTTGCCCATTCTATGTCCATCGGCATGAACCTGCCTGCCTTTCCGCTGTAATGATCTTCGATGGCGATCGCATAACCTGCCAGTGCCAGCGCTTCATCATCGGAGATGCAGAACCTCCTGCGGTCGGCCTCGGGGACCTCCACGTTCCGTGTCAACATCTTGGAGTCACCCATGCCGTAGATCATCTTCATCCTCTTCTCTCCGAGGTTCTTTCTGATTATCGCCCTGTGGCCCTTCCTGTAGGTCGGTTTGAATACATAGTACTCGTCAGGATTCACCGCTCCCTGCACGATGTTTTCACCAAGCCCGTAGGATGCAGTGATAAAGACCACGTCACGGAAACCCGTCTCGGTGTCGATGGTGAACATCACTCCGCTTGTCGCAAGGTCGGAGCGCACCATCTTCATGACCCCGATGGAGAGGGCGACCCTGAAGTGGTCGAAGTTGTGATCCATGCGGTAGGAGATCGCACGGTCTGTAAAGAGGGAGGCGAAGCACTTGCTGCAGGCCTCCCTGAGGGCGTGATGTCCGCGGATGTTGAGGTACGTCTCCTGCTGGCCTGCAAAAGAGGCGGTGGGAAGGTCCTCCGCGGTGGCAGAGCTCCGCACCGCCACATCCGTGTTCGGACCATACTCCTCGCAGAGTGCGTCGTATGCGGTCTTTATCTCCGTCCAGAGGTCGTCGGGAATGCCGGCGCCGATGATCAGGTCACGCGCCATCTTGCCCCGTCGGGCAAGATCGGCCACGTCAGTCTTGTCCAACCCCTCCAGGGTCTTTCTCAGTTCCTCGAGTATGCCCGTGGACTTCACCACATACCAGTAGGCCTCTGCAGTCACAGCGAAGCCATGAGGTATCCGCACACCCTTCGGGGTCAGCTCCCGGTACATCTCTCCTAAGGAGGCGTTTTTGCCTCCCACGAGTGAGACGTCCTCGATCCCGATCTCTTCAAACCAGCGGACGTATTTCGCATCCTGTTTCATCCATACCCCTCCTAAAAACGGGTTTGTCTGCCGAGCGCGTTCAAAGCGCTTCAGGCAATGTATCGGCATATAATCAAAATCATATCATAACCCTTCAGACCCGATCGCTCTGCTGTCTCCATCAACGTCCCTTACCGCTGGATCTGGGGTAAAGAACAGTGCTTGTCAGGTAGATGCAGTTGCAGGGTGTGATCCTTGTCAGGGCCCTTCATCTCATTGACCGGATGATGGAGCGGTTTTAACTGTTTCATAGAGATCGTGATCTTAGGCTTCCGATCCCCTCCTCAAAAATTTATATGTCCCTACCTTTACAAAATCGTTGAAAACAAACCAGATCGCTGAATAAATCCATATATATATGGCGTATTTCCAGCCGACAGGGGTGATGAACCATCCATAAGCCGCGAAGATCGTCCCGATGATCTTTGTTGAAAAGCTTGCCCAGAGCAGAAGACCCGATGGATACGGCTTCTGCCAGAAGAAGCTTCTGGGAGTCCTTGTTAAAAAAATGGTCAGGTGGCCGGCGACAAGGAGTTTCAGGAAGATCAGCGACTGTATGGTCTCACGGGAGAAATGGAGGTATTTTTCGAGAATAAAGAAGAGCAGAAAGGACGATAAAACACCTGCCATCCCGAGTACGGTGGAAACTGTGAGTATTTCGTGGAGATCCCATTTCGTGGGTCTTCGCTGCAGGCTCGTATTGTCGTAGGCGAGGGTCAGTATCGGTATGTCATTCAGCAGGGCCAGGAGGATGATCATTATCGGGGTCACCGGATAAAAGTTAAACATAAGGATTGCAAGGGACATGAAGAGGATCACCCTTATGGTCTCTGTAACCCTGTATATTGCATAACTCTTCATTCTTCCGAAGATAAGCCGGGAGAGCTCTATCCCGTGCTCGATGACGGACAGTCCCGGTGCGGTCAAGATAACGTCGGCAGCTGCCCTTGCCGCATCGGTAGCCCCTGAAACCGCTATGCCGCAGTCAGCCTTTTTAAGGGCGGGGGCGTCGTTTACACCGTCACCTGTCATTGCTACCATGTGGCCGCCTTTTTGCAGTTTTTCCACTATTATGTATTTGTCTTCGGGATAGACCTCTGCAAAACCGTTCGAGCTCTCGATCAACTCGATGATCTCAGATTCATGCTTCTTGATGTAACCTTCCGGGATCTGTATATCCTTGAACTCTCTTTCAAGTTCCTGAATGACGGCCATTGCAAACTTCTCTGCATCGTTTTCCGTTATGCCGGGCTGGAGTTTTCTGTAAATCGCCCTTGCAAGCACCTTACCCAAGAGGACCGTTTCCCTGTAAGTTGCGCTTCTCAATGCCACAGCACTGCAGATCCTGTCCCCGATCCCCAGGAGCTTTGCAATCTGCCTTGCGATGGCTATGTTGTCGCCGGTGATCATCTTGACGTCAACCCCGAGCTTTCTCGTATCTTCAATCACTGATTTCGAGTCTTCACGCGGCGGGTCGAAGAGGGGTATTATCCCGACGAGCCTGAAGTGCTTCTCCCCTTCCTCCCTTATGGCTACCGCAATCGACCTGAATCCCTCTTCAGCAAAATCCTCAACGATCTCCTCCACCTTTTTCCTTTCGGCTCCATCACCGCAAAGCTCGGTTATCACCTGAACGGCCCCTTTTGCCACGGTAAAGGTCCTGATGTCCGATCTTATCACTGCTTCCGTTCTTTTTCTCACCGGGTCAAAGGGAATGAACCTGATCTGCTGGTAGTTTTCGGTTATATCTTTGTAACCCATCCTCTGCCCGTAGTCAAAGATCGCCATATCAATGGGGTCCTTGTTTTCCTTCCGTGACGCAAGTTCGGCGTACAGGACAAGGTCACGTTCTGTAAATCCGTCGAAGATCACGGGATTTTCCACCAAAAGCTGGTTCTTGGTCAACGTCCCGGTCTTATCAGCACACAGGATGTCGACCCCTGAGAGTTCTTCTATTGAAACGAGCCTGCTGACGATCGCCTGTTTCCTGGCAAGGTTTATTGCACCGACCGCCATTGTGACCGACAGGACCGCTGGAAGGGCTACGGGGATTGAGGCGACAGCAAGGACGAGGGCAAACCGCATAAGTTCGACCAAGGTTTCCCCTCTGTGTATGCCTGCATACACGATCACAACGGTGAGGAAGAGCGTGATAGCTATTAGGTAGTTGCCTACACTTATCACAAGCTTTTGATAGTGGCTCTTTTCCTCCCTCTCCGCCTTTGCAACGAGCGCCACGGTTTTGCCGAAGTAGGTGTCAAGGCCTGTGTTCACGACAACTGCAAGCATCTCACCCTGCTTGACTACGGAGTTTGAATAGACGACATCCTCCGTTCTCTTCTCAACGGGCAGGGATTCTCCTGTAAGGGCAGACTGGTCGACCAATAGATATTCGCCTTCCAGGAGTTTGGCATCCGAGGGGACGACGTCTCCGATCTTGAGCTTTACGATGTCACCCGGGACGAGATATTTTGCATCGGTCTCTTTAAACATCCCATCCCTCAGGACTATCGCCTTCTTGGCGAGTTTTTCCTTCAGGGTCTGCAATGCGCTTATGGCTTTCGATTCCTGGTAGAAATCCAGTCCGGCGTTGACAAAGAGCATTATCACTATTATTACGAAATCTTCCCATTTCTGAACCACGGCGGAAAGAACGGCTGCAACCTCTATCATCCAGGGAATGGGCCCCCAGAACCTCTTCAAGATCCTCCAGAGGGTGGATTCCTCTTTCTCCGGTATCTCGTTCAGCCCGTGTTCAGCAAGCCTCTTCCGGGCTTCTTCCTCAGACAACCCTTTGTTCCTGTCGGTACGCAACTCCTTCAGGACTTCATCAGCTGAGACCTTTTTGTACTCATCTGTTGTTCCTGACATGTAACCCTCCTGAGTCCATTATATAAGATTAGGTTATGAGGTTGAAACTCCCTGCAGCCTGTCCGCCCGGGATGAGCTCCTCACGAGGGGTTTCTGATTTCGGGATTCGCCCCTTGAGCGATGATCTGCCCGGGAGCCCGATTCAATGGAGCCGAAGGGATGAAGACGTCGACCGGCACTGCCTCCCCCTGTCATTGAACCTCTTGTTTGACAGTTCTTTTCTATATCTGATAGACTTTTTCATGACGAGGGAGATTGAAAAGACAAGCGTCCTCGGGGGAGACGAGAGGATTGTTTTTGCCCGCCTCTTCGGGTCAGCAGCAGAGGCAGAGGAGTTCAACGATATCGCCGTCTACCGTGCTGGCTGTGTAATGGAAAACCCCTTCGATCTTACTTCCGACCTCAAGGTTGCCCTTTAAGTGTCTTTTCAACGGAAGCCCGACCTTTGGTCGGGGAGCCTCACTGATGGAGGGGTTATACATAAGGTGGAGTTTCTCAAGATTATATTCCCCGTATCTGGTATCGAGACCTATCTGTTCCTGCCACCCCTCGTGGCCTTCGTGATATCCTTCTTCACCTCCATGGCGGGGATCTCCGGTGCCTTCCTGATCCTGCCCTTCCAGATGAGCGTGCTCGGGTTCACCACCCCCTCGGTCAGCTCCACCAACCTTCTCTACAACGTGGTGGGGACCCCCGGGGGCATAACGAGGTACATCCGCGAAGGTAGAATGGTCTGGCCCCTGACCGGCTGTATAACCTCTGGCACGTTGCCGGGGGTCTTGGCTGGATACTATCTCAGGGTAAGATACCTGCCCGACCCACGGGCCTTTAAATTCTTCGTCGGTCTCGTGCTCCTATATATCGGATTCCGACTCCTGAAAAGCATCCCTCACAAGAGGGCTGATTACGGGCGGAGGATCGAGGGTGGCTTCAAGATATCCAATGTATCATATGGCCTCAAGAGGATAGAGTATGATTTTGCGGGAGAGCGGATATCCTTCAGTGCCCCGGCGCTCTTGATGTTCTCTCTGCTGGTAGGTGTAATTGGTGGAATTTACGGGATCGGTGGAGGGGCGCTTATCGTCCCCTTCTGTGTCAGCGTCCTGAGGATGCCGGTGTATACGGTAGCCGGAGCAGCATTGACGGGGACGTTTGTGACATCCCTTGCAGGCATCCTCTTCTACAGCACCATCCCCTTGAACAACGGTCTGACCGCACCGCCGGACTGGCTCCTGGGCATCCTCTTCGGTGTCGGCGGTTTCCTGGGGATGTCTCTCGGTGCGATGGCCCAGAGGCATGTGCCGGAGAAGATGCTGAAGGCGGTCCTGGCGGCGGTCATCCTCATCATCTCGGGGAGGTATATAGTACAGTTCATCCTGTGACGGTCTTCATCGGTCCGTCAGAGGTCTCTCCGGAGTCGAGGCCTGTCGGTGCAAGGAAGCCCCTCCTTCGGCCTTCCCGATCCCCAGGATGAACCTCTTCTTTCCCCTGATATCCACGTAAGGGACCCTCTCTTCTATCCGGTATCCCTTCAGGTCCCCGAGATCCTTCTCACGGATCAGGAGAAGGAGCTTCCTTTCCCGGGAGAGGAGATCGTCTATCTCATTCCTCTCCTTGATGGTCCGGATGCACCTCCCGGCGTAAAACACGAGGTCCTCGCTTTCATCCTTATAGAAGTAGATCTCACGGGTGGGGTTGAGGACGGGGAAGGTCTCAGCCGGCCTGATCTTCTGTTCATATTCTGCCATGTAGAATATCGTCACCAGAAGCAGCACAAGGGCTTTCGTAATCAGCAGCGAGAAGACCCTGTGGGGTGTTGTGACATTGCGCAGGGTGAATGCCGTGATGGTTGCAGTTGTTATTCCTCCTATGAACATGAAAGGGTAGTGATCCTTGATCAGGAGGGGGATGGACAGCGTTGCCGCGACTTCCACTGCAAAGGCAATGATAAGTCCCGGGGCAAGGAGCCCCGGCTCCGGTATCCTTCTGACCAGTGCGGCGCCAGAGAGAATCGCCGCGGGAGGATAGGCGATGAGTATGTAATTGTGCAGTTTATTGGCGGAGACCGTGAAGAAAAGCAGGACGAAGACGATCCAAACTGCAAAGAGGCGTGCCGCCTTCTCTTCCCTTATTTTTTGCAACGTGCTTTTGAGGATATGAGGCGTAAAGGGCAGCCAGATGTAGAGGGAACCGAGAAGAACGGGAATATAGTAGTAGAATCCGAAGGGGTGCTGTCTCGCCCTTCCCGTGAAGCGGTAGATATTGTGGTAGAGGAAAAACTCCTCCAGGTACTTGTTGCCGTGTATTGTCGCCATAATCAAATACCAGGGGAGGGCGACGATGCAGAACAACAATATCCCGGGAAGATACATCAACCTGATAAGCGCGTTGAACCTTTTCGTGAAGAGTAGGTGAAGGGATATCGTGCCCAGGGGAATTATGACGCCGACGGGACCTTTCGTCAGGAAGGCCGCACCCATCAAAAGGTAGCCCGCCGTGATCCGACGCTTGCTTTCGTGCTCTATTCCGTAGTAGAGAAAGTATATCGACAGCGTCTCAAAGAACACCAGCACCATCTCCGGTGCGACCGCCCTGCCCATCACCCAGGCGTGAATCGTTCCTGCAAAGACGGCTGCTCCGGAGAGGGCCTCTTTTGTCCCGTACTCCCTCCTCGAAAAGCTGAAGATAGTGAACATGACACCGAGACTGGCTGCAACGGAAGGTATACGGGCCGCCCAGTCCGATACACCGAAGATCCGATAGGAAAGGGCTATCAACCAGTATATGAGCGGAGGTTTATCAAACCTTGGCCTGCAGTTGAAGTAGGGTGTGATGAACTCTCCTGTCCTGACCATTCGTTCAGCGGCATAGGCGTACTTCGGTTCATCAGGAGGCATCAGGTGTACTGCAAAGAGACCGCTCAGGAAGAACACCATCCAGAGGGCGATGACCAGAAGGACGTCATGGAAGGGGTCTCTTTTATCCATGGGGATTCATTCCACGCCCTTTATGCGAAGACCGAACCCTTGTGAGTCATGATCGGTTAATTCGTCAAAGACCCCGGGAAAACCATCCACTCTCACCGGTATGCCACTGAAACTGACGTTGTCGGAGCGGACCACTACATACTCGCCCTTGCTTTTTCTGAAGGCGCTCTTCCTCCCGATGTAAACGATGTCGATGCCGGTTCCGTGTGTGCCGCGTCCGACAGCTTCATCGATCGGGCGCCAGAAGTATTTCTCCATTTCAAGCACAGAGGGCTCCGGGTCAACCCCGTAGGTCCTGCCGGCATTGAAGTCTCCGACAACAACAGGCGGGAGCTCTCCAGGCGTCGCCCTCCCTCTCACTATCCTTATGACATTCCTGACCTGTTTCAACCTCTCCAGGACGTGCTTCTTCTGTGACGAAAGGTGGACGGTGTAGAACTTCAGCCTCCATCTCTTCTGAGTATGTATCAGCCGTGTCTCAAGAAGATACCTTTTCTCAAAAAGACTTCCTACATTCCAATGGTCACTGCCGGTTATCCGCCATGGCCGTCCCGCTACAATGCCGACATGATTCGGCACGGAGTATGCGGAGTCGACCTCTACATTGAAGATCCTTGACAGGATCGAGGCGAAACATCCGGCGCCGTTGGATCCGCCTGTACCGTCGGGACAATTATCCATTACGCCTCTGACCTCCTGCATCCCTATGACGCCCACGGTATGGGGCCACGCTTGCCTGAACTTCCGCGCTATTCCCAGCAGTCGAAGAGGGTAACCCGGGGCGTTGTAATGGGTATTTATTGTCCGGACGACGAGGTCGACATCCGGGACCCCTGATCCCCCTTTATCGACAAGCCCGGCCTGTTCTTCACCCTTTGATGCAAATCCGGTTTGTCTGCTGCTGACCCCGAAGATCAAGACGTACAGCATGAGGAGTGAAGAAGAGATCCTTTTCAGAAGCCGACTGTCCTTCACCTTGCGACGATCGGAATCGTTGCCTTCCGGTTTGCTCTGAATCGCATTCTACCAGGTCGTATATTACGGGAAGATTACGGGATCAGGATTCCCGGAGGAGACCGTACAGATAATCAGACCCGATGATCGGCGTTCGGTAGATGCCGTCCTCTTTCTTGCCGTCGGGATTCGGGTTATAATATAGAAGAGGGTCGCGGAAAGGATGTGTCCAGGCACATAGCGTCCAGATGAGGGTGTTGTTCATAGAGGATTCAGAACGGCTTCGGGTGTCGGTGACTACGGGGCTTCGTAAGGAAGGGTTCGCCGTAGATACCGCAGGAGACGGTGACGAAGGATTGTATCTTGCCGAAGTCAACAGATATGACGTCATCATCCTGGATCTGATGCTGCCAGGCCTTGACGGCCTTACAATTCTGAGGAGACTCCGGGAGCAAGGCAGCGATGTCCATATTCTGATCCTCACCGCTCGCTCGGCGATAGAAGAAAGGGTGGAGGGATTGCGCCTCGGAGCCGATGATTACCTTACCAAACCTTTCTCCTTCGATGAGTTGACCGCCCGGGTGCAGGCCCTCATCAGGCGGGAGTACAGGATGAAGAGTCCTGTTATAAGGGTCGGGGGCATAGAGATAAACACCGCGACTAAAACGGTTCTACGGAACGGGGAGAGGATACCCCTGCCCCCCAGGGAATACCGACTTCTGGAATTTCTGGCCAGGAGAAAAGGCCGGGTCGTCACACGTACAGAGATCGAGGAACACATCTATGACGAGAGGGTCAGTCCCATGAGTAATGTGGTGGACTCAGCCATCTGCAATCTGAGGAGAATGATAAACGTAAAGGGTCAGCCGGATATCATTCACACAAAAAGGGGACTGGGCTACATCCTCTCTGACGGGGACCGATGAGGTCAATACGGAGATACCTGACCTGCAGGCTTCTCTTCGGGCTCTTTATCCTCGTTCTCGGAAGCAACGCCCTCCTTTACTACCATATCTATGGAAAGACGGTCGCACAGTTTGACAAGACACTCCTTTCCCGGGCTCGCGACCTTGCAAGCATGACAGAGCAAGACTCGGAAGGCATATCGGTGGAATGGAGAGAGGAGTTTCTTCCGGAGTTCGCCGCCCGTACAGACCCCGGGTACTTCCAGATATGGAATGAAGACGGTCAGGTCGTGATTCGTTCACCTTCTCTGGAAGGGCTGGACCTCCCGCGCATTACAGGTTCCATCGGTGTGCCCCGTTTCTGGAATCTCGTCCTGCCAGACGGGCGTCCTGGCAGGGCTATCGGTATGAGGTTTTCCCCTTACATAGACGAAGAGGACCTGCCCTTCGTAAAGGATCCGAAGGAGCTGCAAATCGTGCTTGCTATGGACAGAGCCGGGATAAGAAGCATGCTGCGGCTGTTTCTGTACGGCTCCCTCTTTGTCACGATGATACTATCGACGGGCATAATCATGATGGTGCCACGCGTCATCGTATCCGGCCTTTCTCCATTGAATGACCTCTCTCGACATACCTCTTCAATCGATGTGTACAGACTCGGTTCAAGATATCCCACCGATGACCTTCCCGATGAACTTGTGCCCATCGTTACCCGATTGAATGAGTTGCTGGATAGGATAGAGAAGGCCTTTGAAAGGGAGAGACGTCTCGCAGCGGATATTGCCCATGAGTTGAAGACACCCATAGCGGAGCTACGTTCTCTCTCGGAGGTCGCCATTAAGTGGTCTGACGATATGGAGTTCGTGAACTATTCATTGAAGAATACAGTGGAGATAGCCTGCCAGATGGACAGGATCGTATCTTTGCTGCTTGCCCTGAATCGCTGCGAGAGGGACAGACAGGCTGTTTGCCCTGCCCCTGTCGAATTGGTGGGCCTTGTCGGTGAGCTGTGGAGACCCTGGCAGAAGACGGCCGCTGAGAAGGAGATGGACGTCGAGTTTCAGATGCCTGACAAGGTGGTGGTCTCAACGGACAGGACGATGCTCTCCTCCATCATAACGAACCTCTTCGCCAATGCCGTCGAATACTCTCCAAGGGGAGGACACTTCAAGTGCCTTCTCAGAGAAGGGGCGGAAAGGATCTCGCTGTTGATGCAGAACAGCAACGATCTTCTCAAAGAAGAGGACCTTCCGCACATCTTTGAGTATCTCTGGAGGAAGGAGGCCTCAAGGAGCAGCAGCACCCATACCGGGCTTGGCCTGGCCCTTGTCCAAACCTTCGCCAGGTATCTCGGGATAGAGGTCGGAACCAGACTCCTTGCTTCAGGCGATTTCTGTATAGCCCTGGAGATACCCGTTGCTTTCCCTGCGAGGACCACCGGATGATCGCTCCGTGAGCGAGGAGAGCCTCCTTCCGGCCGCGGCCTTGCCACGGGGTCGGCGGCCGGATTATAATGGAATCGTGCTTCTTCGGTCCGGAGAGAGGAAATCAGGTCCCAGATCCAGCGATAACTGAAATCATGGACCAGCACGACAGCAGGACGGGCGAGTGGCGGAATTGGTAGACGCGCGCGGCTTAGGACCGCGTGGTTGATCCGTGGAGGTTCGAGTCCTCTCTCGCCCACCACGCGCATTCCACGGCAGGGAGAGTGATAAAGGAGGGCCTCAGGTTAGGGGATTTCGAGCTCCACTGGCTCAACGGCGGGAGCTTCGAGCTGGACGGCGGTGCCATGTTCGGTGTCGTGCCGAAGCTCCTCTGGTCAAAGAGGTATCCCTGCAGCGACGACAACCTCCTGCCCCTGGCGGCCCTGCCTGTTCTGGTCAGGACCCCGGAGTCCGTCCTGCTCATCGACACGGGCCTGGGGAACAAGCTCGACGACAGAGAGAGGCGTATATTCAGGTACAAGGGGGACTGGAACCTCCCGGGAGAGCTTGATCAGCTCGGACTGGGAAGGGAGGATGTGGACTTCGTCATCCTGACCCACTTCGACTTTGACCATGCAGGCGGTGTGGTGATGAGGGACGACGGAGGCGGGCTGACCCTCACCTTTCCGAGGGCGAGGCACCTCCTGCAGCGCACCGAGTGGGAGGACGTGCTGAGCCCCGACAGCAGGACCGTCAAGTCCTACCGGCCGGTGAATTACGAGCTCCTGAAGGGGAGCGGAAGGCTCGATCTCGTTACCGGAGGGTTCGAGGTCGCACGGGGCGTACACCTCATACACACCGGAGGGCACAGCAGGGGACACCAGGCGGTGAGGCTCGAGTCCAGGGGCGAGACGGCACTGCATCTGGGAGACCTGCTGCCCACCCATGCCCACCTAAACCCCCTCTGGATAACGGCGTATGACAACTTCCCCCTCGACGCCGTGAGGCGTAAAGAAGAGCTGATGACGAAAGGCGCAAGCGAGGGTGCGTGGTTCACCCTCTACCACGACCCCTTCGTACAGGCCCTCAGGCTGGACAGGGAGGGAGACGTGGTCCAGGAGTGGAGGGGCCGGTGAACCACCGGCAGCTACACCCCTCAGGTCCCTCCGTAACCGATGGATACCCTCTCTCCGTCTACGATCACCGGCACCTGCCGGACTCCGCCTGAGTACCTCAGCATCTCCTCCAGCTTGCTGCCGTCAGCTTTGACGTCGTGGTAGACGGCCCTCTCTCCGTAGGCTGACCTAGCCTTGTCCGTGAAGGGTCAGCCCGCCTTGCCGAAGATGATCACGCGATCAGCCATAAACCCGCTCCTCCTCTTCTGTATGGTTGTGCTCTCCCTTCCATAGTACGGCAAAGGGTGCTGGGCGCAACACGCCGGGCGCATTCCCGGAGCCTGCCTCTGCGTCGCAGAAGACAGGCTGCATTGAGCCTTGATGGACTATCCGCTCCGGACGGGACCTCCCATGGGTAGAATTATAATCATGGGTGGGAGAATAGTCAACCGCAATCCCTTCCGAGGGGACGGTTGGAGGCTGTTCCGAGGTCATCCGAACTTTGACAATCCCCCCTGTTTTTCTTATAATTATTACACATGATCGTTGTCAGCGCCTGCCTTGCCGGCTTGAACACCAGATACGACGGCACCAGCAGGGTGGATGAAGAGGTGGTTTCCCTTCTGAGCTCTGGCAGGGCGATACCGGTCTGTCCGGAGCAGCTCGGCGGTCTTCCCACGCCGAGGCCGAGGGCGGAGATCGAGGCGGGTGACGGTCGCGACGTCCTTTCGGGGAGGGCAAGAGTCGTCTCCGAGCACGGCGAGGACCTTACGGAACGGTTCGTCAAGGGGGCCTACGAGGTGCTCAAGCTGGTGGAGCTGATGGGTGTGGAGGAGGCGATCCTTAAAGACGGGAGTCCCTCCTGCGGGGTGAATTTCATAAACAGAGGTGGTGAGAGAACCAGAGGGACGGGGGTGACGTCGGCACTTCTCGCACTGAAGGGCATAAAGGTCAGGTGTAATGATACCCTTTAAGGACGACAACCCCACCAGCAGGTTCCCCTTCTTCACCATCCTGATAATAGCGCTGAACTGTCTGGTGTTCATCGTGGAGCTCGTTCATCCCGGAGGCATGCATTATCTGCTTTACAGCTACGGCGTCATCCCCAGAAACATCCTCTCCTTCGGCGACACACAGCCCGTGCCCCCTGTCGTCACCGTCTTCACCTCCATGTTCCTGCACGGAGGGCTCCTCCACATCGGTGGGAATATGCTCTACCTCTGGATCTTCGGCAACAACGTCGAGGACAGACTCGGACACCTGAGGTTCCTGCTCTTCTACCTGGTGAGCGGGGCCATCGCCGCCTATGCCCATTCGATATCCTCTCCGTCATCACCGATACCGATGGTGGGAGCCAGCGGAGCCGTGGCGGGCATACTCGGGGCTTATCTGCTGCTCTACCCCCATGCAAGGGTGCACACCCTGATATTTTTCGGCTTCTTCATACAGGTCATAAGGGTTCCCGCCATCGTGGTGATCGGCTTCTGGGGCATCATCCAGATACTGAACGGCATCCTGAGCAAGGGGGTGGTCTCGCAGGGAGGGGTCGCCTGGTTCGCTCATATAGGCGGGTTCCTCTTCGGACTGCTGACCATACGCCTCTGGTTGCCGAAGAGGAGGCGTTAGGAGGTGGGAGCCTCGGTGGTCATATGTCCCAAATGCAAGGTGAGGTTGAAGGTCCCTGAGGGGAGGCCCTCGCCCGGCGGAAGGAGGTTCCGTTGTCCCCGATGCAGGACCCTCTTCCTCGTCAAGAGACCGGTGAAGAGGGCCGAGGGCATCAACAGGAACCTCGTCCTGGTGGCCCATCCGGACGGGGCCTTGCTCGAGAGGGCCGCTGAGGTCCTCCGTTCAGGGGGATACGGCGTCATAACCGCAAGGGACGGGGTCGAGGCCATGACGGTCGTGATCAGGGAGCTCCCCTTCGCAGTGGTGATGGATGCAGCTCTGCCGATGATCTCAGGCGTCAATGTATGCAAGAGGCTGAAGGAGAAGGCCGGGACCCGGGAGATCAAGGTGATACTCGTCGCAGGTGAGGAGGGCGACTACGCCTCAGCCTGCGGTGCCGACGACGTCCTGGGAGACCTGAGCGAGGTGGAGGGCCTCCCGGGGAAGCTCAAGGCCCTCCTGGAAGGAGTCCCTCCCCCGCAGCCGGCGGCGGGCCCGTCCGTTGACGCCGATGTGGAGAGGGCGAGGAGGTTCGTCCGTGCGGTCCTCTCCGATATCCTCTACTACGATACCGAGAGGGTGAAGGCCTCGATCAGGGAGGGCACCTTCAGGGAGACCTTCAGCCCCCAGCTCTCCGAGGGGCTTAAACTCTACAAGATCAGGATCCCCCAGGATGTGAGGGACAGGGGTGATTTCTTCAACGAAGAGATCGAGAGGTTCCTGAAAGAGAAAAAGAGGGAGCTGGATGGTTAAAAAATCCGAAAATAAGAGATTTCTGTAGATATTTGATGTTATTTCCCTTCCAGTTGGAATATCTTCCCCTCCATGCCCTTGCTTAATGCCCCGGAAACCTATTATATTAGCACTCGCTCAGGGTGAGTGCTAATAACCTGTGGTTCTCAACAGTGTCGGCTTGCGCATGAGGAGGGAGAAGGACTCCCTGTAACCAAAACTTCAAGAAAGGAGTGGTGTCCATGAAATTCAAGCCTTTGAAGGACAGGGTCTTCATCTCCTACACCGAGGAGGTGGAGAAGACACCGGGTGGTATCTACGTGCCTGACACCGCAAAGGAGAAGCCCCAGAGGGGGAAGGTGGAGGCGATCGGCTCGGAGGTGAAGGAGGTGAAGGTCGGAGACGAGGTGATGTTCGACAGGTACTCCGGTTCCAAGGTGAAGATGAACGGTACGGAGTATCTGATAATCAAGGAAGAGGACATCCTGGGGATCGTTGAATAATCCAATGAAATAGAAGGAGGAGCGAAGATGGCTGCAAAACAGTTGACCTTCAACGAGGAGGCAAGACACGCCATTCTCAAGGGTATCACGGTGTTGACCAACGCCGTGAAGGCCACACTGGGACCGAAGGGCAGGAACGTGATAATCGACAGGAAGTTCGGTGCACCGAACATGACCAAGGACGGCGTGACCGTTGCCAAGGAGATCGAGCTGAAGGAGCCCTTCGAGAACATGGGGGCACAGCTTGTCAGGGAGGTCGCCTCGAAGACCTCCGACGTGGCGGGTGACGGGACCACCACCGCGACGGTCCTTGCCTATGCCATTTACAGGGAAGGGATGAAGAACGTCACGGCGGGCGCCAACCCGATGGACCTCAAGAGGGGTATCGAGAAGGCGGTCGATGCCGCCGTGGAGGAGCTGAAGAAGATGAGCAAGTCCGTGCAGGAGAAGAAGGAGATAGCCCAGGTGGGCACGATCTCCGCCAACAACGACCCCTCGATAGGCGAGCTTATCGCCGATGCGATGGACAAGGTCGGCAAGGACGGCGTCATAACCGTTGAGGAGGCAAAGGGTATGGCGACCACCCTCGACGTAGTGGAGGGTATGCAGTTCGACAGGGGCTACATCTCGCCCTACTTCATCACCGATCCCGAGAGGATGGAGTGCAGCATGGAGGACCCCTACATCCTGATTCACGACAAGAAGATCTCCAGCATGCGCGACCTCATCCCCCTGCTCGAGCAGATCGCGAAGATGGGCAAGCCCCTGCTCATAATCGCCGAGGACGTGGAGGGTGAGGCCCTGGCCACCCTGGTGGTGAACAAGCTGCGCGGTACACTCCAGGTGGCTGCCGTGAAGGCCCCGGGCTTCGGCGACAGAAGGAAGGCGATGCTCGAGGACATAGCGATACTCACTGGTGGTACGGTCATCTCCGAGGATCTGGGGATGAAGCTCGAAAACGTGAAGATAACCGATCTCGGCCGCGCCAAGAAGGTGACGATCGACAAGGAGAACACGACGATAGTGGAGGGTGCGGGAGAGCACTCCGCCATCCAGGGCCGTATCAAGCATATAAAGACGCAGATAGAGGAGACCACCTCCGACTATGACAGGGAGAAGCTCCAGGAACGTCTCGCCAAGCTGGCCGGCGGTGTGGCGGTCATCAACGTGGGTGCGGCAACGGAGACGGAGATGAAGGAGAAGAAGGCGAGGGTCGAGGACGCCCTCCATGCAACGAGGGCAGCCGTCGAAGAAGGGATCGTCCCCGGCGGCGGGGTGGCACTGCTGAGGTGCATATCCAGCCTGGATAAGCTCAACCTCGAAGGCGACCAGAAGGTGGGTGTCGATATCGTGAAGAAGGCCCTCGAGGAGCCTATCAAACAGATCGTGGACAACGCAGGGCTCGAGAGCGCCATCATCGTGGAGAAGGTGAAGGGCTCCGATGATCCCAACTACGGCTTCGACGCCCAGAAGGAGGAGTTCGCCGACATGGCGAAGGCGGGGATCATCGACCCGACGAAGGTCACCAGGGTCGCCCTCCAGAACGCCGCCTCTGTGGCCTCGCTGATGCTCACCACCGAGGTGATGATCACCGAGCTCCCGGAGAAGGAAGAGAAGATGCCAGGCGGTATGCCTCCAGGCGGCGGGATGGATATGTACTGAAGCCCGGTTGAAGGACGAGAAACGTCACAAACGGCAGGGGCCCCCGGGCCCCTGCTTTCATTTTACCCGTCCCCCTTATGTTATTCTATGATTATGAGCTCGAAGGAATTCACCGCCCTCTGCCTCCTCCCGGTGTTGACCTTCCTCTCCTATTCCGCCCTGGAGCTCTTCTTACCGGTGAGGGTTGACGAGCCGGTGGAGATCCACGTGGAGGAGGGGATGGTCTTCTCCGACGTGGTCCGGAGGCTGGGGGAGAAGGGGCTGCTGAGGGACGGCAACGCGGTCCTTCTCCTCGGCAGGATAACCGGCATCGACAGGGAGATAAAGTCCGGGTTCTACGAGTTCAGGGGGTCCATATCACCCTATGGCGTAGTCGACCGTCTCCTCGAGGGCCGGACGGTGGAGTTTGATGTAACCATCCCGGAGGGCTACAATATATGGCAGATTGCGAGGCTTCTTGATGACAGGGGCGTGGTGACGGAGGAGTCCTTCCTCACCCTCGCCACGGACAGGGCCTTCCTTGCCGGGCTGGGGATAGACGCACCCTCGGTGGAGGGCTACATATTTCCAGACACCTACAGGCTGCCGAAGGGCATGGATGCCCGGGACCTCCTGAGGAGGATGGTTTCGGAGATGAGGAGACGGTTCAGCCCCGAGATGAAGCAGCGGGCCGCGGAGCTGGGGCTCACCGAGAGAGAGGTGCTCACCCTCGCCTCCATAATAGAGAAGGAGGCGGTCCTTGACGAGGAGAGGCCCTTGATCTCCGCTGTATTCCACAACAGGCTCAGGATGGGGATGCCCCTTCAGGCCGATCCCACCAGTATCTACGGGGTGAAGAGTCCCTCTGAAGGTATAACGGTGGCGGACCTGAGGCGGCGGACCCCGTACAACACCTATCTCATCAGCGGACTCCCGCCGGGTCCGATAGCATCCCCGGGGATGAAGTCCATTCTGGCGGCCCTCTATCCGGCGGACGTGGATTACCTCTATTTCGTCTCCAGCAACAACGGAAGACATCACTTCTCATCGACGGAGGCGGAGCACAGGAGGGCTGTCAGAACCTACAGGAGGAGCAGGAGGTGAGGTCCCTTCGGAAGAGGCGGAGGACGAGGAGGATATCCATAGGCCCGGTGCCGATCGGCGGTGGTGCACCCGTCACGGTGCAGTCCATGACGAAGACCGACACCAGGGATGTGAGGGCCACGGTTCGCCAGATCAAGGCCCTCGAGAGGGCGGGCTGTGAGATCATCAGGGTGGCTGTTCCGGATATGGAGGCTGCGGAGGCGATCGGCGGCATCAAGCAGAGGATAGCCATCCCCCTCGTGGCCGACATACATTTCAACTGGAGACTGGCCCTCGAGGCGATCAGGCAGGGAGCGGACGGACTGAGGATAAACCCCGGCAACATAGGTGCTCGGTGGAAGCTGAAGGAGGTGGTCACCGCTGCGAAAGAGCACGGGGTGCCCGTGAGGATAGGGGTCAACTCGGGTTCGCTCGAGAGGGAGGTCCTCCGCAGATACGGCCGTCCGACCCCTGAGGCCTTGGTGGAGAGCGCGGCGAGGCATATAGAGATGCTGGAGGGGATGGGCTTCGGCATGATCAAGGTCTCCCTGAAGGGCTCGGACGTGATGCTCACAGTGGATGCCTACAGGTGCTTCTCGGAGAGGTTCGACTACCCCCTCCATATCGGGCTGTCTCTTATACACATCTC
>WGEZ01000077.1 GCA_015492515.1 Nitrospirota bacterium
CCGGAGAGCCCGCGCGGCCTCAGGGTAGTTCAATCGTTTCAGGACCCCTGCCCCCCTCAGACAAGGGGAAACCGGAAGCATACAGGGCCCTGAAGCAGGGGGCAGGGAGGGACTGAAACGATTCACGGGTCTTCGGCACCGAGCTCCTCTCCTGAAGAGAGGAGGTCCCGGTGCCGAGATGGGGTCGGGACTTTCGGTTGTAAACAGGGCGGAAAAGATGATAAGATATTCGGAAACAGGGAGTGAAGGCATGCCGATCTATGAATACCAGTGCAGGGACTGTGGGGAGGAGTTCGAGAAGCTCCTGTTCGGTCCACGGCAGGTCCGCTGTCCGAGGTGCGAGAGCGAGGACGTGAGGAAGAAGTTCTCCCTCTTCGGCATGAGCGGGGTGGAGAAGGCCGCGGCAGGCGCATCCTGTTCCACCTGCAGCAGCAAAAGGAGTTCCTGCAGCAGCTGCGACTGACTAAAGCTCCGGCTCCCTGAAGGGGTTCGCCCTCAGTATCCCGTCGAGCCTCAGGGGTCTGCCGGTCATGGCTAATATGACGAGACCCTTCTTGCGGGTCACGTTCCCTCCCTGAACCCACCTCCCCTTCCACTGCAGATGCAACATGACACGTCCATCCTTGATCTCCACCCACTTCGGCCGAAACTCCAGCTCCGCGGAGTCGAACTCCTTCATCCCGCCGATCAGGGCCAGGTAACCCTTCCTCGTGCAGAGGGCCTCGAGGGCAGCCCTCTCCTTCCCGAGGTAGGCCTCCCTCAGAGCCTCCGCCAGCCTCATCGCCTCCCTCGCGATCTCGGCCTCTGGCGACGGCGGCTTCACCTTCTTCTTCCCGCAACCGGGCAGGACAGCGGCCAACAGCAGCAGGAGCACGACGGAGCATCGGATAGCAACGAGCGGCCTCACCGGGGATCGACGACCTGAACCCCGGCCCTGCAACCTGCGATCAACAGCCTTTCCTTTCATTCCACCTCCCTTAATGACAGGACAAACTCCCTGTTGTCCCTGTACCACCGGACGGTCCTCTCGATCCCCTCCTCTATCCCGACCCCGGGGGCCCAGCTCAGCACCTCACCGGCCTTCCCGATCCCCGCCCAGGTGGCCTCCACATCGGCAGGGTGTCTCTCGAGCCATCTTATCTCCGCCTTCTTCCCGAGGGCATCCTCGATAAGGCCCACGACGTACATCAACTCCACAGGGTTGTCGTTGCCCAGGTTTATTATCTCGTATCCCTCCTGGGCCATACAGAGTACGGTTCCACGGGCGATGTCGTCGATATAGGTGAAGTCCCTCTTCTGACGGCCGTCTCCGAAGACCGGGATCGGCTTCCCGGTGTCTATCTTCCTGATGAACTTGAAGACACTCATGTCAGGCCGGCCGGCAGGACCGTATACGGTGAAGTACCTCGGGATGACCACGTTGATACCGTACAGGTAATGGTAGCTGAAGCTCAGGACCTCGGCCCCCTTCTTCGTTGCACCGTAAGGGGCGAGGGGTGAATCCGTAGGCTGGGTCTCCAGATAGGGCATCTCGTTGAACCCATAGAGGCTCGAGGTGGACGCCAGGAGGAACCTCTCAACGCCGAAGTCCTTGCAGCACTCCAGCAGGTTGAGGGTACCCGTGATGTTGGTCTCCACGTATGCCCAGGGGTCCGCCACCGACGCCCTCACACCCGCCCTCGCGGCAAGGTTCACAACGGCGTCGAAACGCCTCCCCCTGAAGAGCTCCCGGACGAAGGCCCGGTCAGAGACATCACCCTTCAGGAAGGTGAACCCCTCGAGGCCCTTCAGCTTCCCGACCCTCCATTCCTTGAGCCGTACGTCATAGTAGTCGTTCATGTCGTCCACGCCGACTACGGCATGACCGCCGTCGAGCAGCATCTCCGCGACCCTGTGTCCTATGAAGCCTGCAGCGCCTGTGAGGAGGACCTCCATCAACACCGCCTCCTGATGGATTGAAAGTTCGTTTATTATAACAGTAATCCCTCCGTCGGGTCATTATTTTACGCCCCTCGATCTGCTATAATGATCCTGGATACCTCTCATCGCGGGACCCTGTGATCGGAATGAAGATCTCGCTCATCATACCCACCCTCAACGGTGCGGAAACCATCGGTGAACTCCTGGAGGGGCTCGCCGGACAGACCCTCAGGCCGGAGGAGGTGATAGTCATCGATTCCGGCTCTGAAGACGGCACCGCTGAGATAGTGAGGGGGTTCGGGATAGAACCGTCGGTGATCAGGAGAGAGGACTTCGACCACGGCGGCACGAGGAACATGGCTGCAAGGACGGCGGTCGGCGACGTCCTCCTCTTCATGACCCAGGACGCCGTACCCTGCGACCGGAGGCTGCTGGAACACCTCGTGGCACCCATCGGGAAGGGGCTCTCTGCGGCCTCCTTCGGCAGGCACATACCCAGACCGGGGGCCTCTCCCGTCGAGGTCTTTGCAAGGGGGTACAACTATCCCGAGGAAGGGATGATCAAAGGGAGGGAGGACGAACCCGAACTCGGGATCAAGACATACTTCTTCTCCAATGCATGCTCCGCCGTCCTGAGAGCCGCCTTCGAGGAGGTCGGGGGGTTCCCCGTCGGGGTTCCCATGAACGAGGACATGATCCTCTCCTACAGGCTGATCAACGCCGGCTATCGCATCGCCTATGTGCCGGATGCAAGGGTGTACCACTCCCACAACTACTCACCCTTCAGACAGTTCAGGAAATACTACCTTATCGGCCTGTCCCTGTCGGAGAACGGCCTGGCTGCAGAGGTGAGGCCCCACGGTGAGGGCTTCAGGTTCCTGAGGGAAGGGACGAGGTTCCTCCTGAAGAGGGGGGAGTTCGGTCATATCCCGCTCTTTCTCTTCGACTGCCTCTGCAGGTATATCGGGTTCAACATCGGGCTGAGGCGGGCCGGGTCCGGCTGACAGCCTCTGCCCCGTTTGGTTTATAATAGGGGTGTGGAGTGTATATTCTGCAGGATAGCCGAAAAGAGGTCGAGTGCAAGGATCGTCTACGAGGATGAGCATGCCCTGGCCTTCGAGGATATCAACCCACAGGCACCCGTGCATCTTCTCATCATACCCAGGAGACACATCTCCACCAACCTTGAGCTGACCGAGGAGGACAACCGTCTCGTCGGACATCTCCTCCAGGTGGCGAACAGGGTGGCTGCTGAGAAGGGCATCGCCGGGAGGGGGTTCAGGCTGGTGATCAACTGCAACCCCGAGGCGGGCCAGACGGTCTATCACCTCCACCTCCACCTCCTCGGCGGAAGAACGATGCACTGGCCCCCCGGCTGAGGGGCAGCGGAACGTGAAACCGGAGGTCATCGGAACCAGGACACTCTGGGAGGGGAGATTCCTGAGGAGCATCCTCCTGAGCTACCGGAACTCCAGGGGTGACGTCATCCCCTGGGAGGCCTTTCAGAGGGTCGATGTGAAGGGCATCGTGGCGGTGGTGCCCTTCACCAGGGAGGGGGACGTGATCCTGATAAAGCAGTTCAGACCACCCGTCAACAGCTATGTGATCGAGTTCCCGGCCGGACTCAACGACAGGGACGAGCCCCTTGAGGACGTGGCCCGGAGGGAGCTGCGCGAAGAGACCGGCTACCAGGCGGAGAGGCTCGAGGTGATCGCAGAGGGCCCCCTCTCGTCCGGGGCGTCCACGGAGATACTCACCGTGTACCTTGCAGAGGACGTGGTCTACAGAGGCGGACAGAGGCTGGATACGGTGGAGGAGATCGAGGTCATAAGGCTCCCCTCCGAGGGGTTCTACGAGGGCCTGCTCTCCCTCCAGGACGATGACACCTACATCGATCTCAAGATACCGGGGCTCTTCGAGCTTGCCAGGAGAAGGGCGGGATGAGGATAAAGAGGAGGATAGACATACTCACCCTCTCCATCACGGCCGTCCTTGCAGCCGTCCTCGTTGCGGCCCTCCTCAGCGGCAGGCGTCTCCAGGACAGGACGGCGGAGCTCCAGAGGGCATCGAAGGAACTGGAGATACTCTCCACCCTGGAGACGGCGCTCTCCAGCCTCGGATACAGCCTCAGCGGCTACATATCAGAACCCGATCCCACCTCAGAGGAACGTGTCAGGAAGGACCTGGACCGTCTCTTCAAGGTCATCGGCAGGACATGGGGGGTCCGGCTCGATGTGGACGAACATGCGATGATCACCTACCTCAGGGAGAGGGCCTCGGGTTTCACGGAGGATGTCAACAGGATCCTCCTTACAAAGGACCAGGAGACCAGGAAGAGGCTCTACGGTTCATTGAGGAGGGAGCTCTTTGATAAGATCTCCGGTGATATAGAGAGCCACCGTGCCGAGGATGTCGAGAAGCTGGAGAGGGCCGAGAAGGAGGTCGAGGCGGCCCGGCAGTCCGTCACCTTCCTCTTTCCAGCGGCCTTCTCTCTGCTGCTCCTCGGGATGATCCTCATGAGGGCGGTCATCAACAAGACGGTGATAACCCCCCTCGTCGACGTCAGCAACATGAGCCGCCTCATGGCCAGCGGAAACCTCGACAGGGAGATAACCGTCTCCTCCGGCGACGAGCTCCAGGAGCTTGCCAGGAGCTTCAACCAGCTGGCCTGCTCCCTGAGGGAGAAGATCAGCGGGCTCGAGGAGGCTGTCCAGAAGGAACAGGCCGTCGTGAGGGAGCTGGCCATACTCAACGAGTTCATCGGCTACGTCTCTTCGGAACTCAAGTTCGAGACATTGCTGCAGAGGTTCATCGAGAGGACGAGGGACCTTATGAAGGCCGAGAACGCAGCGATAATCCTGTTTCAGAACGATGACAAGGACTGCTTCTGCAGCACCAGCAGCAGGATAGACGAGAAGGTCGTAGAGGAGGTACTGACAGGCGGCTCCGGAGAGATAGCAGAGATCGTCGCGGGGCAGGGGCCCCTCCGGAGGAACGAGATCTCCTACCCCGTTTCGGAGGACTGGAGCATAAACAACCTCATAGCCCTGCCGCTTCAGACATCGACCGACCTGAGATGCCTCCTCGTGGTCTTCAACAGGCAGGGCGGGTTCAGCCAGGACGAGGAAGACAGCCTCTTCAATTTCGCCTTCCAGGCATTCCAGACCATATCCATTCAGAACGAGCTTGCTCGGATGGCCACTACCGACGGCCTGACCACCCTTTACAACCACAGGGTCTTCCAGGACAGGCTCACCGAGGAGATCGAGAGGGCCGAGAGGTACAAGCGGAGACTCTACCTCCTGATGATCGACATCGACCATTTCAAGGGTTTCAACGATACCTACGGACACCAGACCGGGGACGACGTCCTCAAGGCGATAGCCAAGATCATAAAGGGCAACACCAGGAAGGTGGACTTCCCGGCACGGTACGGCGGAGAGGAGTTCGCGGTGATCCTGCCCGAGACGGAAGAGGAGGACGCCCGCAGGGTGGCAGAGAGGCTGAGAAGGGCCGTCGTGGATTACCCCTTCTACCTCAACGACGGCACGAGGGTGAACCTCACCGTCAGCATAGGAGGGGCGTGCTTCCCTGACGACGCAACGGAAAAGGAGGCCCTGATCAGCAAGGCCGACACCGCCCTGTACCATGCCAAGAACGGAGGTAGAAACAGGGTGTCTCTCTACTCCGAGGTCGCCCAGCGTGAGGAGCTGTGAGGTTCGCTGTGCAGAGAGGTGAAGCAGGATGAACGGTTATGCGAAGAGGAGGGTCCTGAGGCTGAAGGACGGCGGCTGCCTCGAGTTCAACGACTCGGTGGCCATGGAGAAGAGGCTCAGGGTCCATGTCAACGGCAAGGAGGCGCTCAGCCTCTATTGCAGCCCTGTGATGATCAGGGAGCTCGTGGTCGGTTTCTTCATGACCGAGGGCATCATAAACGGCAACTGGTGCGCCGAGAGGATGACGATCCAGTACGGCAGCGAGATCATCGTCGACATCCCGGCCGAGGGGGAGCCCTCCCTCGAAGGCGGTGCCATAACCTCCGGCTGCGCAGGAGGGATCACCTTCGAGAGGTCCCGTCAGGACGGACCGATTGACGACGACATCTGCATCGAGAGGGAGAGGCTCCGGGAACTCTTCGTCAACTTCCAGAGACGATCAGAGCTCTACAACCTCACCGGCTGCATACACAACGCCGCCATCTCGGACGGCAGAAACATAGTAGCCCTCGCCGAGGACATCGGCAGACACAACGCCGTGGACAAGGTGATCGGATACTGCATCCTCGAGGAGATCCCCTTCAAGAACAAGATCATGCTCGTCAGCGGAAGGCTCTCATCCGAGATGGCGTCGAAGTGCGCAAGGTGGAAGATACCGATCCTGGTGAGCAGGACCGCCCCTACCTTGCTGGCCATCGAGATCGCCGAGATGGCGGGGATGACGATGATAGGCTTCATGAGGGGAAATCGGTTCAACATCTACACCCATCCCTTCAGGATAAAATGAAGCCCACAAAACGTAAGAGCCCCCTGAAGCAGGGGGGCAGGTAGGGACTGAAACGATTCACGGGTCTTCGGCTCCGAGCTCCTCTCCTGAAGAGAGGAGCGGCGGTGCGTGAAGCTCCACACCCTCCGGCTCCACCGGAGAGCCCGCGCGGCTTCAGGGTAGTTCAATCGTTTCAGGACCCCTGCCCCCCATGCTTCAGGTTTCCCCTTGTCTGAGG
>WGEZ01000078.1 GCA_015492515.1 Nitrospirota bacterium
CACGGAGGGGGGAAAGATCATTCTCCGGTATTCTGAAAGGGCCTGAGGGGGGCAGGGGTCCTGAAACGATTCACGGGTCTTGGGCACGGAGCTCCTCTCCTGAAGAGAGGAGCGGCACCCGGTCCACAGCGGTGCCGGGTGCCGGTGATCCCGGAGTGCTCCGGCCTTGCATTAAAGGTCTCCAATAGGTTATATTTGTATTTCACATTGAGGCTTGACAAAAACTACAGTCTCTGATAACATATTCAGGTTTTCCTCACTCAGCGTCTGAACCCCTCTTTCGACAGGGTGATCAGGCGGCAGGCAGTGAGGATGAGGCCCCCCGGGGGCTTGAAAGAAAGGGACGGAGGTAGTGATTTGCCGACTATAGCACAGCTGGTCAGACAGGGCAGAAAGAGGGTCAAGGAGAAGTCGAAGAGCCCGGCCCTTCAGAACTGTCCCCAGCGGCGCGGGGTCTGCACGAGGGTCTACACCACCACACCGAAGAAGCCCAACTCCGCCCTCAGAAAGGTGGCGAGGGTGAGGCTCACAAACGGTATGGAGGTGACGGCCTATATACCCGGCATAGGACACAACCTCCAGGAACACTCCATCGTCTTGATCAGGGGCGGCAGGGTCAAGGACCTTCCCGGTGTGAGGTATCACATTGTGAGGGGGTCGCTCGATACGATGGGGGTTGCCGACAGGCGTCAGGGCAGGTCGAAATACGGAGCGAAGAGGCCCAAGTAGGAGCAGCAATGGCAAGACGAAGAGTGGCGGAAAAGAGAGAGGTTCTTCCTGATCCGAAGTACAAGAGCAAGCTGGTGAGCAAGTTCATAAAGGCCATAATGGTGGACGGGAAGAAGTCCGTTGCCGAGAGAATCTGCTACGGGGCCTTTGAGATCATAAAGGAGAAGTCCGGAGAGGACCCGCTCAAGGTTTTCAAGACCGCCCTCGACAACGTCAAACCCGTCGTCGAGGTCAAGCCGAGAAGGGTCGGTGGTGCCACCTACCAGGTGCCTGTGGAGGTGAGACCGAACAGGAGGCTGGCACTCGCCTTCAGATGGATCAGGGATTTCGCCAGAAAGAGGCAAGAGAGAACCATGACCGAACGTCTCGCCGCAGAGCTCCTGGATGCCTATAACAAGACGGGGGCCTCTGTGAAGAAGCGGGAGGACACCCACAGGATGGCTGAGGCCAACAAGGCCTTCGCCCACTACAGGTGGTAGGTGATGTGACCTCAGTTGAGCAATCCCGAGGCTCCCCCGCGGAGCCTGACCCGAGGCAGTCCTGATCCGTAGCTGATCCCGCAGAGGGTAATTTTCAGAAAGCAGATTCGTCTGAATATACCTATTTTATGTCTTTTTGACGGTGAGGAGAAAAAGTTGAGATTTCCGTTAGATAAGGTAAGGAACATCGGCATAATGGCCCATATCGACGCCGGCAAGACGACCACCACGGAACGGATCCTTTACTACACCGGCGTCACCTACAAGATGGGCGAGGTCCATGAGGGCACGGCGGTGATGGACTGGATGGTCCAGGAGCAGGAGAGGGGGATAACGATCACCTCGGCGGCCACCACCTGCTTCTGGAAGGATTGCAGGATAAACATCATCGACACGCCCGGGCATGTGGACTTCACCATCGAGGTGGAGAGGGCCCTCAGGGTGCTCGACGGCGCCATAGCCGTCTTCGACGCTGCAGCGGGTGTGGAGCCGCAGTCCGAGACGGTCTGGAGGCAGGCCGACAAGTACCGTGTCCCGAGGATCGCCTTCATGAACAAGATGGACAAGACAGGTGCGGACTTCTTCATGTCCGTAAGCTCGATGGTGGAGAGGCTCGGTGCAAACCCCGTCGCCGTCCAGATACCGATAGGGGCTGAAGACACCTTCCGCGGGCCGATCGATGTCGTGAAGATGCGGGCCTTCTACTTCGACGACGAGACCCTCGGCGCCAGGTACGTGGAGGACGAGATACCGGAGGAGTACCGCGCACAGGCCGAAGAGTACAGGGAGAAGCTCCTCGAGGCCCTCGCGGACGTGGACGATGCGATAATGGAGAAATACCTCGGCGGTGAGGAGATAACCGAGGAGGAGGTGAAGAGGGCCCTCAGGAAGGGGACCCTCCGGATGGAGCTGACTCCGGTGCTCTGCGGGTCGAGCTTCAAGAACAAGGGGGTGCAGCTCCTGCTCGATGCCATCGTCGATTACCTCCCCTCACCGCTCGACGTCCCTCCCGTGGTCGGGAAGACCCCTGACGGCGAGCCGGCGGAGCGGAAGGCCTCGGACGACGAGCCCTTTGCGGCACTCGCCTTCAAGGTGACCACAGACCCCTATGTGGGACAGCTTACATACCTGAGGGTATACTCGGGCATCCTCTCGGCGGGCTCCTACGTCGAGAACTCGACGAAGGGGAAGAAGGAACGGATCGGGAGGCTGTTGAAGATGCACGCCAACAAGCGCGAGGAGATCAAGGAGGTGAGGGCCGGCGATATAGCCGCAGCGGTAGGCCTGAAGTACACCCTCACGGGCGACACCCTCTGCGACAGCAGCAACCCGATAATACTGGAGGCGATC
>WGEZ01000079.1 GCA_015492515.1 Nitrospirota bacterium
GAGAGGGCGAGGGCGGGCAGGCCGTCGGTCATCAGGTTGATCCAGAGGATCTGTATCGGCAGGAGGGGCAGGGGCAGGCCGAGGAAGGGTGCGAGGAAGAGGGTCCAGACCTCGCCGGAATTCGTCGTCAGAAGGTACCTTATGAACTTTCTGATGTTGTCGTATATCTTCCTCCCCTCCTTCACCGCCTTGACGATCGTTGCGAAGTTGTCGTCGAGCAGGATCATGTGGGCCGCCTCTTTTGAGACGTCCGTCCCGGTGATGCCCATGGCGATGCCGATGTCGGCCCTCTTCAGGGCAGGGGCGTCGTTGACGCCGTCCCCCGTCATGGCCACGAACTGGCCCTTGTCCTGGAGGGCCTTCACGATCTTCAGTTTCTGCTCAGGCGCCACACGGGCGTAGACCCTGATATCCTCGACCCTTTCTTCGAACTCCTCAAGTGACAGTTCGGCAAGCTCCCTGCCTGTCATGACCGCATCGCGGTCGTCCTCCAGGATATCAAGCCTCCTTGCTATGGTCCTTGCCGTGAGGGGATGGTCGCCTGTTATCATCACAGGGATTATCCCCGCCTTCTTGCAGAGAGCAACCGCCTCCTTCGCCTCCTCCCTCGGGGGGTCCAGCATTCCCACAAGGCCGAGGATGGTGAGCCCTGTCTCGACGTTCTCCGGTGAGAGGTCCTCCGGGAGCTCCTGCCACTGCCTCATGGCGACACCAAGCACCCTCAACCCGTCGGCGGCCATCCGGTCGCTCACCCTGAGGATCTCCACTGCATCTATCTCCTTGAGCCCCTCGGAGGTCAGGATGTTGTCGGACTTCTCGATGAGGACCTCCACAGCCCCTTTTGTAAAGGACAGTAGTCCGCCCTCCCTCGATTCGTGGAAGGTGGTCATGCATTTCCTGTCCGAGTCGAAGGGGATCTCGCCGACCCTGGGGAATTCCTCCTCGAGCTCTTCCTTCACGAACCCGTTGTCCCTGCCGATGCTGTAGAGGGCGGCCTCTGTGGGGTCACCGATCACGTTCCCTCCGGCATCCATCCGTGCATCGTTGCTCAATGCCAGGGCTGTAAGGAAGGAGGAGGAGGGGGCGGCTGTCGTGGAGAGCGGCTCACCCGCCTCCTTCCCGTTCCTGACCACCGTCACCCTTCCGTCGACGTAGAGCTCCTCCACCAGCATCCTGTTCAAGGTGAGGGTGCCGGTCTTGTCAGAGCATATGTAGGTCACGGAGCCGAGGGTCTCCACTGCCGGAAGCTTCCTGACAAGGGCGTTCTGCTTCACCATCTTCTTCGCACCGAGGGCCAGGGAGACGGTCACCACGGCGGGAAGCGCCTCGGGGATCGCCGCCACGGCGAGGGATATGGCGGTGAGCAGCATGAGCAACGGCGGCTCTCCCCTCAGGATGCCGAAGACGAAGACGATGACGCATATGGCGAGGATGGCGAGGGCGAGCTTCTGGCCGAAACGCGCAAGCCTCTTCTGAAGGGGGGTCTTCACCTCTTCCTCCTCCTGAAGCAGGGTAGCGATCCTGCCGATCTCGGTCTCCATGCCTGTTGCCACAACGATGCCCAGGCCCCGACCATAGGTGATGACCGTGCCTCTGTAGGCCATGTTACTCCTGTCACCGAGGGGGAGCATCTCTTCATGGAGCGCCTTCGTCTGCTTCTCCACCGGTACTGATTCGCCCGTGAGGGCTGCCTCGTCCGCCTTCAGCCTGGCTGTCTCTATCAGCCTGATGTCAGCAGGCACGATCTTTCCCGCCTCGAGGACCACGATGTCGCCGGGGACGAGCTCTGAAGCAGAGACGTTAGTCGGCACCCCCTCCCTCATGACGGTCGCAGTGGGTGCCGCGATCCTCTTGAGTGCGGCCATGGCCTTCTCCGCCCTGTATTCCTGGACGAACCCTATCACGGCGTTGAGGACGACGATCACCACTATGGCGATGGTGTCGGAGAGCTCGCCTATGAGCCCTGAAACGATGGCCGCGGCGATGAGGACGATGATCATGAAGTCCCTGAACTGATCCAGGAATAGCGAGGTCAGGGTCTTCTTCTTTTTCTCTTCCAGTTCGTTGGGGCCGTACTCCTGGAGCCGTCTCCCGGCCTCTTCGAGGGAAAGCCCCCGGAGGGATGAACCGAGCCCCTCGATCACCTCGCTTGCCTCTTTAGTATGCCAGTGCATCAGGCCTCCTCCAGAAAATAAAAGACCTCTACCACGATGTGATCGCGGTAAAGGTCTCGCTCGTTAGGCTTACAACGCCAGTTGCCTCATCCCCGACCCTCGGGCCGGAGGTCTTGACCTAACCAGTGGCACCGGCCTGCCCGTGGCAGACGTCCTGACGATGACCACTGATGAAAGCTACTCCCCTTTACGGAAAAGCTCTCTTTCTGTATCTTTCGTCCTATAAGTTAGCGTAGAGGGCGTGGTTATGTCAAGGCTAACGCAACATGTACAGAAGCATGAGGTTTATTATATAGACGAGCACAATCCCCATCGAGTCCCAGGCAAGGAAGAGGGGTTTCTTGCTCGCCCGGTATGTGAGGCCCAGGATCGCGATGGTCGTCATGGTGACAGCCGAGAGGGCGGAGATTATGTGGTTGGGACTGACATAGGAGAGCAAGGGGCCCTTCAGGAAGAAGATGTCGTCAATGGCGAGTATGAATACATTGAAGATGTTGCTGCCGAAGAGGTTGCCGATCGCCAGGTCCACGGCGTCTATCCTCAATGCCGTTATGGAGACGACCACCTCCGGGAGCGACGTGGAGAGGGCGATGAAGATGTTGCCTATGAAGGTCTGCCCGAGTCCCGTCGTCTCCGCGATCCCCTCGCCGATCATCGGCAGGAAGACGGCGGCAACGATGACGACCACCGCATTTACAGTGTAATGAACAATGGCTGTCCTTGTTGATATATCTTCATATTTCAACTGGATTGCAGCCGTTTCTTTCATAAAGGCAGCGATCTTCCTCTTTTCATAAAAGAAGACGGCCCTCATCACTATGAAATAGATGACTATTATCAGCAGGGTGTAGGGCCCGATCCATCCTATCGGATCGAGGGCTTCTCCAGCAAAGAGGCTGATTGTAACCATCATCAGCAGCAGTATCCCGAAACCGGCGGAGAGTATATGCCCCTGATGGGCCTTTGCAGAGATGGGCATGGGGCGGTACACCGCATCGAGGATTGCGAGTATCAGTATGTTGAACACACAGCTGCCGAGTATATCGCCGATGGCGATATCGGGGACGCCGGCGTAAGTGACGGAGCTTATGCCAGTGAAGAGCTCGGGCAGGGATGTAACAGAGGCCATCAGGACAAGCCCTATCCATGTCCTCCCGAGGCCCGTCTTCTCGGCTATTATGTCTCCGTACTTAGAGATCCGCGAACCGGAATAGACTATCACGGCCGTGCAGATCACGAAGCCGATCCAGTATATCACCGGGCAGACCTCTGCCAGCCCCTCCTGGGAATGACCCTGATCCCCGAGGGGTCTATGTGAAGTCCGAACCTCTCGTCTTCCGTATCGAACCCTATCCTCGCGCCTTCCTTTACGACGTTCAGCTTGTCCACTATGACCCGTTTGAGATGGCACCCCCTCTTCAGAACGCTGTTGTCCATCACTATAGAATCCTCCACCGTGACACCTTCCTCGATCACCACCCCTGTGCGGATGATGGAGTTCTTTATCACCGCGTCCTTTATGATAACGCCCTCCGATATTATGCTGTTCTCTATATCCGCCTTAAGGAACTTGGAGGCGGGGGCCTTCTGTCCCGACGGATAGATCGACCATTGGAGGTTGTTCAGCTCGAAAGAGGGCTGTTCGCCGAGCATATCCATGTGGGCATCGAAGAACGCCTTTATCGTTCCCACGTCCCTCCAGTACCCCCTCTCCTCATAGGGTTTAGTGCCGGGGATGATGTTTGAGGCGAAGTCGTAGGCAAAGAGCCTTCCGGTGTCAACCATGCTCGGAAGGATGTGGGCGCCGAAGTCATGGTGTTTCTTGCTCTGGGCCTCGATGAGGACGTTTATGAGCACGTCCTTGTCGAAGATATAGTTGCCCATCGATACATAGGCCCTCGAAGGGTCTGATGGCATCGGGGCTGGGTGTTCCGGCTTCTCCTGGAAGCCCTCGATCCGCTGTTCCGAATCGGTCTGGATGACACCGAAGGAGGACGCCGTGTCGACGGGTACGGGCCTTGCGGCGACGGTTACAAGGGCATCCTTCTGAAGGTGGAAGTCTATCATCTGTCTGATATCCATCCTGTAGATGTGGTCCGCGCCGAATACGGCGACCAGCCTGGGGTCGTGCTGTTTTATGAGGTTTATGTTCTGGAAGACGGCGTCGGCGGTCCCCTGGAACCACTCCGGTCCCATGCGCATCTGCGGCGGTACCACGGCGATGAAATGGTCCCTCACGATGGGTGACATCACCCAGTGCTGCCTGATGTGTTCGATCAGTGATTGCGACTTGTACTGGACGAGGAGATAGATGGAGAATATCTGGGAGTTCAAGAAGTTGCTCAGCACGAAATCCACGATCCTGTACCGGCCCCCGAAGGGCACGGCCGGCTTTGAACGGAAGGCCGTCAGGGGAAAGAGCCTCTCACCCTTACCACCTGCAAGGACAAAGGCGAGTATCTTCGGATGTGCCATAACCCCTCCTGCAATGATTTTGTATCAAATCTTCAAACAAAAACCCTGTCTTCAAGTTAAGAAGAGGCTGGACCGGTTCCTGGTCAGGCTCTGTGCAAACCCCGGGAGTCCCGGCTCCGGGAGATGATGCGCTGACTCAATCTATTTTACCAGGAATCGCTCGTTGTCCAAAAGATTGACAACAGAGGGGTATAATTTTTATTATAAGGATTAATCATACGTCGGAGCAGGGTTCCTGGTCACGGAGTTCTCATCTTTGCCTCCGGCGGTTTCTGAAACCTATGAGTTGGGGAGTCGTCTAATGGCAGGACGGCAGACTCTGGATCTGCTTGTAGGGGTTCGAATCCTCTCTCCCCAGCCATTAAGATCGACCGTTTTCAATTCTCGGTTACTGAACGGTCCCATCGTCTAGTGGCCTAGGACACCGGCCTCTCACGTCGGAAACACGGGTTCGAGTCCCGTTGGGACCACCATCATCAGACATTGAATAGAGCCGCCTCTGCCGGCCCCATGGATCGGGCCGTGGTCGTCTTGCTCTGCAGGACCCTGCAT
>WGEZ01000080.1 GCA_015492515.1 Nitrospirota bacterium
ACCGCGGAGAAGGGCCTTCCGACCGCGGCAGCCGATGTGATGCTTCTGCTACTGATGCCCCTGCTGCTGCTCCTGAGAAGGGGTGGCTGAAGCCGTACAGCCCCTCGCCGTTCCGCTGTCCCGTCTTAACATTTGCCGATAGATTAGGTTATCATAGACGATGATCCGGCACACCTTCTCAGTGCTTGACGGCATAGGCGAAAGGCTGGAGAGGAGGCTCTGGGGTCAGGGTCTTCTGACCTGGGATGATTTCATCGATGCCGGATCTGTTCCTTTCATCTCCGAAGAGAGGGGTGCGGTGCTGAGAGAGACGATCCTCTATTTCCGGGAGGAGCTCCTCCGCTACAACCATGAGCCCTTCTACACCTTCCTCAGGTCGAGGGATCACTGGAGGCTCTTCGACGTCTTCAGGTCCGATGCAGTATGCCTCGACATAGAGACGAACGGTCTGCCGCCGGGAAGGGGCGGAAGGGTGACGGTCGTGGGCCTGTACGACGGTCGTCACTGGCGGTGCCTGATAGACGGCGTGGACCTCACCGCCGAGCGTCTGGAGGCGGAGCTCTCAGGATACAGACTCCTCATCACCTTCTTCGGGTCCTCCTTCGATCTGCCCTTCCTGAGGCGGTGCTTTCCGGGGTTCAGGCCCAGGCTTCCACACTTCGACGTCTGCTTCGGCGCCAGGCGTGTAGGGATCAGGGGAGGCCTGAAGAGGATCGAGGCGGCCTTCGGACTCTCAAGATCGGAGGACGTGAGGGGTATGGATGGTTACGACGCCGTCCTCCTCTGGAGGCGGTGGTTGAAGGGGAGCACGGGAGCGCTCGACCTGCTCCTACGGTACAACAGGGAGGACACGGTAAACCTCCTCTTCCTCGCCGAGAGGATCTACGCCCTCCTCAGGGCCTCGACGGGCATCGAGGAGTTTCTGAACACCAGCGGACACGGTCCCCGCGGTCTCTCTCGCACAGGGAGGCTGCAGTGTTAGAGGGGTCATGATGAGACGGGACCCTCCAGGGGAAGACAGGATCGTCGACGACTTCCTCGCCCATCTCTCCGTGGAGAGGGGGAGGGCGGAGAACACCGTCGATGCATACGAGAGGGACCTGAGGAGGTTCAGCGCCTTCCTGAAGGGGGAGGGGCGCTCTCTGGAGTCGTTCGGTAAGGCCGACATCATCGGCTTCATCGGCTTCCTGAGGACGGACGGCTACAGCCCTGCCACGATCGCCAGGGTGCTCTCTTCGGTGAGGACCTTCTGCAGATACCTGGTTGTCGAGGGGCTCAGGGAGGACGACCCCTCGGAGAACCTCCAGAGCCCGAAGGGCTGGGAGAGGCTGCCGAAGGCGATATCCCTTGACGAGGTGCGCAGGCTCATCGGGGTGAGCGGCGGTGGAGAGCTCGCCCTCAGGGACCTCACGATGCTGGAGCTGATGTATGCATCGGGCCTGAGGATCAGCGAACTCGTAAGGCTCAGGATGGAGGACGTGAACTTCGAGGCCGGTTTCCTGAGGGTGACCGGAAAGGGTGGAAAGGAGCGGGTCGTCCCCGTGAGTGAACAGACCATGGGCAGGCTGAAGGAGTACATGAGGCGGCTGAGGCCGCGTCTGCTCAGGGGTGAGGAGTCCCCGTACCTCTTCCTCTCCCGGAGGGGGAGGGGGCTCACCCGCCAGAGGTTCTGGCAGACGCTGAAGAGATACGCCGCCCTCGCAGGGGTGAAGGTCACCCCCCACATGCTCCGTCACTCCTTTGCAACCCATCTTCTCGAAGGCGGAGCGGACCTCCGTTCCGTGCAGAAGATGCTCGGGCACTCTGACATCTCGACGACACAGGTGTATACGAAGGTCTCGACGAGGAGGCTCAAGAGGGTTCACGAGAGGTTTCATCCCAGGGCATGAAGACAGGACCAAACGATATGGATGACCGGAGGTTTCAATGAGGAGATTAACGGTTGAAGAGCTTTACCGTCGTTGTGACAGGGCACTCTTCGATTTCAAGACCACGGACGAGCTCCCGCCTTTCGATGGAACCATCGGGCAGGACCGCGCGCTCAGCGCGATCGACTTCGGTCTCAGCCTGGACAGCACCGGGTTCAACATCTATGTGCTCGGTGAGAGCGGGACGGGGAAGACCTCCACCATAAGGGCCCTGATATCGAAGAAGGCGGAGAGGGAGCCCGTCCCTCCGGACTGGTGCTACGTCTACAACTTCAAGGACCCGGACACCCCCCTGGCCATCTCCCTCAAGCCCGGACAGGGCGTGGAGTTCCAGAGGGAGATGGAGGAGCTGATCAACTCCCTCAAGGTGGAGATACCCAAGGTCTTCGAATCCAAGGAGTACGAGAAGCAGAAAGGTCGGATACTGGAGGAGTTCCAGAAGAGACAGAAGGAGCTCTTCGCCGGTCTGGAAGAGGAGGCCGCATCGAAGGGGTTCGCGATAAGGAGGACCGTGGGCGGGTTCCTGATAGTGCCGATCAAGAAGTCGGGCGAGCCGCTGAGCGAGGAGGAGTTCCAGTCCCTTGACGACAGGACGAAGAAGAAGGTCGAGGAGATAGGGAGGGCCCTCCAGGAGAAGCTCGATGATGTGGTGAGGACGTTGAGGGGTGCGGAGAAGCTCGTCAAGGAGCTCCTGAAGAGGCTGGAGAGGGAGGCCGCCATATCGGTGCTCGGCCACCTGATCGACGAGATGAAGGACAAATACAGGGGGAACGAGAAGATCATCAACTATCTCGACAACGTAAAAGAGGACATACTCGAGCACCTCGAGGACTTCAAGGCCTCTTCCGAGGAGGGTGCCCCGGCCCTGCCGTTCCTGAAGATGCCCAAGCAGGAGCCGACCTTCCTGAGGTACGCCGTCAACGTGATCGTCAACAACGGGGCCCTGAGCGGTGCGCCCTGCGTGTTCGAGAGCAACCCCACCTACTACAACCTCTTCGGCCGGATAGAGCACAAGTTCCAGTACGGCGTTGCCGTCACCGACTTCTCCATGATCAAGGCCGGCTCGCTCCACAAGGCAAACGGCGGCTATATCGTGATAAACGCCCTGGATCTGCTGAGGAACCTCTTCTCCTACGACGCCCTGAAGCGGGCGATAAGGAACCGCGAGGTGAAGATAGAGGACATCTGGGAGCAGTACCGCCTTGTTACGACAGCGATGTTGAAACCAGAGCCCATCCCGCTTAATGTGAAGGTCATCCTGATAGGTAATCCATACATCTATTATTTGCTGTACAACCTCGACGAGGAATACAGGGAGCTGTTCAAGGTGAAGGCGGACTTCGACAACAGGATGGAACGCTCCGAGAAGAACATACTCAAATACGCCACATTCATCGCCACAAAGTCGAAGGAGGAGAAGCTCCTGCCCTTTGATCCCACGGGAGTGGCGAAGATCGTGGAGTACGGTTCAAGGCTTGCAGAGCATCAGGAGAAGCTGTCCTCGAAGTTCAGCGAGATATCGGACCTGATCAGGGAGGCCCATTACTGGGCGAAGAAGGAGGGCTCGGAGATCGCAACCGAGGCCCACGTGGAGAAGGCGCTGAGCGAGAAGTTCTACCGCCACAACATGATGGAGGAGAAGCTGCGGGAGATGATGGCGGAGGGGACGCTCATCGTGGAGACATCGGGGGAGAGGGTAGGGCAGATAAACGGCATCGCCGTGCTCGATCTCGGTGATTACAGCTTCGGCAAGCCGTCGAGGATCACCACCACGGTGTACACCGGGAAGGCCGGTGTGGTCAACATCGAGAGGGAGACGAAGCTCTCGGGCAAGATCCACGAGAAGGCGATCCTGATCCTCACCAACTACCTCGGGAGCAGGTATGCGACCAGAAGACCCATAAACCTCTCGGCATCGATCACCTTCGAGCAGCTCTACGGACTGATAGAGGGTGACAGCGCCACCTGTGCGGAACTCTATTCCCTGTTGAGCGCCATCTCAGGGGTGCCGATCAGGCAGAATATAGCCATAACAGGCTCCATGGACCAGAACGGCAACGTCCAGCCCATCGGAGGGGTGAACGAAAAGATCGAGGGGTTCTTCGAACTCTGCCGCCTCAGGGGACTCGACGGAACCCATGGGGTGATAATACCTCAGAGGAACGTGAAGAACCTGATGCTCCGCAGGCACGTCGTCGACGCCGTAAGGGAGGGCAGGTTCCACATCTATCCCATAGAACACGTGGAGGAAGGGATCGAGATACTGATGGGCATCCCCGCCGGTGAGTGCAGACCTGACGGAACCTATCCCGAGGGAACGCTGAACTACCTCGTGGAGAAGAGGTTGACGGAGATAAGGGAGGCCCTGAAGGAGAAGAAGAAGGAAGAGGAGGAGAACAACGGAGGTGCCGGGAAGAGGGGATGAAGGAGGTCCTCTGGTTCCTCCAGGCAGCCTTCGTCTACGCCGTGACCCTGCCCGTGGCGGTTATGCCTCTGCCGATGGCGCTCCGTATCGGTTCCATCGCCGGAGGGGCGGCATACCTCCTCTGGAGGAGCAGGAGGAGGATCGCCGTCGAGAACCTGAGCCGTGCCGTCGGCTCCGGGTCTATCGTCGACGGCAGACCGCCGGCTGAGATAGCAAGGGAGAGTTTCAGGAACCTCGGTAGATCCCTGGTGGAGGTGATCAAGCTCTACCACGGCCTCGGCGCCGGGATACTCGATGCCGTGCAGATAAGGGGGATCGAGCACTACCGGAGGGCTGAGGAGAAGGGGAAGGGGGTTATCCTGATCACAGGACACTGCGGCAACTGGGAGCTCCTTGCCCTCGCCGTCTCCTCCAGGGGCATCCCCGTCGCTGTGGTGGCCAGGACCCTCGACAACCCATACCTCAACAGGTTCATCGAGAGGGTGAGGAAGAGGTACGGCAACCCCGTGATCTACAAGGAGGGTGCCCTGAGGTCGATGATCTCAAGGCTGAGGAAGGGCGGTGCAGTGGGGCTGCTCATAGACCAGAGCGTCCTGCCCGAGGAGGGGGTGCTGGTCCCTTTCCTGGGGAGGCCCGCCTGGACGATGAAGTCTCCCGCCCTCATCGCAAGGAAGACGGGTGCCCCCGTCGTCCCCGCCTTCATAAGGAGGATGGAGAGGGGACACCTGGTGGAGATACACCCCGAGGTCGAGCTCTCGGAGAGAGAGGACAAGGAGGGGGCTATCCTGGAGGACACCGGGAGGTTCACCGCCTATGTGGAGAGAGAGGTGAGGGACAACCCTGCCGAGTGGCTCTGGATCCACAGGAGATGGAAGAGGGTTTCAGGATAGATGAACGGAGATCTTCCATTGAATGAAGTTCGCCCCGGATAACCGTCACCTGTCAATAGATCGACCTGATCCTGCCTGTACGACGGTCGAAGATGATGGTGTCCACTACGCGGCCCTTCTCCTTTATCCTCGCCTTTATGAACCTTCCCTTCACCTTGCCCACCTCGACCTCGAACCCCTTTTTGTTGTAGTAATCCATCATCGCCTTCTCGGCCTCCTCAGGGCTCATCATGAACTTGCACATCCCGTAGTTGCCGCATCTGGGGCAGAAGTCACCGTAGGGTGTTACGGGTCTGTCCATCAGCCAGGCGGAGGCCGGGTATCCGATCAGCAGGATGATCACGGCCAACGCTGCAAGCTTCGGTTGTCTCATCATTGAATCACCTGGCCTGTACACGGTCTGTCTGCAAACCTTCTCATCATGAATATAATGCAGAAAGATGAAGAAAGTATGAAAAGTGCGCCCGCCTGATCTCCTGAAGGGCTCTGTTCAGGAGATGATCGTGAATCGTGATCCCTCTCCGGGTGTGCTTTCAACCTCGATCCTCCATCCCGTCACCTCGGCGAGTTCCTTCACGATGGCCAGGCCAAGCCCCCTGCCGTCTGATCCCTCGCCCTTGTAGAACCTGTCGAATATCTTCGAGAGCTCCTCCCGACCGATGCCCTCGCCTGTGTCCTCAACAGTGATGTAGAAGCCCTGCCCGCCGGCCTCGCCGCGCTCTCCCCATCTGACGGTGATGCCGCCCCGGCTGGTGAACTTGTAGGCGTTCGAGAGGAGGTTCTTGAAGATGATGTGCAGTTTCTCGGGGTAGGTCCTCACCCTGAGGGACCGCCCCTCGGTCCTGAGATAGAGCCCCTTGTCCTCTATCAGCTTCTTCATGCCGTTTGTGACGGTCTCGATGAACTCCTTGAGCTCTATCTCCTCCAGCGGTCCTCTCTTGAAGAAGCTCGCCTCCGCCCTTGTTATATCCTCTATGCCTTCCACGAGGGAGACGAGTCTCTGGATCTCCGACGTTATATTGCCTATCACCTCCTGGGGGTTCGTTATCACCCCGTCTTCGATGGCCTCGAGGTTTCCCCTGATCACCGTCAGGGGTGTCCTCAGCTCGTGGGCTATGTTTGATGTGAGGTGCCTCCTGAGGGCATCCTCCCTCCTGAGGGCCTCCGCCATGTAGTTGAAGGTCTCCGTCAGCCTGTCGATCTCGTCGTGGCGTCTCAGCACCCTGTAGACCCCCCTGGAGACCCTGTTGATCTTCGGCACCTCCACGGAGAAGTCGCCCTGAGCGATCTTCTCGGCTGCTTCGGTAAGGCCCTTTATCGGTGCGGAGAGGAAGATGGTGAAGAGCACAGAGAGGAAGAGGGCGCCGCCGCCCGCTATCAGGAAGGAGATGATGAGGAACTCCCTTCCCCTGTTCCTGAAGATGTCCTCCTTCTGGGGGATGAGCCCTAACCTCTCGAGGGATCGGATGTAGAGCTTGCCCACCTCCCTCCCCTCCACATAGAGGGGGTACCATGTGAACTCACCGACTCCGGAGGGCAGCCTGAAGAGGGAGTTCATCCTCTTCAGCATGTTCTGGCTCAGGGAGGAGAGGACATCGCCGGAGGATAGCACCCTCCTGCCCTCCGGGTCTTCGATGTAGGTCTCGAAGCCGAGCATCAAACCCCAGTGGAGCGCCTCGCCGAGCAGGACCATGTCCCACTGGTTGTCCTTGTAGCTGCCTTCGACGGATGCCAGGATCCAGTATATGTGGTCCTCCTTCGTCCCCAGGAGGAACTCGTTGAAGTCCTTTAATATCAGCCTTTCGAAGACGACGTTCGAGAGGAGGGCCAGGAGTATGATGAGCATGAAGGAGAGGAAGAGTTTAGTTCTCATCAGGTGAACCGATGAATCTGTACCCTATGCCGTAGACGGTCTTTATGTATGATGGAGCACGCGGATCGTCCTCGATCTTGTGGCGGATGTTCTTTATGTGCGCATCTATCGTCCTGTCGTAGCCTTCAAAGTCGTAGCCGAGTATGGCGTTGACCAACTGGAGCCTGGTGAAGACCTGTCCCGGACGCTCGGCGAGGTTCAGCAGGAGCTTGAACTCCGTGGGGGTGAGGACGACCGGTTTGCCGCCCTTCGTGACCTCGAACCGGGCGGCATCGATCCTCAGGTCCCCCTGGTTGAAGCTGATGGTCTTCTTCAGCCCCTTGGTCCTCCTCAGGAGGGCCTTCACACGGGCGACGAGTTCCCTGGGGCTGAAGGGCTTGACCACGTAGTCGTCGGCTCCGATGCCGAGCCCCCTGATCCTGTCCTCCTCCTCGCTCTTTGCAGTGAGCATGATGATCGGCACGTCGGAGTCCTCCCGGATCGCCCGGCAGATGTCCTCCCCCGCGATGTCCGGGAGCATGAGGTCGAGTATTATGAGGTCGACGCCGTCCTTCAGCCCCTCAAGGGCCTCCTGTCCCGTCGCCGCGGTCCCGACCTTGAAGCCCTCTCTCTCGAGGTAGGCCTTTACGATATCGGTGATCTTCTCTTCGTCTTCGACTACGAGGATCCTGCTGCCCTTCATAGTTTTTATGATACCACAACGGAGTTTCGGTCTGCACAGGGCGGTGTTCCAACCCTGCTTGAAACAGGATGTATATTTATGTTATAAGAGGCCTTGTAACAACCGGAACCACAGCATGATATCCATGAGATCTTTCAGGGGCCTTATATCTTTGTGGCTGGTGATTTCGTCCTTGGCCGTATCGACGGCCTCCGCCGGGACGAGGATACGCTGTGCATCGACGACGAGCACCCAGAACTCCGGGCTCTTTGAATACCTCCTGCCGATCGTCGAGAGGGAGACGGGAGTTAAGGTGGATGTGGTGGCCGTCGGCACAGGGGCTGCACTCGAGATCGGCAAGAAGGGGGATGCCGACGTCGTCCTCGTCCATGCAAAGGATGACGAACTGAGGCTCGTCGAGGAGGGCTACTTCGTCAACCGCCATGACGTCATGTATAACGACTTCATAATCGTCGGCCCGCCCGACGATCCTGCCGGCGTCAGGGGATCGGGCACCGCTGCCGTGGCGTTCAGGAAGATAGCCGCCGCCGGAGCGGCCTTTGTCTCAAGGGGGGATGACTCCGGCACCCATAAGAGGGAGATGAAGATATGGAGAGAGACGGGTATAAATCCGAAAGGCAATAAGTGGTATCTTGAAGTGGGCCAGGGTATGGCCAAGGCCCTCAGGATCGCCGACGAGAAGAGGGCCTATACCCTTACTGACAGGGGGTACCTGGCTCGCCCTGAAGGACAAGGAGAGACTGGATATGCAGACAGTGCTGGAGGGAGACAGGACACTCTTCAACCAGTACGGCGTGATGGCGGTCAATCCTGAAAGGCACCCCCATGTGAAATATGCTGAAGTGATGAAGTTTATCAACTTTCTCGTCTCCGAGAAGGGACAGAAGGCTATCGCGGATTTCAGGGACTCCCGAGGCAACCGGCTCTTCCATCCGAATGCAAGGTGACCCTGAAGGGAGACTCTCCGTGTTTCCGTTGATCCATCGGCGCAGCATCATCTGATGAGCGAGATACTCCTTTCATTCAGGAAGGCATTCCATCTGATCGTCTCTCTGGACAGGGATCTGCTGGAGATCATCTCCCTCTCCCTCTCTGTATCGATCACCGCCATAGTCATCGCAGCCCTTGCAGGTGTGGCCTTTGCATATCTCCTGTCGTTCAAGGACTTTCCGGCCAGGGGCGTGATCATCAGTGTCCTGAACACATTCATGGGGCTGCCGCCTGTTGTGGTGGGGCTGTTCCTGTATCTGATCCTCTCCAGGAGCGGCCCCCTCGGGTTCCTCGGGCTCCTCTATACACCCTCGGCGATGATCATCGCCCAGACGGTGCTCGCCTTCCCCATAGTTGCGGCGATGAGCTACTCGTCGATAACCGCGGTGAGGCCGAACATAAGGCTGGCGGCCCTCGGCCTCGGAGCCACTGAGATGCAGGCGTCGATGGTCGTGTTGAAGGACGCAAGATACGGGATCTTCTCCTCTGTGATGGCCGGCCTCGGCAGGGTGATGGCAGAGGTCGGAGCGGTCCTGATCGTGGGAGGAAACATCGCCGGATATACGAGGGTGATGACCACCGCGATAGCCCTCGAGTATGACAGGGGTGACTTTGAACTGGCGATCGCGCTGGGGATGATACTGCTGCTGCTGTCGCTGTGTATCAATTCTGTCCTCTATCTGCTCCAGAGGAGGATCGGCGGATGAACGTGGTGTTGAAGAACATATCGAAGAGCTACGGCGGCTGTACCGCCCTTGCGGACTGCAGCGTCTCTTTCCCTGCCGGCACCTTCAACGCCGTCATCGGCCCGAACGGCAGCGGCAAGTCCACCCTGCTCAGGATCGCAGCCCTCCTGGAGAGGCCTGACTCTGGCGAGGTGGTATACACCGACGGTGGCGGTGTCTTGAGGGTGGACCTCTCCCTCAGGAGGAGGATAGCCGTTGTCCTGCCCGGGGACTCGCTCTTCAACGACTCGGTCTTCAACAACGTCGCCTATGCCCTCCGTATCAGGGGGGTGGAGAGGAGGGTCGTCTCCGAGAGGGTCCACGATATCCTCGGGAGGCTCCGCCTCTCTGACAAGGCGCACGCCGGTGCACGGTCCCTCTCTTCAGGCGAGGCCCAGCGCGTTGCCGTTGCAAGGGCGCTTGTTGCAGAGCCTCGGTGTCTCTTCCTTGACGAGCCTACTGTATCGCTGGATCCAGTCAACACGGAGATCATCGAGACCGTGTTGAGAGAGATCGGGCGGGGCAGGGGGATGACCATCGTGATGATAACCCACAACATGTTTCAGGCACAGAGGCTTGCAGAGAGGGTCATCTTTATGTACGGAGGACGCATCATTGAGGAGGCGGAGTGCGAGAGGATATTCACCGCTCCCGAGAAGGAGCTGACGAGCAGGTTTCTTACCGGCAGGATGGTGTGGTGATCGGCCGGTTGTGAAGAGCCCTTGATTTATGTTACCCTCAAAGGAGATCAAAGATGGTCGCACCCAACGAAAGGAGGAAAGAATGACGAAGGCAAAACGCGGCGACACTGTGAGGGTTCACTACAGCGGGTTCCTCGAAGATGGCACCATCTTCGACTCGTCACTCGAACGTGAGCCTTTTGAGTTCACCCTCGGACAGGGGATGGTCATCCCGGGCTTCGAGAACGCCGTCGAGGGGATGGACGAAGGAGAGACGAAGACGGTGAATATATCGATGGAGGAGGCCTACGGCCCTTACAGGGAAGAGCTGGTCTTCAAGGTGGAACGCTCGCAGGTCCCGCCCGAGATCGAGCCCGTCGTGGGCATGAAGCTCCAGGTCAGGATGCCGGAAGGGATGGTGGCCGATGTTACGGTGACCGACCTCAGCGAGAGTTCGATAACCCTGGATGCCAACCATCCCCTCGCCGGGAAGGACCTGATCTTCGAGATCAAGCTCATGGAGATAGTCTGAAGGGGGCTGAGACCTTCTCTTCAGAACGAACAACCTGCGGATACGATCGGGAGGTTCGGGGCGATCACATCAGCAGCGAGCAGTGAGAGGGTCCTCGACACGGTCAGGAGGATAGAAGGTCTCAGGGACGGCTTTTACCACTATGACGCACTCCAGGAGAGGGCTGAGTACATCGAGGCGGAGTTCGCGGCAGAGGGGTTCGAGGTCCGGAGGGACGAGTTTGTATTCAGCGGCAGGAGGTTCAGCAACGTCATCGCAGCCCCTCCCACACCGCGGGAGAGCGGCGGAACCATCCTGGTAGGTGCCCATTACGATGCTGTGGCGGGCAGCCCCGGTGCCGACGACAATGCATCGGGGGTGGCGGTGATGCTCGAGGTGGCGAAGGCCCTGGGGCCCGTCGATGATCTGGAGTTCGTCGCCTTCACCCTTGAAGAGCCGCAGCCCAATGCGGTCAACTTCCTCATCGGAAGCAAGCACTTCGTCAAGAAGATGAAGTCGTCGAAGAAGAGATACAGGGCGGTCTTCATCCTCGAGTCCGTGGGCTACGTAAGCAGCAGGCCGGGAAGTCAGCTCCTGCCGCCCTTTGTGAAGGCACCGGACGTGGGCGATTTTATCGGGGTGGTGGGCAACAGGAGGTCGACGGAGTTGATGGAGGGCTTCAGCAAGGCCGCCGCCGGGCACGTCCCGGGACTGAAGGTCGTGACCTACAGGGCTCCGATGAGGGGTTTTCTGATCCCGGAGACGAGGTTCAGTGATCACGCGCCTTTCTGGGATGCCGGCTATCCAGCGGTGATGATAACCGATACCGCCATGTTCCGCAACCCGAACTACCACACCCCTTACGATACCTCCGACACCCTCTCACCCGGGTTCATGGCCCAGGTGGCGGAGGCCCTCATTCATACCATAGGGGAGTTCAAACAGTAGTTAAGAATCCTTCCGGTTACGTGCCGGAGCGGTTCGGAGGGTCCTGCCTTTCGGGGTTTGGGCCTTCCCCGTCTTCTCCCTCCAGTCTCCTCACCATCTCGTTCAGGAGATCGAGGGAGTCGCGGGCTACCTCCTTCCGGACCTTCTGGATGGCGAATCCGGCGTGTACGAGGACGAAGTCCCCAACCTCGACCTTCTCCGGCAGCAGCATGAGGCTTACCTGCCGCCTGGCGCCCATCACGTCAACCATGGCCATGAGGTTGTTGATCTCTATTATCTTCGACGGTATGGCAAGACACATGACGCTGTTTCAGCTTCCTTCGTGGACCTTCGACCTGACCTCTATCCCCCATTCAGAGAGCTTTCTTACAACCCGCGCCATCAACTCATCAACCTTCGCCTCGATCTCGGGGCTGAGGCCGAACCCGGGATCGATACTCTTGGGCTGTATCCCTACGAGGCAGATCTCCTCAGGCAGGGTGCCAAGCAGCCTGCCCGCCGACAGCATCTCTGGAAGCGCTATCTGATGGACGGAGAGCTTGGAGGAGAGGCGCTCCGGTATCTCCCCGCCCCTGAGCTCGCCCACAGCGCCCGCCTCTGCCCCGAAATCCACGGCGTCGATGAAGATGACCCTCTGCCTCCCCTCTATGAAGGGCAGCAGGTCGAGCCCCATGGTGCCGCCGTCGATCAGCTCGACGCCGTCGGGGAAGCAGTACCGGTCCCTCAGCTCGTTCAGGACATGGACGCCGACCCCTTCGTCACCGAGAAGGATGTTGCCGATGCCCACAACGGCGATCTTCCCGGGGCCGATCATGGTGAGATGCCGCTGGCGGCTCCTACTCCCATTCCTTCCCGGTGACGAACTTGTATCCGCTGAATATCGAACCCATCAGGCCGTTGCGTTCTTTCAGATCGAGATACCATCCGATGTAGACGTGGATGATGGTGAAGGCGAGGATCAGATACATGCCGAGATGGTGAAAGAGCCTGATCGTCTGCAGATGCATCACCCCTGTCAGCCAGCCTCCGAGGAGGGTCCATAGAGCGCCGTCACGGTTCAGTGAATAGAGGGCGAAGCCGGAGACGATCATGAAGATGAAGACGCCGAAGACCAACAGGTATGTAAACCCGGCAAGTGCTGTGTGGCCGACTGCATAGGGCGGCTTCTTGCTTATGAAGAGGTAGAACTTCACCGCATCCATCAGGTCCCTGAACCGCCTCGAGGTGAAAGGGAACCAGACCCTCCAGCTTGCGTACCTGTTGCCGACGAAGGCCCAGTAGATCCTCACCACCATGCTCAGCATGAACGTATAGGCTGATACGAAATGGATGAACCTCATCCATCCCATTATGTACTGCTTTGACGAGACCGCATGCATGAAAGGATTCCCGATATAGAACCCCGTGACGGAGAGGGCGAGTATGCAGAGTACGTTTATCCAGTGGGTGAGCCTGATCGGAAACTCCCATGCATAGACCCTTATCCGCTCTTTCGACATGGAGACCTCCCTTCCCTCATACCACCTTTATCCTGGTGACCTCTCTGCCCTCGGGGTCTACGACGTGGACCGCACAGGCCATACAGGGGTCGAAGGAGTGTACCGTCCTGAGTATCTCCACCGGCTGCTCGGGGTTTGCAACGGGGGTGCCCAGCAGGGCAGACTCATAGGGGCCTCGCCGGCCCTTTGCATCCCTCGGCGAGCCGTTCCATGTACTCGGTACGACACACTGGTAGTTGACGATCTTGCCGTTTCTGATCTTCACCCAGTGGCCGAGTGCACCCCTCGGCGCCTCATGCCAGCCGTAGCCCTGTGCCTCCTTCGGCCAGGTGGCGGGGTCCCACCTCTCGCCGTTGTGAACCCTCAGGTCTCCTCTCTTCATGTTTGCTGCGAGCTCATCGAGCCATACGGGGAGCATCTCCGCGGTGACGAGTGTCTCGATCCCCCTGGCGGCAACCCTGCCGAGGGTGGAGAAGAGGGCCTCAGGTCCCACCCCGAGGGTCTTGAGGACGTGGTTCACCACCTCCCTGACCCTCTTGTGCCCGCTTGCATAGGCTACGAGCATCCTCGCCAGCGGGCCGACCTCCATCGGTCTGTCTTCGTACCGCGGTGCCTTGAGCCAGCTGTACTTGCCCTCCGTGTCGAGGAAGTCGTATGGTGGTTTCGGGCCTGTGTACTTGTAGTCCGTCACACCGTCCCAGGGATGCCTTGCCCTGTCGTCACCATCGGGGTATTCATACCATGAATGGGTGACGTACTCGGTGATCTTCGTATGGTCGACGGGATGCACCCTGCTCAGGTCCCTGTCCAGTATGATGCCCCTCGGCAGCCAGAGGTTGTCGGTGTTGCTGATATTGTCATTCGGGAACACGCCGTAGGCGAGGAAGTTGCCCACCCCGCCGCCGAGGCCGGCCCACTCCTTGTAGAAGGAGGCGACCGCGAGCAGGTCGGGGATATAGACCTTTTCAACAAATTCGTGTGCCTTCCTGGCAAGACCCGAGATGAAGGCGATGCCGCCTGCATTGAGTGCATTCTGGCTGTTAGGGTCTACAGGGACCGCCATGCCTCCCACGAGATAGGTCTGGGCATGAGGATTCTTTGCACCCAGCAGTGCCTGGATCTTTATCACATCCCTCTGCCAGTCGAGGGCCTCGAGGTAGTGGGCGACCGCCATCAGGTTCGCCTCCGGCGGCAGTTTGTAGGCTGGATGCCCCCAGTATGCATTGGAGAACGGTCCGAGCTGACCGCTTTCCACGAAGGCCTTCAACTTCTCCTTCACACCCCTGAAGTATGCTGCAGAGGATTTCGGCCAGTCAGAGATCGACTGCGCCAGGGACGCGGTTTTTGCAGGGTCAGCTCCAAGGGCACTGACGATATCCACCCAGTCGAGGGCATGGAGATGGTAGAAATGGATCACATGGTCCTGGACATACTGGATCCCCGTGATCAGGTTTCTTATGATCCTTGCGTTGTCAGGAATCGTGATGCCCAGGGCGTTTTCGACCGCACTCACCGAGGCGGTTGCATGAACCGTTGTTCAGACACCTCATATCCTCTGGGCAAAGGCCCAGGCATCTCTCGGGTCTCTGCCTTCGAGGATCAACTCGATGCCCCTGAACATGGTGCTTGACGCCCAGGCGTCGACGACCTTTCCTCCCTCGATCTTTGCCTCGATCCTGAGATGTCCTTCAATCCTGGTTATCGGATCAATAGCTATCTTTGCCATACGCCCTCACCTCCTCTCCTCTTCCTTCTTCTTTCCACCGGAGAGTATCCGTCCGATCCCGTGAGCCACGAGTGCAGCACCAGTCACAGCAGCCAGACCCGCCCCCACCTTGTCCGCCGTCGATTCCACGCCGAATCCAGGCGGTTGCGGCAGCCTCCTGTAGAAGGGGGCCATCCTGTCCCAGAAGGCAGGCTCTGCACATCCGATACAGCCGTGGCCTGCCTGTACGGGCCAACTGGTGCCCTCGTTGTATTTTACGGTTGGACAGTTCTTGAACGTCTCAGGCCCTTTACACCCCATCTCATAGAGGCACCATCCCTTCCGATGGCCTTCGTCTCCCCACTGTCTCACGAACTGTCCTGCATCGAAGTGGGCCCTCCGTTCACAGTTGTCATGGATCCTCTTCCCATAGGCGAAGAGGGGCCTGCCGCGGCTGTCGAGGGGCGGCAGGGAGCCGAAGGTGAGGAAGTGGACCACTGTGGCGGTGATGTTCTCCACGTTCACGGGACAGCCCGGGAGGTTCACCACCGGCACACCGGGTACCGCCTGGGTCACACCGACGGCGCCTGTCGGGTTCGGGCTGGCGGCAGGCAGCCCGCCGTAGGCGGCACAGGTGCCCACGGCGAGGGTGGCCATGGCATTGCCGCAGACCTCTTTCACGGTCTCCTTGGCAGCCCTGCCGCCGACGCAACAGTAGACACCTCCGTCGCCCATCGGGACAGAGCCCTCGACCACCGCTATATACCTGCCCTTCTGGTTCTTCACCACGTCCATGAGGGACTTCTCCGCCTGGTGCCCGGCGGCGGCCATGATCGTCTCGTGATACTCCACGGACAGGATATCGAGGACGATCTCGCCGACGGTGGGCTTGCTCGCCCTGAGGAGGGCCTCGGTGTTGCCGGCACAGTCCTGGAACTCGAGCCATACGAGCACGGGCTTCTTCCTCCTCTCCAGGGCTTCAGCCACCTTGGAGACGAATGTGGAAGGCAGGGCGAGCGTTGCGGTTATCAGGGTGCAGAAACTGAGAAAATCTCTCCGGGAGAAGCCTCTCTCCTTCAGGGCTTCATAGATCGTGACACCGGAGAGGTCGTCCCTCTTCGATGAAGACGCCATTGACACCCCTCCTTTCTGTTGAAAACGGAAGAGCCGCCGAGAGTTTGACGCTCTCACTGTTCATGTATGAATACCGTCCTGCACTTCACCCTTTAAGAAAAACTTAGCACAGGAGAGGGGAAATGTCAAGTAAAAATTTATAATGGACTTAAACTTCTGTATTTAAGACTTCGCGCCCCTCTCGATGTACTCGATCCACTCCCCGATCCCCTCGCCCGTCCTGGATGACAGGACGATGACCTGGATCAGGGGGTTGACGGCCCTTGCCTCCTGTACGGCGAGGCGGGGGTCGAAATCAACGCCCTGAAGCAGGTCGGACTTCGTGATCACCATCAATTCCGATCTTCTGAAGACGAGGGGGTATTTGGCCGGCTTGTCGTCGCCTTCCGTTGTGGAGAGGAGCACGACGTTCATCCCCGTCCCCAGGTCGTACGCAGCAGGGCAGACCAGGTTTCCCACATTCTCGACGAAGAGCAGATCGATCCTGTCAAGGGGCAGGTTGTGCATCGCCTCGTGGAGCATGAAGGCGTCGAGGTGGCATGCCTGGCCTGTTGTGATCTGACGGACGGGCACACCCCTCTGCCGGATCCTCCGGGCATCCCTGTCCGTCTCGAGGTCGCCCTCGATCACACCGATCCTGCATCTTCCCCTCAGGGCATCTATGGTCCTCTCGATGAGGGTCGTCTTTCCCGATCCGGGAGAGCTCATCAGGTTGATGCCGAGGACCCCGTATCCCCTGAGCATCTCCCTGTTACGTTCCGCCCATACATCATTGTCTTCGAGGACCTTTCTCCGGACGTCCAGTAGTTTCCTGGTGGTATCAGGGGAACAGCCGCATTCCTGGCACATCTCTTCCTCCTTGTCGTTTACCATTTGTCATTTGTCATTTGTTATTTATCATTTGTCATTTACCATCTTTCCATTGTTAAAAATGATAAATGACAAATGGAAAATGGTAAATGGAAAATATACTGTCATGAGCTCATTCCTCCAAAGACCGCCTGTCCAAGGGATATCCCTCCGTCATTGGCGGGGACCACGCGGTGGGTGAAGACCTCGAAGCCCTCCTTCCTCAGGCCCTCTATCACCAGGCTGCTCAGCGGTGAGTTCTGGAAGACCCCTCCCGAGAGGCAGACCCTCTCCTCACCGACCAGCCCCGCGACCTCTATGATGATCCGGGCCAGGGTGTTCATGAACCTCGTCGCCGCCCTCGTCCTCTCCCTCTCCCGCAGGACCTCATGGAAGGCGGGCAGCAGATCTATCACTCCGTCCCTGATGCTGTAGGTGTAACGGTCCTTCACGGCAGGGTCGAAGAGGTCCTCCACCATCATCGCTGCCTGGGCCTCGTAGGTGCAGACCTGCACCACGTCCATGAGCGATGCGAGGGCGTCGAAGAGCCTCCCTGCCGAGGAGCTGAGGGGTGAGTTTATCCCCTTCTGCCAGGCGTTCCAGAGCAGGACCAGCTCACCCTCCTTGAAGCCCCTGAGAGCCGAGAGGTCCATCTCCAGCGCCTCCCTCCCGAAGAGCTCGAAGAGGATCGAGAGGGCGGTCCTCCTCGGCTCCCTCACCGCCTTCTCTCCGCCGATCAGCCTGAGGGGTCTCAGGTGGAACAGCCGCCTGTAACCCCTTCCGTCACAGAGGAGGAACTCCCCGCCCCAGAGTGTTCCGTCCTCTCCGTAACCGGTTCCATCCCATGAGACCCCGAGCACCCGGTCTGTCAGACCGTTTTCAGCCATGCACGACAGTATATGGGCATGGTGGTGCTGGACGGCCACCTTTTCAGCCCCTTCCCGTCCGAGGGCCCACCGGGTCGTTGAGTATCCAGGGTGGAGGTCGTGGGCTATCACATCCGGTGTGAAGCGGTAGATGGAGCTGAGGTCCTCGATCGCCTCTTCGAAGAAGTCCATGCTCTCAGGGGCATCCATGTCCCCGATATGCTGGCTGAGGATCACCCTGTCCTCGAATCCTATTGCAAAGGTGTTCTTCAGGTGTCCACCTACGGCGAGGACCCTCCTCTCCAGCCGGAAGGGGAGGAGCAGGGGTACAGGCACGTAGCCCCTTGAGCGGCGTATCATCTGCGCCTTGCCACCCACCACCTTGACCACGGGGTCGTCGCACCGGCGATGGATCGGCCTGTCATGCAGCAGTATATGGTCGACGAGCGGAGCAAGCCGCTCGAGGGCCTCGTCGTTGTCCTTCACGATGGGCTCCTCGGAGAGGTTCCCCGAGGTTGCCACCACCGGTACATCCAGCCCTTCGAGTATGACGGTGTGCAGTGGAGAGTAAGGCAGAAATGCGCCGACGCTCTTCAGGCCCTGTGAGACCGCCTCAAGAAGACCGGGCCTTCTCTTCAGAAGCACCACCGGCCGTGAGGGCGAAAGGAGCAGGGCCCTCTCGGCCCCGGAGGCCTCAGCATACCTGAGCAGCTGCCTCAGGTCTTTGAACATCACTGCAAAGGGCTTCTCGGACCTCCTCTTCCTCCTCCTGAGGGTCTCCACCGCCTCGTCGTTCGTGGCATCGCAGAGGAGGTGGAAGCCGCCGATCCCCTTTACGGCGACGATGCCGCCTGAGCCGATCAGGCTGACGACCCCGGCGAGGGCCTCGTCTCCCTCAGCCACTGTGGTGGAGTCACCCTTCAGGAGCCAGACCTTCGGCCCGCATACAGGGCATGCATTCGGCTGGGCGTGGAACCTCCTGTCCGCCGGGTCGTGATACTCCGCTTCACAGTCAGGACACATCCTGAAGTCCTTCATCGTGGTGTTGGGCCTGTCGTAGGGGAGCCGCTCGATTATGGTGAACCTGGGACCGCAGTTCGTGCAGTTTATGAAGGGATAGCGGTACCTCCTGTCGGAGGGCGAGTTCAGCTCAGCGGTGCACTCCCTGCAGGTTGCTATGTCCGGAAGGAGGGCCACGTCGTTGCGGCCTGATGTATGGCTTGTACGTATCTGGAACTCGTCATACCCGCAGGGTGCCTCATAGGTGACCTCCTCTGAGAATATCTCTGCCAGGGGCGGCTTGTCGTTCCTGAGGGCATGGAAGAACCCCTCGATGTCATCACCGCTGCCTTCCACCTCGATGACCACCCCTGTGGTGTCGTTCACCACAAACCCTTTGAGCCCCAACCGCCTTGCCGTCCTGTAGACGAAGGGCCTGAACCCCACGCCCTGCACGAGGCCGTTCAGATGTATCCTCGCCCTGAGGATCACGGACATTCCATCTCCAGTCTCTCCAGGATCAGTTCATCCCCGTTGCAGGCCTTCACCCTGAGAGAGCCGCAGTGCTGACACCTGAACATCGGAGAGGAGACCCCGGAGTCCCTACCACAGTCGTCACAGTGCAGTCTCATCGCCTCCTCTTTGATGCAGAGCTCCGCCTTCTCCGCGACGGTCCCCTCCTTGAAGGTATCAAAGGCGGTCCTCAGCAGGTGGGGCACGACGCCGGAGAGCGGGCCCACCCTGACGATGACCTTCGAGACCTCGGTGGCACTGTGCTCGGCGGCGTATCTGCCGATCGTCCTCAGGAGGCTCTGTACTATGGAGAACTCATGCATGCGCTTTTCCGTACAACCCCCTCATCAGCAGATCCTCGGGAGGAGCTCACCCGAGGGCGGCTCCATGATCCTCCGGGTGTTGTAGGAGCTCCTCAATACCACCCTCCCTCTGCCTGAGCCGATGACCCTTCCTATCATCCTGGCCCCCCTGCCCAGGGGGTGGCTCCTCATGACGCTGAGGACGTCCTCTGCCTCCCTTTCAGGGAGCGCTATGACCACCCTTCCTTCAGAGGCGAGGTGGGTGGGGTCCATGCCGAGGAGTTCACAGGCGCCCCTCACTGCGTCCTTCACGGGGATCTCCTCTTCGAGGACCTCTATCTCGACACCGGACTGGGTCGACCACTCGGTAAGGACTGCAGCGAGACCTCCCCTCGTGGGGTCCCTCATTGCATGAACCTCGTCAGAGGCCTTCAGCACCTCTTCAACAAGCCCCCACAGGGACTGGCAGTCACTCCCTATGCTCAGCCCAAAGTCGATCCCCTCCCTCAGGGCGAGTATGCAGGCCCCGTGGTCACCGACGGTGCCGGAGACGATGATCCCGTCGCCGACCTTGAGGTTCGAGGCGGAGAGGCCTGCATAGACGATCTCCCCCACCCCGGAGGTGTTTATCAGTATGCCCTTGAGGTCTCCTCTCGGCAGGACCTTTGTATCGCCGGTGACGACCATGATCTCAGAGGCGGCCGCCTCCTCCTTCATGCCCTTCACGATCTCCTCCAGGTCGTCATAGGGGAAGCCCTCCTCGATCATGAATCCTGCAGAGAGATACCTGGGCCTCGCCCCCATCACGGAGAGGTCGTTCACGGTCCCCGCTACTGCAAGCTTCCCGATGTTCCCGCCGTTGAAGAATGGCGGGGAGAGGGTGTATGAGTCCGTGGTGAAGGCTATCCTCCCCTCGGGCATGTCGACTACGGCGGAGTCCTCGAGACGGTCGAGGACCCGGTTCGACAGGTGTCTCCTGAAGAGGTCGTTGATGAGGCTCCTTGTCTCTTCTCCCCCTCCTCCGTGTGCAAGGAGTACGCTCTTCATAGAGACATTATACCACAGGGGATGCCCGGCGACTTGCGTTATGATGGATAAAGGGTTATATTAAATATTACGGATAAAAGGAGGAAACGACCTTGGATTCGACAACGGAACTCTTCAGGGAGCTGAGAGACGGCAGGAAGATAGAAGTTCTTGCCGAAGAGATAGTCAGCGCAGCCGGCGGCACCGTCAACATCATGGAGGTCTGCGGAGGCCACACCCATGTGATCATGAAGTACGGCCTCGGGCAGCTCCTCGGCGGAGCGGTCAACTTCCTGCACGGTCCGGGCTGTCCCGTCTGCATTATACCGAAGGAGAGGATCGACCAGGCGGTGGTCCTTGCGAGGCAGGAGGATGTGATCCTTGTCACCCTCGGAGACATGATGCGCGTGCCTGGCTCGTCAAGCTCCCTGATCAGGGAGAGGGCTGCAGGCAGGGATGTACGGATGGTCTACTCGCCCCTTGACGTGATAAGGCTGGCGAGGGAGAATCCGGAGAAGAAGGTCGTCTACTTCGCCATAGGGTTCGAGACGACGGCCCCCCTGACCGCCGCTGTCATAGAACAGCTCCTGCAGGAAGGCATGGAGAACGTGCTCCTCCACATCAACCACGTCCTTGTACCGCCGGCCCTCCATGCCATCATGGATTCCGAGGATGTCAGGATCGACGCCTTTATAGCACCGGGACATGTGAGCACCATTACGGGCAGCGGCATCTACGAATCCATCCCGGAGCGATACGGGCTGCCTGTGGTTATATCGGGGTTTGAACCGGTCGACATACTCCAGAGTGTCTCGATGATAACGGAGCAGATACGGGACGGCAGGGCAGAGGTGGAGATCCAGTACACCCGTGCGGTCAGGCCCGAAGGCAACCGGAGGGCCAGGGCACTGGTGGATAGATACTTCAGGCTGAGGGAGGGTTTCCGCTGGCGCGGTATGGGTGAGATACCCGAGAGCGGCCTGATGCTCAGGGAGGAGTTCTCCGGCCTGGATGCCGAGGTGTTCTACAGGGACGTCCTTCCGGAAGCACCCCTTGAGGACCACAGCCTCTGCATCTGCGGCGATATACTGAGGGGGAAGGCGAAGCCGCTGCAGTGCAAGGTCTTCGGGAGTGCCTGTACTCCGAAGAACCCCGTCGGTGCATGTATGGTCTCCTCTGAAGGGGCGTGCCACGCCTATTATTCATATCAGCAGCTGTAGCTTCTCAACGCCATACTTCCACTTCGTAAGTGGAAGTGGGTGGGGACAAATCCATCTCGAACTCCCTGTCTCTGTCCATCTCCCTGACTGAAATTACTTTAGCCAGGGAATTATACCCTTCAGGGACATTTTTTGATCTAATGCGTTCTATTGACAGAAGGCGTTTAATTTGATATCCTTTTATTATCCTTGCAAGTAGCAAAAGAAGGGCGGAATATGAGAAG
>WGEZ01000081.1 GCA_015492515.1 Nitrospirota bacterium
GAGGAGGGCCTCTCAGAGCAAGCGGAGGATGCTGCGGGACTCCTCCGCCTCCATACCCTCGACATGGAGGGCGGTGTCGCTGCGCCCCTCCGACCCCTTTCCGGGCTGGGGCTCCTCCACGACGAGAGGGACGACCTCTACGAGCTGGCGGAGAGGCTGGAGGGGACCGTAGAGAGGGTCCTCTTCGTACTCTCCACCCCCTCGCAGGCGGAGAGGCTGAAGGAGGTGCTCCATGACGGTGGCGTGGTCTCGCCGGTTCTCCCTGCAGAGGCGGCGGGAGGCTACAGCGGCAGATACGCGATCACCACGGGAACGCTCTCCAGGGGGGTCCGTCTGCCGGGGTTGATCCTGCTCACCGAGGTGGAGCTCTTCGGAAAGAGACCCCGGTACAGACCACAGGGGAGATCCAGGATAAGGGGCCTCATCGAAGGGATCGAGGACCTGAGGGTCGGGGACTACGTGGTCCACCGTGAACACGGCATAGGGAGGTTCTCCGGCCTCCAGCACCTCCGTACAGAGGCCTATGACGGAGAGGTGATGGTGATAGAGTATTCGGGCGGGGCGAGGCTCTATCTGCCGCTGCAGAGCATCGGCCTCGTCCAGAAGTACAGGGCGGAGGAAGGTACGGTCCCGGCGGTCGACAGGCTCGGCAGCGCCCGGTGGAGACAGAAGAAGGAGAGGGCGAGGAGGAGGATCCGTGAGCTTGCCCGCAAGCTCATATCGGTACATGCCCACAGGGAGCTGGTGAAGGGCCATGCCTTCAGTCCGGAGACGGAGCTCCACAGGGAGTTCGAGACCTTCTTCCCCTTCGAGGAGACGCCGGACCAGGCGAAGGCATGGGAGGAGATCAAGAGGGACATGGAGTCGCCGAGGCCGATGGACAGGCTCCTCTGCGGCGACGTGGGCTACGGGAAGACAGAGGTCGCCATGCGTGCCGCCTTCAAGGCGGTTTACGACGGCAAGCAGGTGGCCGTCCTCGTGCCGACGACCATACTCTGTGAGCAGCATTACAGGAACTTCCGGGCGAGGTTCTCCGCCTTCCCCGTGAAGATCGACTTCCTGAGCAGGTTCAAGTCCCCCGCCGAGAAGGCCCGGACCCTCGCATCACTCAGGGAGGGCGGCATCGACATAATCATCGGAACCCATCTGCTCCTGGCCGGGAAGGTCCGCTTCTACGACCTCGGACTCCTGATCATCGACGAGGAGCACCGCTTCGGCGTGGTCCACAAGGAGAGGATAAAGGAGCTGAAGAAACGGGTGGACTGTCTCACGATGAGCGCCACACCCATACCGAGGACCCTCGAGATGTCCCTTTCAGGGATCAGGGAGATGAGCCTGATCGAGACCCCTCCTGAGGAGAGGCTCGCTGTCTGCGGCGTCGTCAGCACCTTCGAGGAGTCCGTGATAAGGGAGGCGGTCAACCGTGAGCTCGACCGCGGCGGTCAGGTCTTCTTCGTCCACAACAGGGTGAGGGACATCCATGACATGGCCGGGACGCTCAAGAGGCTCGTTCCGGGGGCGAGGGTCGCAGTGGCGCACGGAAGGATGAGGGAACGGGAGCTCGAGGAGGTGATGCTGAGATTCACGGCCGGCGAGTTCGACCTCCTCGTCTCGACAGCCATAATCGGCTCGGGGATCGATATCCCGAGGGCGAACACGATAATCGTCAACAGGGCCGACAGGATGGGCCTGGCAGACCTGTATCAGCTCAAGGGGAGGGTGGGGAGGAGCAGCCTGAGGGCCTACGCCTACTTCCTCGTACCTCCTCCCGGGAGGCTGACCGATGAGGCAAGGAGGAGGATAGAGGCCATACAGGAGCTCAACTACCTGGGGGCGGGCCTGAGGCTGGCCATGAAGGACCTCGAGATAAGGGGTGCAGGGAACCTCCTCGGCGCGGAACAGTCAGGACATATCCATGCCGTCGGGTTCGAGATGTATATGGAGATGCTCCAGCAGGAGGTGGCTGCCCTCAGGGGTATGAAGGTCGAGGAGGAGATCGAACCCACCATCGATATAGGGCTGAGCGCCTATATCCCCGAGGACTACATCGAGGACACGGCCGTGAGGCTGAGCATCTACCGGAGGCTCGGCCTCTGTCACTCCCCTGAGGAGGTGGATGCAGTGGGCGAGGAGCTGAGGGACAGGTTCGGGACCGCGCCTGAACCCGTCGGCATCCTGCTGGAGGTGATGAAGCTGAAGGTGCTGGCAAAGAGGCTCAGGGTCGTCTCGGTGAGCTCGGTGAACGGGACGGTAAGGGTGAAGCTCTCCAGCGACGCTCCGGTGAAGGTCGAGGACCTCCTGGAGTACGGGAGGAGGGAGGGCAGCGGTATCCGCTTCCACGAGGAAGGCTTCTCCGTGAGGTTTCAGCACCGCTCAAAGGATAAGACGGTGAGGGGCCTCAGGGATCTCCTCGCAGGCCTCGGAGGGGGTGCCAGGGAGTAGCCAGGGGTGCGCCCCCCTTTGCGCCCCCTCCTGGTATAATACCGGGATGATGATCTCCGGTCCAAGGGCCCTGCCGGCCGTCCTGCTGATCACCCTGCTTGCCGTCGCAGCTCGGGCAGAGACGCCCGGGTTCAGCCCTCTGGGTAGCATCCCCGTCCCTGACTGAGGAGGTGGCCAACTCGAACCTCTCATGAGCTGCCATACCCCGGGAGGCCAGGCCACGGCTGAGCCCTTCAACGACGCCATGCAGGCGGTGCCCGGTGTGGAAGGCACCTCCCACAGGTGGGACGGGGTGATGCCAGACGTCTCCGACCCAATGAACAGATACGGCCTCAGGAGGCCCGCCGTGGATGGGGTGCCATGGGACGGGGCTGCATACAAGTACGCGCTTCTGAACCCCTCGTGACCGCCCCTTGCATCAAGGCCCTCCCCCCTTCGGTTGCAGGGAGAGGCCGGGGCATGATAGAATTTACTACACGCTTTTTACGGAGGGGGCGGCAGTGACGAAGAGAAGGCACAAGAGGAGACCCGTCAGACTACCCATCCGGTACTCCCTCACCGTGAAGGAAGAGGGGGGTGTGAGGAACCTCCAGCTCACCGGTACGGTGATCGATCTCTCCAGGGAGGGGTTCGGCCTCCTGACGGACTACCCCCTGGTGCAGGGGAGCGTGCTGAAGATCAGATCCAGGGAGTCGGAGGTGCCGAGGCACGGAGTGGTGAGGTGGGTGAACAGGGAGGGGGGACTGTACAGGGCCGGGTTGCGCACCTGCCGCCAGGACGGCAGGGTATAAGAATCAAGGTAGTCCGCTTAGAGCCTCAGGCCGGTTCCGGGGTCGAAGAGGTGGAGCCTCTCCACCGGCATCCTGAGGTGGACGGTCTCTCCCGGGCTGATCCCCTCACCGACCGATGCCTTCGCCTTGAGCCTCGTCTCGCCCCATCGTACATCCACCCAGAGCACCGGACCCTCCATCTCCACTATATCCACGACGGCCCTGATCCCTGTCTCCTCCACGGAGAGGGTGACGTCCTCCGGCCGTATCCCCACCAGGAGGGTCTCGGCCTCCGGTGCTGCAGTGACGGGTGGTTCGAAGACCACGCCGTCGCGCCTCAGCCTCAGGGGGCTTCTTGAGATCACCTCTGCCTCGAAGAAGTTCATCGACGGGCTGCCGATGAAGCCGGCGACGAAGGTGTTCCGTGGTCGTGAGTATATCTGCAGGGGACTGCCGCACTGCTGGATCTCGCCCCTGTGGAGCACGGCGATCCGCTCCGAGAGCCCCATCGCCTCGGCCTGGTCGTGGGTTACATAGACCACGGTGGTCTTCAGCTCCCGATGGAGCCTCTTCAGCTCAGCCCTCATCTCCACTCGGAGTCTTGCATCGAGGTTGGAGAGGGGTTCGTCCATCAGGAAGACCCTCGGCCTCCTGATTATCGCCCTTCCGAGGGCCACCCGCTGCCTCTGGCCGCCTGATAGCTCCTTCGGCTTCCTCTGCAGCAACCCCTCGAGCCCGAGGATGGCGGCCGTCCTCTTCACCTCCCTGTCGATCCTCTCCCTGTCGATCCTCTTCATCCTGAGGGGGAAGGCCATGTTTTCGTAGACGGTCATGTGGGGGTAGAGGGCGTAGCTCTGGAAGACCATCGCCACATCCCTCTCCTTCGGCGAGAGGTCGTTCACCAGATCCTGGTCGAAGTATATCCTCCCCCCGGTCACCGGCTCGAGGCCTGCGATCATGTTGAGTATGGTCGACTTTCCGCATCCGCTCGGTCCAAGGAAGGTGAAGAACTCTCCGTCCCTGATGGTGAGGGAGATCTCCTTTATCACCAGGACGTCTTTGAAGCTCTTCCTCACCCTCTCGAACCTTATCTCAGCCATTCCCCTCCGCCAGGATCCTCTCAGCGGCCTCGCGGTCCTCCTCCCTCACCATGACCCTGATCTCACCCATCCTCCCGATGTTCACCGGGTAGGGCGTGACCTTAGCGGACCTGATGACGACCGGTATGCCCCCGCTCTCGAGCAGGCCCTTCACCATCTCCGCCTCGAGCGGCTCGTATGTGACGAGGAGGGTGATCCATCGGTGATCCATCCATATAGGATAAACGATACCCGGTGATTAGTGGAAGCCGTCTTGCAGAAGAGTCCCCGAAGTGGTATGATTATCCTATGAAGGAGGCGATGTTTTACGAGAGGCTCAAGGAGGGGAAGGTGAGGTGTCACCTCTGTGCTCATTACTGTGTGATAAAGCCCGGGAAACGCGGGATCTGCGCAGTCAGAGAGAACAGGGACGGCACCCTCTGGAGCCTCGTCTATGGAAAGGTCATCGCCAGACACATCGACCCGATTGAGAAGAAGCCGCTGTTTCACTTCCACCCCGGGTCGAGGTCCTACTCCATAGCCACCGTGGGGTGCAACTTCAGATGCCTCCACTGCCAGAACTGGGAGATCTCCCAGTACCCGAAGCGCCACCCCGATATCCCCGGTGAGGACCTCACACCCGAGGACGTGGTGGCCGAGGCGGAGAGGACGGGCTGTCAGAGCATATCCTATACCTACACAGAGCCGACGATATTTATGGAGTACGCCTATGACTGCGCCCGTCTGGCGCACGAAAGGGGTATAAAGAACGTCTTTGTCAGTAACGGCTACACCAGCCCCGAGGCCGTACGGGCGATGGCACCTTATCTTGACGGAAACAATATAGACCTCAAGGGGGATGACGATTTCTACAAAAAGGTCGTGGGGGCAAGACTGCAGCCTGTGCTGAACACCATAAAACTGATGAAGGAGCTCGGGGTCTGGGTCGAGGTTACGACCCTTATAATCCCCACATACAACGACTCCGAGGAGTTTCTCAGGTGGGTGGCTGATTTTATAAGATCAGTGGACCCTGCCATCCCCTGGCATGTGACCCAGTTCTACCCCGCACACAAGCTCCTCGACCGGCCGAGGACGCCCGTCAGCACCCTCAGGAAGGCGAGGGAGATAGGGCTGAAGGCGGGGCTCAGATACGTCTATGAGGGGAACGTCCCCGGTGAAGGTGGAGAGAGCACCTACTGTCCTTCCTGCGGGGAGGTGCTGATCGAGCGGTTCGGGTTCAGCCTCACAAGGGTGGAGATGAAGGACGGAAGGTGCCGGAAGTGCGGTGCAGCGATCGACGGGGTGGGGATGCCGTAGGTGGACCTTCTCTCTGAGGAGGCCCGCACCGCGCCGCTACGGTACGGGCCCCGGCTTCCGTCCGAGGTTACTTCTTCCCCAGAGACCTGATATAGGCGACGATGTCCTTCATCTTCTGGGAATCCTCCTTGAGGGGTTTGCCCTTCAGGGCCAGCTTTATGCAGAAGTTGACGGCCTCCTCGAGGCTGCCCTGCTTCTTTCCCATGATGTTGAACTCCTTCTTGCCGCCCGCCTTCTCGAGCCCGCCGCCTCCGGGATGACAGCTTCCGCAGCTCTTGCCGTTTGTGCCGAGGCTCGTGTCGTTGAAAAGGGCCTTCCCCTTCTCCACGTTTCCTGCCTGAGCCGCCCCGACGGCAAAGATCAGCGAAAAAGCAAGGATTATTACCACCGTCCTCATACGTGTCACCTCCTTTCCGGAGCCCCGCATCTGCGGGGTCTTTAAGGATGCCACCGGCCTCAGAACCTCAGTATGGCACCGATATTTCCTCTCTCTTTGAGCCGGTCGGTCTCGTGTGCCAGCACCTCGACCCTTGCACCCTTCTCCACGGCCATCTGTGATATGAGATCGACCATGTAGTCTATCTGTTCCATGGCGGAGCTGCAGTAGGGGCAGTCCTGCAGGGACTGTGTGGTCAGGAAGCCGCACTCCCTGCACCTCGACCCCGTCGCCCTGAAGTCCTCCACGTAGACGAGGGTGTTTATCTTGCCCTCTACAGCGGCGTTCAGGACGTCCTCCAGCCCCAGCACCGCTGAGTCGCCCTTCATGGCACGGGTTATCAGTTCATCCACTATCCGCCTCTCCTCCTCGGCCTCGCACCCTGCAAGGAGCGGTTCGACGCGTTGCAGTATCTCGTCGGGCCTCAGGAACATCTCTGCACCGAACTGACCCTTTATCCTGGCCTTCACCGTCTCGGGCAGCATCTCCTTGAACATGGCGACCGCCTCCTCGGAACCACCTATGAATATCAGTCCGATCTCCTCCCTTGAGAGGAAGGCCTCGAGCCTCTTTACGACCTCCTTCAGATGCAGCCCCACATGGTAGTCAATATGTCTCTGGTAGTGGGTTTCGGCAAGGGCGAACCAGCCGCCCTTCTTGTGCTTGCCCGGCACATCGGGTGTCTCGACCTCTCCGTACTCCACGATCTCGCCGAGGTGGACCACGAAGAGCCTGGCCTTCTCCTTCTCCACCAGGAGGATGAGATAACGGGGGTTGTTGTCGAGGATGTCGAGGAGCGGCTTTATGAAGGGGGTCTCGTCGATGACGAGGGAGTTCTTCACCGGGACCGAGAGGTTGTACTCCCTCCAGAATCCCGCCTGCTCGCAGCTCAACAGGGCAAGGCCTTTCTTGAACTCCCGCTTGTTGGAGGTGACATAGGAGTTGATCTTCTCCAGGTCGTCCTTCACCTTCTTGTATATAGCCCTGTCCGTGCTTTCAGAGGCCTCCTTGAGCATGTTCTTCAGATGCAGGAGGTACTCCCCCCTCGGGTTGGTCACAGGGTTGACGTTCAGGTAGAGGCTGACGTAGTAGCCGCCGTCAGGTTTGATCTCGGACAGCTCCTTCAGCTCTTCACGGCTCAGCATGCAGACCTCCTTCAAGGTTTCTGAATATCTCGAGTACGGATATAAAGACCGCGACGATAAGCGGACCGAGCACCAGGCCTATGAGACCGAAGACCTTCAGCCCCCCGATCACGCTGAAGAAGATGACAAGCGTAGGCATCTTCGTCCTCCCGCTGATGATTATCGGCTTGAGGAGATTGTCGATCATACTTATTATAAAGGTTCCCACGAACAAAAGTATAACGGCCTTTACGAAGGCCTTCTTGACGAAGAGGTATACGACCACCGGTGCCCAGACGGAGAAGGCCCCGAGCCCGGGGATGAAGGACATCAGCCCGATGGCCGTCCCGAGCAGTATCGGAGAGCCCATACCCAGGAAGGCGAAGGTTATCCCGCCAACCGTCCCCTGTACCACAGCCACGATCACCCCTCCGTATATGGTTGATACGACCATGTCCTTCATCTGTGACTCGAGCCTGTCCCTCTGCTGTTCCGAGAAGGGCATATAGTCGCGGATCTTCCTGATGAAGTCGGGAGCGTCCCTGAGCATGAAGAACATGGCGAAGATCATGAAGAGGAAGTTGATGAAGATCGTGGCGACGTTGGCCGCACCCTTTGTGATGTTGGCGAGTATCCCCTTGCCCACCCTGGAGATGTTCTCGGTGATCACAGCGGCTATGTCAAGCTCCTGTATGTTCAGGACCGATTTGATCCGCTCCTGCAGCCACCTCGCCTGGGGGCCGCTCAGCCACTCCTTCAGCCCCTCTATCCCCTCCGTGTTTATGTACTCCGCGAAGTCGCTCAGCTCCCTGGTGAGGGCCACCATGAGATAGGAGATGGGGCCGATGATGATGACGACGGCTACAAGGAGGGTGATGACCGAGGAGAGGGCCTTCCATTTGATGAACCTGCAGATGTAGATGTACAGGGGATAGAAGACGATGGTCAGCACGATGGCCCAGGCGATGGGGGTGAGGAAGGACCTCAGTATCAGGTAGCTGAGATAGCCGAGGAGGAGGGTGAGTATTATGAGCGTGGAGAAGTAGAACCTATTCGTTCCCAAGGGGTCCTCCTGCAGCTGATGATCGATCGCCGGGGCTGACGGTATGCATTCTCAACCCTTGAGCTTCCCCGTACCGTCCATGCCGTCGGGGCCGCCTCCGTCGGCATTGACGAAATCCGAGGGTGACCTGAGGGTCCGCACCATCAGGGTGAAGAGGAGGTTGGCTATCGCTCCGAGCCTGTAGATGAGGCCGTCCCCTCTCGTATCAGCGAGGACCTTCCTGTAGCTCCTCGCCGCCTCGGCCCTGATCTCGGGGAGGACCTTCATGGTGAGGGAGGCGGTCTCGAAGAACTCACTCGCCGGCAGCCCCGCCCTCTCAAGGGGTGCGGACGCCCTCTTCAGGACGGCCAGGATCTCTTCCACCGGGGTGGTCAGCGTCAGGAGCTTCGCCCCCACCACGAGGGCCGACACCCTCGCAGCCCTGACGACGGCCATCTCGAGGGACTCGTCGGTTATGCCGAGGGGGCCGAGCTCCATCAGGACCCTCCCGGGATGGAAGAAGAGGTTTCCCGCCAGGGTGGCCGTCACGAGGATGACTATGGGTACGATCCCCCGTCTCATCCGCTTGTCCGGATGGAGCAGGAGCAGCAGGAGTGACGCCGCTGCAAGGAAGAGGGCCGGTGTTGCACTGTTCATGAGGAAGACAGAGGCGGCGAAAAAGAGGTACAGCAGCATCTTCAACGAAGCCCTCATGGCGGTCACGTCCTCCAGGTGTCTTAAGGCCTGTTTACCCCTCATCGAGATGCAGGGCTTACCTTCCGCAAGGTACTATAATTGTGGCAGATTCTACCTGTTCATGGCAAGCTGCGGTGCATCAGGCAAGGAACGGATGTATCTGTAGATGCCCGAGGCGATGGCTTCAGCGGCTGACTCCCTGAACCTCCCGGTCCTGAGCAGCCTCTCCTCGCGGGGATTGCTTATGAACCCGACCTCCACGAGCACAGAGGGCATCTTCGCCCCGAGCAGCACGTAGAAGAGGGCCTGCTTGACCCCGAGGTCCTCCATGCCACGGTATCTCGCCGAGAGCCTCCTGCTCAGGGCCCCCTGTATGAAATGGGCCAGCTTGAGTGATTCGTCACGCTTGTTCTCCCTCTCCAGGGAGGCCAGGATCATCCCCAGCTCGCTCCTGGCCATCTTCATCCTCTCCACGGAGATGGCGTTCTCCCTTGCGGCCACCTTCATGGCCTCCACATCGTTCGTCCAGTTCAGCAGATAGGTCTCGATACCCCTCGTCCTCCGTTTACGGCTGGCGTTGTTGTGGATCGAGACGAAGAGGTCCGCCTCCTTCCTGTTCGCTATCTTCGTCCTCTCCGAGAGGTCGAGGTATTCATCGCCCTTCCTGGTGAGGTGGACGTCGAGGTTGTACCTCTTCTCCAGGATCCTCTTCAACCTCAACGCGATATCGAGGGTGACGTCCTTCTCCTTCAACCCCCGCGGACCTATCGCACCGGGATCATGCCCTCCGTGTCCGGCGTCGATCACCACGACCTTCCTCCTCCTGTAGAAGGGGTTCTCCCTCTTCCCGATCTCGACGACGAGCCTCGGCGGTGACTTCAGGGTGAAGTACTTGTGGTCTCTCACCTTCTCCAGGTCGAGGACGAGCCTCACCGTATCGTCATCGTACTGGGAGATGCGCACCCTCCTGACAGGCCCCCTCTTTACGTCCATCGGTCCCATCGGGGCTGAGAGCATGCTCCCCCGGAGGTCGAAGTAGAGCCTGTCGGGCTTCCTCAGCAGATGTGCGGAATACTCCGGAAGACGGTCGAACTCGACGACGACCCTCACCCCTGCTCCAGCCGTGCCGACCCTCACGTCCTTCACCCGGGCGAGGTCCCTGGCGGTCGAAGGGACGGGCGGAAGAAACAGCACCCCGATGATGAGCAGGACCTTCAGATGGACCCCTATGCCGGACACCCTGTACATGGCTTCAGAGGGCCCTCACCCCCTTGACACCGGGCACCTCTTCCCTCAGCGTCTTCTCCACCCAGTTCTTCATGGTCAGCCCGGCCATCATGCAGCTACGGCACTCACCCTCCAGCCTCACATAGACGACCCCGTCCTTTACATCCACCAGCTCGATGTCGCCGCCCTCCTTCCGGAGCCCCTCCCTTATCCGCTCCAGCGCCTTATCCAGTCTCCGGGGATCCATCCTTGACCTTCAGTCATTATAAATGATTTGTTTTTGTTTTTCAAGTCCTTCACCCGTTGTTTCTACATAAAATATTTGGAATATGTTGCTAACATGCTTAAAATAAAGGTTTTTAAGTTTAATGTTTCGAGGGCGAGAGGGCGTGACGGAGCCCTGTCCGGGTGGCGCCTCCTGGTCGGTTTTATTAACCCCCGGGGTTTCTGATAAAATTAGATGATCCCATGGCGCGGGGCATCAACGAAAACGTCAGATACAGGGGAAGGACCTTCCATATCCAGACCGAGGAGAGGGGAAGGGGGCATCCCGTCGTGGTGAGCAGCCTCTTCTACAGGGGCATGATACTGTCGGAGCTGCGTGTGGCCTCGGATAGAGGCGGTACCGGTCCCGCTGATCTCAGGGCAGAGGTTCACGGCAGGATGGTGGAGGGCCTCAAGAAGGGGTTGTACGACGAGAAGATAGAGGCCTGCCTCTCCTTCCTCGAAGGCGGGCTGACCCGGGGGGCCTCTGCCGACGAGGACGCCCTGCTGAGGCTCCTCAGGGAACAGCTCCTCCCCTCCCTCTCGAGGGAGCTGGGGGTGGAGCTCTCCTGTGACGACCTCCTGTCCATAAGGGAGGGCATGGCCCGGACAGAGGGGCGTACGATGAAAGAGCGCTTCCTCTCCCTGTGTGCCGAGCTCTACCTGAGGGTGAAGGACAGGTGTGACAGGGAGGGGTTCAGGGCCCTGGTGAGGAGGTGGTCGCTCTCCCTCCCCCTTCCAGAGAGGGAGAAGGGGCGGTGACGCCGGGTCCCATGAGAAGGGTCCTCATCGTGAAGCCGAGCTCTCTCGGCGACATCATACACGCCCTGCCGGTGCTGAACGCCCTGAAGAGCGCCGTGCCCGGGGCCGAGGTGCACTGGGTGGTGGCCAGGGGGTTTGAGGGGATCCTCGAGGGGCATCCCATGATCGAGCGCCTCTGGGTGATCAGCAAGGAGGAGTGGAAGAGGCCCGCCGGCCTCTTCAGGACCGCCTCCGAGCTCGGGCGCCTCATCAAGGGGCTGAGGGCCGCCAGGTATGACCTGGTGATCGATCTCCAGGGACTCCTCAGAAGCGGCCTCATTACGGTCCTGACGGGAGCCCCCCGCAGGGCCGGGTTCAGCGATGCCAGGGAGCTGAGCCACCTCTGTTACAACCTGAAGGTGGAGGGCGGCAGGACCTGCCACGCCGTTGAGAGGTATCTAAGGGTTGCAGCCCTGCTCGGGATCGGGGTCGAGGATGTCGCCTTCCCGCTGCCCCCCTTCGGAGGGGGTGTCGGGTTCGGGGGGCCCTACTACGTCGTGGTGCCCGGTGCAAGGTGGCCTTCAAAGAGGTGGCCTGTGGAGTACTTTGTCGAGGTGATCGACTCCGTCCCGATCAGGGCGGTGATGGCGGGCAGCGCTGCGGACTCGGAGGTGGCCCGAGCCATCCTCGCACGGACAAGGCGTGAGGTGGTCGACATGGTCGGGAAGACGGACCTGAAGACGCTCGTCTCCATCCTCAAGGGTGCCTCCTTCGTGCTCTCCAACGACTCCGGTCCCATGCATATCGCAGCGGCGCTCTCGGTGCCCGTCTATGCCGTCTTCGGCCCCACGAGCGAGCTGCTCACCGGTCCCTACGGCCATGGGCACAGGGTCTTCAACTCACGGATGGGGTGCTCCCCCTGCTTCAGGAGGAGGTGCGCCTCCCTGGAGTGCATGAGACGGGTCACCCCTGAGGTGGTGATCGAGCGTATCATGGAGGAGAGGGCCTGCCGGGTGGAGAGTTAGCGGTACTCCGGGTCCGGTCCAGGATTGCCTTATCCTCACCGAATCCTTTATACTTTCAGGCAACCCCGGCGGCCGGTCCCGCCGGATGACCCGATCGATATCAACAAAAAGGGGAGGTAATCAGATGTCCAGGAAGATCGCCGTACTTGTCAGGGACAGGCAGGAAGAGGGGCTGAGGATGGCCGTGGGCATAACCCTTCTTGATGACATCATCGACGTCTATGTGCTGGACAGGAAGGTGGAGGATACGGAGAAGAACGCCCTGAACATCGAGACCATGAGAGAGATGGAGATGAACCTCTATACCAACTGCAGGGAGAACGAGGATATGGAGTATCTGACCACCGAGGAGATCGCCGGGAAGCTCCTCGGGTACGACCATATACTCCCCTATTAGCCCGAAGGGGTACTGGTCGCTGAAACAGGATGAAAGGAGAGGAATCATGAAGATATTATATCTGTTGAAACAGGACCCCGACGAGACATTGAAGAGGATCATGGATGAGCACAGGAAGGCCAATGAGGTGACGGTGCTGGACCTCAGGACCGAGGGTGACCACGGGAGGATCGTCGAGCTCATCGCCTCAAACGACAAGGTCATCTCCTGGTGACATCACTCCGTCACCTGCCGACTTGATAACGGGATGGTTCCGCGGCTTTTCCGGGACCCGGCGGCAGATCCGGCGGCAACAACCATGAGGAGGTATGAGAGATGAAACTCGGCATACTCGTCAACACTGACAGACACCTCGATCACATCGTGGGCATCACAAAGGCTGCCCTTTCCAGGGGCCATGAGGTGATCATCTTCTCCATGGACACAGGGACGAGGCTCCTTGAGAACCCCGCCTTCACAGACCTCCAGAAGCTCGACGGTGTCTCCATGAGCTACTGCGACCACAGCGCCAAGGAGCTGGGGGTCAACGCAGAGGGGGTGCAGGAGGGCATAGTCTGCGGCAGCCAGTACAACAACGCCGAGATGAATCACAACGCCGACAAGGTGATAGTCCTTTAGCGAGAGGGCCTTTTCCGTCTGAGAGGACCCCGTCATCCAGGGGTGAAGCCCTCCCACTGCAGCGGCCCGAGTGCGGGCTTCGAGATGTGAGGAGCTCCACCCTGTTACATTCACTCGCTGACCTGCGGCAAACTGTGGGGGTCAGCGCTCGCTGAGCATGTTCAGGACAGGAAACTTAGACCGCCTCCTCCTCATCAGTCTGCTCACACTCATCCTCTTCACCTTGCTCTACCTCTTCCGGTTCATAGACGACAACGCCCTGACGAACTGGAGGTGGGTCTTCAACGGCGTGAGGCTGGAGCGGGTGCTCCTCCTCGTCTTCTTAGGGACGGTCCTCTCCGCACTCCCCGCCAAGGTCGTCCCACCGGAGCGATACGCCTTCCCCTTCGTCCTCTCCTTCCTGATCGTACTGCCCCTCTGGCGTGAGCCCGAGGCTATCCTCGACACCTCGAGGTACTTCCTGCAGGCAAAGCACCTGGAGGTATACGGTGTCGGGTATTTCTTCCAGGAGTGGGGAGGCCGGATAAGGGCCTGGACGGACATGCCCCTTCTGCCCTTCATCTACGGGCTGATCTTCAGGCACCTGGGGGAGTCGAGGCTCTATATCCAGGTCTTCACCACCCTGCTCTTTTCATCCACGGTGCTGCTGACCTCCCTCATCGGCAGGAAGCTCTGGGACACGGAGAGGGGGTTTTATGCAGGTCTCTTCCTGATGGCCATCCCCTATCTGCCGACACAGGTGCCCCTCATGCTCGTCGACGTGCCGACCATGTTCTTCCTGACCCTCTCCCTCTACACCTTTCTGCAGGCCCTTGAGAAGGGAGGTCCGGTGCGGATCTTTATCGCGGCCTCCGCCATATTCCTCACCATCTTCACGAAGTACTCCACGTGGTTGATGCTCGGCGTCATACCCCTGACGGCCCTCGCTTACCGGCCGAGGGGGCCGGGGGCGAACATCCGGAGCACCGCCGCGGTGCTCATCACGGCCGCCCTCCTTGCGTCGGCGGTCTTCCTCTGGAAGTTCGACGTCTTCTGGCGGCAGATCGACCTCCTCCTCTCATACCAGTGGTCCGGCCTCAGACGATGGCAGGAGGGGTATGGATCGACTTTCTTTCTGCAGACCCACCCCTTCGTGAGCCTCGCCGCGCTCTATGCGGTCTATGCCGCTGTGAGGAGGAAGGATGCCAGGTTCCTGGTCGCCGGTTGGTTCGCGATCTTCGTCTTCTTCCTCCAGGTGAAGAGGATACGCTACACCCTTCCCCTCTTCCCCTTCCTTGCATTGATGGCCTCCTACGGGCTGAACGAGATCAGGGACAGGGAGCTGAAGGGCTACATCTGCTACTGCGCCGTCGCAACGTCGCTGGTGGTGCTCTACACCCTGTATCTGCCCTTTCTGCAGAGGATGAGCACGGCGAACCTTATGGAGGCCGGGGCGTTCCTTGACAGCCTTGAGGCGGAGACGGTCACTGTATACACCCTGCCCCAGAGGCGGTCGATCGCGAACACCGCCGTGGCGGTGCCGATCCTCGATCTCTTCACCGACAAGAGGCTCCTCTACTGCCAGGAGCCCCGCACCGTAGACGAGAGGGTGAGGAGGTCTCCCCTAAGGTTCACCTGGGATTTCAGGAGGCCCGATTTTTATTCCCGGGAGGGTTGCTTTAGATCACCCGTATTTGTTATGATATCGAGCCGATTAGGCGAGAGGGCGCCGGAAGGGCTGTTTCAGGATGGCAAGGCCCTCAGGGAACTGAGGAGTTTCGGCAAGTATACAGGGATATTTCGCTATAAGACACTCGTAACAATCTACAGCATAGAGACGTCTCTGTCGGAACACCTGGGCTCAGGTGCGGGATCCCCCCTTCCTGACAGAACTCGGACTTGTGAAATTTTACCCAAATAGTTCAAACTAAAGTAAGGGAGGTAACCAGACGTGGAGCAGAAAGAGAGACAGTATCGGAACTGGGCCTTTGTCATCGTGGGGTTCTTCGTCTTCGTCAGCCTGGGCAGCTATGCCCTGAGCGAGTACTACATCTACCTCATCGCATATCTGTGGTTCGGCTTCGTCTACGGTATGGCCCTTCAGTACGGAAGGTTCTGTTTTGCATCGGCCTTCAGGGACCTCTTCGCCGTAGGTGTCCCGAGGATGGTTGTGGGTATCGTGATCGCGACGATCCTCTTCGGCTTAACGGCCGCCTTCCCCACCGCCGCCGGTCAGAGCACGTTCCATCCCGCTCCAGCGAGTATCCACTCCGTTATCGCCGGTCTCTTCTTCGGTGTGGGGATGGTCTTTGCTGGCGGCTGCGCCTCGGGTTCACTCTACAAGACCGGAGAGGGCAATGGTGTCGCCCTGATGGTCATCCTCTCCATAAGCGTCACACAGGCCATATTCGTCGATATAGGCGGCTGGGCCAACAAGCTCGTCCCGAAGTCATGGGCGGAGTCGGCGGCTGCGAAACGCCTCCCCCCTTCCATCAATCACACCGACGGCTGGGTGGACCAGTACCTGACGGGGTACGTGTGGAACCAGCCCACCACCACCTTCGCCAAGATGCTCGGGTTCAAGAACGCCTCGGTGGCGGGCGCCTTCCTGGGCAACCTCTTCGTCGGCGTCGTGATCCCCGCGGCACTGCTCCTCATCGTCGTCTACATCTTCTGGCAGAGGAAGAACTACCTGAGGAGGCTGGCCAAGGAGAGGGGTGGCACCGGAAGCATCGGGTTCAGTGACGATGCCGTGGGGTTCTGGAAGATGATCCTCTCCTCGAAGAGGACGGCCATTGCAGGGCTGGTCCTCGGTGTGGCCAACGGGCTCCATATGTTGGTCATCGAGGGGTTGCGCCTCAAGTTCGGCATCGGTAACGCCGGCCAGATCCTCAAGGCAATAGGGCAGGACTACGGCCTCTCCGTAAGGGGAACCGTCTTTGACCCGGGCTACTGGTACGTCACCACCCAGGAGGCCCAGTGGGTCGGCTGGGTGTTCCACAAGCTCGGCTGGAACAACATGGACAACATCTACTTCGGGCTTGCCAACGGCATACCGAACCCGCTCTTCAACCCCGCCGACTGGATGTCCCTCGCCCTCATCGGCGGTGCCGCGGTGATGGCTCTTCTGCACGGAGAGTTCAAGTTCAAGAAGCCCACCAGGGAGCTCGCGGTGTGGGCGATCATCGGCGGCTTCTTCATGGGTATAGGCTCCAGGCTCGGTCTTGGCTGCAATGTGGGAGGCTTCTTCGTGAGGGTCGCCAACGGAGACCCCTCGGGATGGCTCTTCGGCATCGGCATGATCGGTGGCGCATTCATAGGCGTGAAGTTCTTCAACTGGTACACGGAGAGGAAGATGGCCAGGGAGATGGCCGCTCTTGAACTCTGATGCTTCAGGAGCAGCTCTCATAAGACCAACAAATCATGTTTCTTTAAGGAGGTAAACAGCCATGGCGATGAAGTTCGAGAAGAAGGACAACGGCTCCTATCTGCTTGATGTACAGGGGTATGTATGTCCCCATCCGCAGATCTACACGAAGAAGGCCCTCGAGAAGCTCCAGAGCGGAGACATCCTTGAGGTGGTCTTCGACAACCCCTCTTCATCGGAATCGATCGGTTCGATGTGCGAGACGAGCGGTCACGAGATCGTGGAGAAGAATCAGGTCGGAGGGAAGTTTACCTGGAAGATCAGGAAGAAATAACTTCAAAGGAGGATTTGACGAACGATGAAGACCAGTCTTTGGATAGTGATACTCGTTGCCGTCGGTTTTTTGGGATTTCTGATAGGCTACAGTGTTTCGTCCTACACGGGGATACAGAAGATCAAGACGAAGTACGTTGAGGAGCTCGGTGCCGGCGGCTACGGTACCGAGGAGGACGCAGGCGGCTACGGAGGAGGCGGCTATGGTGACGCAGGCGGCTACGGCGGAGGCGGCTACGGAGGTGACGCGGGAGGTTACGGCGGAGGCGGCTACGGCGGAGGCGGCTATGGTGACGCAGGAGGCTACGGAGCAGGTGGTTATCAGTGATACCCCGCAGGAGAGGAAGGTGACGTGATGAAGAAGGTCCTGGTGGCTGTCGATGACACAAAGGCCTCTATCAAGGCGGTGGAGAGCCTCGCCAGTCTGTTCCCCTGCATCAAGCCCGAGACGGTCGTCCTGCTCTATGTGGAGAAGATGGAGGGCCGGTCCCTGATGGATGAGGTGCTCCTCAGTGAATCCGAGATACAGACGTTGAAGGACGCCCTCAGGGAGTCGGGTTATCAGGAGATCCTGGACCAGAAGGCTCAGAAGGTGATCGAGTACTTCAAGAAGATGCTGGAGGAGAAGGGCATAACGGGGATAAAACCGGTGATAAAGGAAGGTCATCCGGCTGAGGAGATCCTGTCCACCGCCAAGGAAGAGGGTGTGGAGCTGATAGTCGTGGGAGCGAAGAGCAGGAGACTCCATAACCTCTTGATGGGGAGCGTCAGCAGGGAGGTGGCGAACAGGGCAGAGGTGCCGGTCCTGCTGGCGAAGTGAGACCATGAGAGCTCCGTCTGGATGCCGCTTTTTATGAACGTCTTAAGGAAGAAGGGGCAGGTGTGAGATGACAAGGAAGGTCCTGATCGCTGCAAACGATACGAGGGGCGCCAAGAACGCGGTCGAGAAGTTCATGGGCCTCGCCTCCTGGTGTCGTCCCGAGTCGGTGGTTCTGCTGTATGTGGAGAAGTATGACGCAAGCTTCCTGATGGACGAGATGCTGGGGGACTCCGAACTGTCGGAGCTGAAGGCTGCCCTGGAGGGGACCGAATATCAGGAGGCGATGGACAGAAGGGCGCGGAAGACCCTGGAGCGCTACAAGAAGCTCTGTGAAGACAACGGTATAACCGACGTAAAGACGGTGGTCAAGGTGGGGCATCCAGCGGAGGAGATAATCAACACCGCGAGGGAAGAAGGGGTCGACATGATCGTCCTCGGCAGCAGGGGCAAGCGGTTCTCGCCGCTGATGATGGGCAGCGTCAGCAGAGAGGTGGCGAACGGTGCAGAGGTCCCGGTCCTGCTCATAAAGTGACAGGCATGATCCATAGGGTCGTTTATCGGGAAGAACCACCCCAGGGTGGTTCTTCTGGTCTTTGAGGTCTGAGTTGAAGAGCGGCGTTACGGATAGAGAGGTCAGGGAGAGGCTGAGCAGTCCTGCAGACCGGGGGACGGAGGTGAAGCCGAAGTCCCTCAGCAGGGATGCGGTGATCCTCGGAGGGGGGCTTGCCGGTCTCTCCGCAGGCTATGTCCTCTCCAGGGGCGGCAGAACGGTGGTGGTCCTGGAGGGGGATTCCACCGTCGGCGGTCTCTCGAAGACGGTGGTCCACGGGGGGTTCAGGTTCGACCTCGGCGGGCACAGGTTCATCACCAAGAACAGGAAGATAGAGCGGTTCGTGACGGAGGTCCTCGACGGTGACTTCCTCATCGTGCCGAGGAAGAGCGAGATATACATGCTCAACAGGTATTTCGACTACCCCCTCAGGCCTGTGAACGCGATATTCGGCCTCGGCCTGCCCACCACGGTGGAGATCCTCACCGACTACCTGAAGGAGAGGCTCAGGAGCATGCTGAACCCGCAGGAGGTCGTCTCCCTCGAGGACTGGGTGGTGAAGCAGTTCGGCCGGAAGATGTTCGACCTCTACTTCAGGCAGTACAGTGAGAAGGTCTGGGGGATCGACTGCAGCAGCATAAGTCAGGAGTGGGTTGCCCAGAGGATCAGGGGCCTCTCCCTCTGGTCCGCGATCAAGAACGCCTTCTTCAGGTTCAGCGGAAGGAACATAGACACCCTCTCGGACAGGTTCATATACCCGCCGAAGGGGATCGGCCAGATCTCGGAGATGCTGAGGGAGCGGATAGAGGAGGGGGGCACGGTGCTGACCGAGACCAGGGCTGTAAGGGTGGATCATGAGGACTTCGTGATAAAGGGTGTGGTTGCGCGCAACTGCGAGGATATTTACGAAGCATCGGGCAGGGAGTTCGTCTCGAGCATCCCCCTCACGCACCTCGTCCGGATGCTCCGGCCTCCTGCACCTGATGAGGTGCTTGAAGCCGCCGCCCGTCTCAGGTACAGGGACCTCGTCGTGGTCACCGTGATGCTCGACCGTGAGAGGGTGACCGACCTCACCTGGATGTATCTTCCCGAAGAGGAGATCCCCCTCGGCAGGATACACGAGCCGAAGAACTGGAGCCCCCAGATGGCGCCCGAGGGGAAGACGCATATCGTGGCCGAGTTCTTCTGCTTCGAGGGCGACGGGATATGGAACTCCACCGACGAGGAGCTGACCTCCGTCACGGTGGAGCACCTTGAGAGGCTGGGGTTTGTCGATGCCTCTGAGGTGATCGACAGCTGTGTCATAAGGGTGCCGAAGGCATACCCCCTCTTCGAGGTGGGTTACAGCACCTACCACGAGAGGGTCCTCGCCTACCTGAGGAACTTCCGCAACCTCCACGTCATAGGCAGGGGAGGGATGTTCAGATACTACAACATGGACCATGCGATGGAGTCAGGCATTGAGGTGGCCGAAGATATCCTCGACAGGGATGTGCATGGCTCCAGGACCGTGACAGAGGTCCTCAACTGAGGGTGCGGAGCGGCTCGGGAGAAGCCGGAGGCTGCACCGGAGCCGGGAAGTCATGAAGTGTGTGCTGATCATACCTTCCTGGGTGCCTGAGGAGATATTCTCCTCAAAGACCGCGGGCTCACAGATAAACTACTGGCAACCCCTCGGTACGCTCTACGTCGCCGCCTCGATGATGGAGGCGGGTCATGAGGTGAGGTTCCTCAACGGCGCCTTCCTCTCCCATGCCGAGATATTGAGAGAGGTGGCGGGCTACGGTCCGGAGTTCGTCGGGATCTACTCGACCACCTTCGGCTGGAAGAAGGCCCTCCAGACCGCATCAGACATCAAGAGGGCATGCAGCGGTGTTTTCGTGGCTGTCGGAGGCCCTTACCCGATAGCCGTGCAGGAGAGGTGCCTTGAGGAGACCGACTCGATCGACGCCGTCGTCACCGGAGAGGGCGAGCTGACGGTGGTGGAGATGCTGGAGAGGCTCTCCGGAGGAAGGAGCCTGAAGGGGGTTGAAGGGGTCGTCTACAGGGAGGGCCGCGAGATCGTGAAGAACCCGCCGAGACCCCTGATCGAGGACCTCGACTCCCTCCCCTTTCCCGCGAGGGAGCTCCTGGGCGACCCAAACCGCTACATCCCGCCGCCGGCCACGTACAGGAGGAAGCCCGTGGCCGTCGTCATCACCTCGAGGGGCTGTAACAGGCGCTGCATCTTCTGCTTCCAGATCGACAAGGAGAGGAAGAGCGGAATAAGGTACAGGAGCGTGGAGAACGTCCTTGAGGAGATAGAACTATGCCTGAGGCAGGGCTACAGGGAGATAAAGTTCATAGACGACACCCTTGCTGCTGACTACGACAGGGCGATGCAGATCGCCCGGGAGATCAAGGCCAGGAGGCTCGACTTCACATGGTTCGCCTCGGCCTGTGTCAATCAGGTGGACGGCCCCCTGCTGAGGGCCTTCAAGGAGGCGGGCTGCTGGGCCATACTCTTCGGTGCCGAGAGCGGTGTGCAGAAGAACCTGAACGCCGTGAGGAAGGGCATCACCCTGGAGCAGACCCGCAGGGCCGTCAGGGCGGCCAAGGATGCAGGGCTGAGGGTCCTGACGCCCTTTCTCTTCGGCATCCCCGGCGAGACCTTCGAGGAGGGGCTCAAGACCATTGAGTTCGCCTGTGAGTTAGACCCCGACGTGGCCAACTTCCACGCCCTCACGCCTTTCCCCGGAACAGAGCTCTACGACAGGATCGATAGGTACGGCTCGATATCCCATGACCTCACGGATTTCACCTACCAGGGGGCGGCATTCATCCCCCACACCATGACCAGGGAGGAGATCCTGAGGCTCAGACAGATCGCCTTCAGGCGGTTTTACTCGAGGCCGGGGTACATCCTGAAGAGGATACTCGCCCTGAGGACCGCCCATGACGTGAGGGTCGCCGTCAAGGGTTTCAAGAGCCTCTTCTGGCTCTGGGTGAAGAAGGATATATTCCGAAGGGGTGAGAGCTTCAGTTGAGCTTTATGTAATTGAGGCTTTTTTGAATCCACTGCTTATAAGATATTCCTTTTTAACAAATCACGTAACTACCATGCTCATCTTCATATAGACCTGAGTAGTTACCAGATCACAATAAAACTCCACCTTACACAGGGTTTTAAAATTCTTCATCTTTGTTATAAAATGTAAATTATGCAGACTATTGAATATATTCCAGTCACAGTAGATAAAAGCCATATAATAACAATCGGTGAAAGGCTTTATACGGAAAGTATCGAGTTTATACGGGAGCTCGTTAATAATGCCTATGATGCTGACGCCACGGTAGTTGAGGTCACTGTAAAGAAGGACCTTGTTGAGATTAAGGACAACGGGTCGGGTATGGATAGAGAGGGATTAATCCAGTATTTCAATATCGGCTCTCAATATAAACTTTATGAATCAAAATCTCCTATTTTCAAGAGAGAGCGTATAGGACAGTTTGGAATCGGAAAGTTTGCCTCTCTTGCAGCCTGTAAAAGATTTGAGATTCTGACAAAGAGGGGTGACTTTGTTGGCAGGGTGATCTTTGACAAAGAAGACTGGGAGAGGATACCCTCGGACTGGAAGATACCCCTCGAGATACTTCCTCTTAATGCGAGACAACATGATGGTACCACAGTGCGACTTCTTGGTCTTCAGAGGGAGTTTAAGGTTGAAGATATTGAAACAAAGATCATAGAGGGCACACCACTGAAGGCGCCAGAATTCAGAGTTGTACTTAATGGACATACAATAAAACCAAGGAGCCTCTCAGGACACATAATCCCTGTTCTTGAAGGAACTCCCTATGGGCCTGTTACAGGAGAGATAATAATCCTGCCTGAGACAGCCGCATCTACTGAAAATATGGGTATTGAGGTGAAGGTAAAACAGGTGACAGTCTCGAGAGAGTTTTTCGGGATGGAGACCTGGGGTAAGGCTATGACAAGAGTTAGAGGAGATCTGAATGCCGACTTTCTGCCTATCACCAGTGATCGGACCGGTTTTATTCGTGATTCAGAGGAGTTCAGGACATTTCTTCAGACAATGGAAAAGGTGATGGAGGATGTAAAAGCTGTACTTCATAAATTATCCACCAAAAGAGAAGGGAGACGGGTTAGCAGGGCACTTAATGAGGCCCTTAAGAGGGTCTACAAGTCACTTGCAAAGAACCCTGACCTATCTCCCTTTGGTGCTATCCCGATAGCTGGAGAGGAAGAGGGTGTCGGAGGTGCTGCAGTGGTGTCTGAGAAAAGAGGAGGAAACGAAGAAAAGGAGATAAAACCTCTTCCTCCTGAGGTCAAAGACGGTGGTTTACCACCATTGAAAAAGAAAAGCAGACGCAATCCCCTCGTAAAAAAGGTTACTCCTCATGCAATCGTGAAAAGAATAAAATTCGGTCAGACTGGTGTGACCTGCTGCGTTGATAACTTTGGCGAAAACGGCCCTGAGGTATTCTCTGAAGACACTACCATCTATATCAATAAGGATCATCCCTTATATCGAAGGGAATCAAAAAAGATTGAAACCCATGTTCTGAACCTTACAAGACTCATTACTCAGGAGATAGCACTGATGCATTCAACTCGTAACCCCCGCCAGGCCTTTCAGAGACAGAGTAAATTACTGAAAGATGCCCTTATCGATGATTGACCATCCTATTTACCGACAAAAACCCTTATAGGCGGCTAACGGCTTAACAAGAGATGTCCTTTGGGCACTTCCGCCAGCCGCAGCCCCGTTATCGTAAATCAGGTCACATTTTGATATAATTTAAAAGGAGGTGAGCAA
>WGEZ01000082.1 GCA_015492515.1 Nitrospirota bacterium
AGATGAATCAGGCATCAAGAAAGCCATCATTTTACCGATGGAAGATTATGAGGAGCTTCTTGAAGATATTCACGCTCTTGCTGTTATAGCGGAGCGCAAAGATGAGCCGACAATCAGCTTTGAAGATCTGAAGAAAAGGTTAAAGGCGGATGGGCTTATTTAAAATTGATCCGAAAGGGTCATTGGAACATGATCTAAGGAAAATTGACAGACAGTTTAGAACATGATACCAAAAGTTTATATTGATACATCGGTGATCGGTGGCTGTCTTGATAATGAATTTTCTACGTGGTCAAAATTGCTCTTTGACGAATTTCGTTCTGGAATCAAGATTGCTGTAGTGTCTGATCTTACGCTTCGTGAACTTGAAGATGCCCCTGAGGATGTCAGGCAAATATTAGCAGATTTGCCATCTGAATCAATAGAATATGTTTTCCTTTCCGAAGAAGCCCTTGAGCTTGCAGATACCTATATCGCACACAATGTTGTAACCGAAAACCACCTTATTGATGCCCAACATATTGCAATTGCCACAATAGAACGTGTTGATGTTTTGGTTAGTTGGAATTTTAAGCAGATAGTAAATTTGGATAGGATCAGAAAATTCAATGCAGTAAATCTTATGTTGGGCTACCATCTTCTGGAGATACGAAGCCCGTTGGAGGTGTTATATGGAAAAGAAAATTGATGCTGTGAAATTACAGCGGGAGATAAGATTAAAATTAGGGGAAAAGTATTTAAAGGCTCGTGATAAAGAACTGCAGGAGTTAAAAGAAAGATTTGGTCATCTGAAAAAGAAAAAAATCGGCACGCACTTTAGATAACAACAGGCTAAAAGATAAACAGATTGATAGGCAAATGCCATCGCACTTCTTTCGGCCTTGATGACAAGCGGTCATCGGCTTCGCAAGAGACGCCTTTTGGGTACATCCACCGGCGGCAGCCCACTCCCTGCCTCTTCACGTGACAGTCCGTCGGAGTTGAAGGTACTCCCTCAGCAGGGCGGGGTACATGGAGGGGTTGAAGAGGATGTTCGTCATGAAATAGCACTCGTGTGTGCAGTAGCAACCGCCCTTCCGGACCGAGCGGATCACCCTGACCGCCTCCTCCGACCTCAGCAGCCTCGTAACGTTGCATCCATGATCCCTCACATTGCCCATCCTCATGGTGAAGGACTCGCAGGGGTATAGGTCACCTGACTCTGTAAGGACAAGGTTCAATCTGCCGGCGTAACAGGGGATCAGGCGTCTCTTCCGAAGCATGGTCTCGTGGATGAGGCGGCGCTGGAGGATGTCCTGGGCCGCCTTCAGCCTCGAGCCCCTGAAGCGGTAGATGCTCGCCAGCCTCTTCTTGAGGTTTGACTCCATCCTGGTGATCGTATCGCGGTATCTGCCCGCGTCGACGTCCTTCAGCCCCTCATCCGATACATCACCCCTTATCAGGGAGACCGTGTGGGTCTTCACCTTCTCCAGGGTGTTCACAAACCCGATGATCTCGTCCATGCTCTCCTGGTTCCTGGAGCAGAAGACGGTGTTCACCCCGAGTTCGAGGTTCCCGTAGCTGTCGAGCAGTCCGCCTATCACCCTGTAGGTCTCCATCGTCTTCCGGAAGCCTCCCCTCACACCCCGGATCGAGTCGTGCAGCTCTTCGGTGCCTTCGAGGGAGAGCTTCACCACGATCGTGCTCCTCGGGCAGTTCCTGAGGATGGCCTCGGTCTTCTCTCCGATGAGATCCGGCAGGAGCCCGTTCGTGGGCAGGAGGATGACGGCGGGCCTGTTCCTCTCGTAGAAGAGCCTGGCTATCTCGGTCAGGTCGTCCCTGAGGAATATCTCACCCCCTGAGAAGGCGAGCCAGAGCAGCCTGCCCAGCGAGGATGATATCTTCTCGATCTCCTCGAGGGATAGCTCCCGCCCGTCCGGGCCGTTGTCCCCGGAGAGATAGAAACAGAAGGGGCACCTCGCGTTGCACCGCCTGGTGAGGAAGAAGGTGAGCTGTATGGGGCTCCGTTTCCAGAAGATGGAGCCTATATGTCTGAATGGTGAATATCTCATCCGGTCTCCGGAGGAAGCCGAGCCGGCCAGGGGTCAGGGCTGAAGATCATCTCCGAGCGTCCTCTTCGCCTTCTTCTCCATGCATCCGTGGCTCGGCCCCATCTTCTCCAACAGGTACCTCACCGTGCCCATAAACGCCCCAGTTCCCACGGCGAGGGAGTAAGGCATCGTATAGTAGAGGCCGGCCAGCAGGGCGAAGACCGATCCCCCCGTCCTGCGGAAGGCCCTCAGAAGCCCCCGGCTCGTGAAGAGGTTGACGAGCAGCAACGGCAGAAGAGGCAGCAGAAAGACGGTCTTCTGCAGGAGCATCCAGAGGACAAGGAGGGACAGGTTCACGAACTGGGTGAGCACGTTCACCTTCAGCTCGACCGACGCCGTACCGGAGTCGGCAAGGAGGTCCCTGTTCATCAGGGAGTACTGGGTCCAGTATCTGGACTTCCTCACGGCGTTGCCCAGGGACCTCGCCATCGAGTAATCGAATATATGACGGACCTGGACGGCGGGGTCCATGAGGAGCCTGTACCCTCCGCGTCGGAGCCTGTGGCTGAACTCGACGTCTTCGAGGATGGGGAGGAACTCCTCAGGGAACCCACCGCTGTCTCTGAACACCCGGGCATCGATCGCCATCGCGTGGGTGGCTATGTAGTCAGGGGCCTCCACCCGCTTCGTCTCCGAGTAGTTGATGAACACAGACTGGAATATGCTGAAGAACCTCCTGTCGTAGGGGAGCGGCGTGTATGTCCCGCCGACGATGACGCCGGGGCCTTCCCTTTCGAGGGTCTCGCACGCCCTTGAGAGGGCATCCTCCTCGAGGAGACAGTCGGCGTCGGTGAAGAAGAGGATCTCGCCGTTGCTGTTTGACGCCCCGGTGTTCCTCGCCTTCGAGGCACCGGAGTGCCTCTGTAGGCGTATGAGCCTGCAGGGGAAGCGTTTTATGATCTCCAGGGAGTCGTCCCAGGAGCAGTCATCCACCACTATGACCTCGAAGGGGTCATACCTCGACGAGAAGGCGGCCTCGAGGCATCTTCCTATGGTGGAGCTGCCGTTGCGGTTCGGGATGATGACGGAGACGAGCTTTGCCACGATACATTTATTATAGAAGAAAGGGTGATCCCGATGCCATCGGCAGTGCAGGGGGTGCATAAAAAATTTTTATGAAAGCCTTGACTTTAACAATAGCGTCCTGCTAATATTTCTCGGAAAACCTCCATCAGGAATGGGACAGACCAATTCATCCCTTGCCGGCAGGCCCTCTCCGGGAGTGCCTGCCAGAGACCACACAGACGAAGGGAGGTGAAAGAAGAGGGGATTGATTCAAGGGACGTTCTCAATGCTGAGAAGTCAACCTAAAAATCAAAAGGGAGGTAACTGATGAGGAAGAGCATCGTCTTATTGTTTGTATTGAGTGTTTTCCTGTTGACATCTGTAGGGCTGTCCTATGCCGGATGGGCAAACCCTGATCTGCTCGTCACACCCGAGATAGTGAAGAAGAACATCAACAAGCCTGACTGGGTGGTCGTCGACTGCCGGAGCAAGAAGGCCTATGCAAAGGGTCATATACCCGGCGCGATCCATCTCGGCAAGAGGTGCAAGAAGGTCCTGAGGGACCCCACCGCCAGGGTATGGAAGGACGTCTCGAAGTATGAGAAGCTCTTCGGCAAGGCCGGGATCGGCAACAACACACACGTGGTCTTCTATCACGGGAACATCAAGACCCTCACCGACGCGACGGTCGGATTCTGGGTGATGGAGTATCTCGGCCATGACGGCAAGGTGCACGTGCTGGACGGCGGGCTCGACGCCTGGAAGAAGGCCGGCTACAAGCTGAGCAAAGAGCCCACGAAGAAGAAACCCACCACGTTCAAGGCCAAGGTGGTGGCGAGCAGAAGGGCCACCATGGACGAGATCGTCGGGATAGCCAAGGGCAAGATAAAGGGTGTCCAGCTCGTCGACTCGAGGACTAAGAAAGAGTTCGTCGGCAAGGACTGCAGGGCTGTCAAGTGCGGTCATATACCCAACGTCACGCTCAACGTCTCACATGTAAACACCCTCGTAAAGAAGAAACACCCGAAGACGGGTAAGCTGATCCCCACCGGCTACATCTCCTATGAGGCGACGGCAAAGGCCTTCGGCAAGCTCGACAAGAACAAGCGCACCATCGGTTACTGCCAGACAGGGACCCGTTCCACGCTCACCTACCTCCAGTTCAGGCTCCTCGGGTTCAAGGACCCTGCGAACTGGGATGACTCCTGGAGGGTCTATGGTTCCTCCTTCGAGAACTACCCCATCAGTGCACCGAACGGCCCGCAGTACTACAACTTCGCCAAGGTCAACAAGAAGCTGAAGAAGCTCGAGAAAAGGGTCAAGAAGCTCGAGAAGGCGGTATTCAAGAAGTAAGAGAAAGGGTGGTATTGCTGACCAGAAGCCCGGACAGGGAAGGCCCTGTCCGGGCTTTTTCTATCCTTGATCGATCTGAGGCTGGATTCATCTTGACTTTTATAGACCTCTCTATTATAATTTCCATAGTCGTGGCTATAAGGTGACATAACAATTATAATGTTGGAAGGCCCCATCTTTTCTCGGGCAGCCTCACAGTACATCGGTAAAGCAACCGGGTATTCCCGCGGCGGAAGCCCGATACAGGACAGGGACCCTGCCCTTCCGTCGGTTGTATGACGGGGTGAAGATCCCTGTCCCTGCGCAGCACTGACTGTTTGAGTGCAACCTCCGTCTGCCGTGTCGGACGCTCTGTTTTGAGGTGACAAAAAACCTTTCATGGAGGAGTTATGGTAGCGCTTGTACTGTCAGGACTTCTGATCGGTGTGGCCATGGGCTGGGTCCTTCAGCGCGGAAGGTACTGTATGAATTCCGCCTTCCGGGACCTCATCTTCATAAACGACTACACCCTCTTCAAGGCCTATATCCTCGCCCTCCTCGTGATAATCATCGGCGCCAACGCCCTTGAGGACATCGGGCAGATCGAAGAGCTGAGGAGACAGGCCTTCGTCCCCTTCGCGAACATCCTCGGAGGCTACATCTTCGGTCTCGGGATCGTCCTTGCCGGAGGCTGCGGAAGCGGTATCTGGTACAGGGTCGGTGAGGGCATGTTTGCCGCATGGGTTGCGGTGCTGGGCTTCATGATCGGCATATTCACCACCAAGAACGGGGTCCTGAGGCCGGTGTACGATCTCCTCACGAGCGTGCATGTATGGCAGACGGAGGAGGGTATAAAGCTCCTCAACGACGCGGCCCTGGAAGAGATCGCCATAGAGACCCATGTACCCACGCTCTACAACCTGATAGGGGTGAACAAGTGGGTCGTCATAGGGGTCCTCGTGGCGGCGGCGGTCCCCTTCCTCGTCAGGGGGGCTGTCGCGAGGCCGAAGAAGGGTTACTCCTGGCCGGTGGCGGGGCTGCTCATCGGCATCGTAATCACCGCCGCCTGGTGGGCCTCGGAGAAGTGGGGTGGTGGTGCGAGAGGGGTCTCCTACACAGGGCCGACGGCTGAGCTCTTCAAGTTTCTCATACTGGGTCGAAGCAGTGAGGATTATACGATAACCTGGAGCGCCCTCCTCGTCCTCGGCACGCCGATCGGAGCGCTTCTGAGCGCAAAGGGGCTGAAGGAGTTCAAGCTGAAGGCCCCCGGTGCAGAGGAGCTCCTGAGGGTCTTCGTCGGCGGCCTCATCATGGGGCTGGGGGCGACCCTTGCCGGTGGTTGAAACATCGGACACGGGTTGACAGGTGCGTCAACCTTGGCGGTTTCAAGCATCGTATCGACGATCTTTATAATCCTCGGCAACTGGACCATGGTCTACTTCCTCTTCATAAAGCCCATGAAGGAGCTTGAATGAGGCCCCTCGAGCTGTGCTATAATAACCCGACATGGAGGACCGCTCGGGAAGAAGAGAACCGTCCGGGATGAGCCGTGGTGTCAGAGGTCTCCGCACCGTCCTTGTACTGGTTCTCTGTATCAGCGTGATGATGCCCCTCGTGACGGTGCTGAAGAAGGCCGACGGGCCCTCCCTGCATAGCGGGGGTGAGCCGGTCCTCACCGTGGACGTCTGTGCTTACCAGAAGGGGTCCCTCGTGAAGGCCCTCGACCTGGTAGTCGTCACCCCCTTCGCGGTCGAGATCGGGGTCGTCACTGCATCCCTCGAGACGGCGGTGACGCCCGTCTATAAAACACCCTCACTCAACCCACCCTTCAGACCCCCTGCAGCTTAGCAGCCTTTCCAGACGTCGGATCAGCGGTTGACTCAGCGGACGCAATACCCCTGCAGCGTCGGCTGCAGAGGCATCCGCGGTTTCACCGCTGCACCCTGAAAAAAACGACAAGGAGGATTCCATGATTCTCAGGAGTATACTGACCGTTCTGGTCCTTTTCTCGATCTGTACCGCCGGCACCGCCTCCGACCTCGGGCCGGTGAAGCCTTCGATGAACCAGAAGTGCCCGGTCTGCGGCATGATGCCTGCGAAACACCCGAAGTGGGTTGCCGAGATCGTCTTCAACGACGGCACCTACGTCTTCTTCGACGGACCGAAGGATATGTTCAAGTACTACCTCGACATCTCGAGATACAGCAAGGGCAGGACGAAGGACGAGATCGCGGCGATGTACGTGACCGACTACTACACCACCGAGATGGTGAGGGCCGACGACGAGGTCTACTACATCACAGGCAGCGACGTGAAGGGCCCGATGGGTGAGGAGCTCGTTCCCGTGAAGGGGAGGTCAGCGGCGGAGACCTTCATGAAGGACCACGGCGGGGCGAAGATGCTCCGGTTCGACGAGGTTTCGCCGTCGGACATCCCTAAGGGGAAGATGAAGATGAAGGGGATGTAACCGCTCCGGAAAGGCCCGGGCAGGACCGCCCCTGGGCGGTCCTGCCCCTAATTGTCATGAGACACAGGGTCTTCATAGGGTTCATCATTGCAGAGGCCGTCTGCCTCCTCTTCTTCTACCTCTTCAGCCTGCTTGAGATCGAGAGGAGGAGGCCGGAGGTGGATGCCAGGAGGGAGCTTGTCAGGGTGCTGATGCTCACGGACCTTGCGGTCTGGACGGAGGCCCGCTACACGAGGCATCCGTCGCAGGCCGACCTCTTCTCCCCCTTCCAGGACTCTCCCTCATCGATCGAGCACTTCCCTGCAGGCTCACTCATCGCCCCACCGTGGAGGGGAGGGAGGCGCGGCGGCTACGGCCATCACTTCGAACGATAAGGAGGCATCGGGCAGATGAATAAGCACCTGAAGATACTCGAGTTCGCCCTGTCGTCACTTTCGAGGAGGCCCTGCAAGAACCTCGGCATAACGGCGGTCTTCTCTCTGGTGGTCTTCGTCCTCTCATCCATACTGCTGCTGACGCATTCCTTCAGGATCGAGGCCCTGAGGGTCTTCAACTCCTCCCCTCACGTGATCGTCCAGAGGGTGCTGGGAGGAAGACACGACCTTGTCCCGATTGAGTACATCAAGGGGATAGAGGAGATCCCCGGTGTGGGTGACGTGACGCCGAGGTTCTGGGGATACTACTACGACAGCTACGTGGATGCCAACTACACCGTCATGGCCGCCGGCGGAGAGACGTCTTCCTCGATCACGATGCTGGAGGGCTCCTTTGTAAAGGAGGGGCAGACTGGGGTCTGCGTGCTCGGCAGGGGGATCTCGGAGAGGAGGATGACCGAAAGGGGCGGGGTCTTCATCCTCACCGCGTCGGACGGGCGTTTCTATGTCTGCGACGTCATCGGTGTATTCAGCGCCGAGTCAGCCCTGCTCACCAACGACCTCGTGATCGTCAGCCCCGAGGACCTGAAGAGGCTCTTCGCCATCCCTGAAGGGATGGCCACCGATCTCGTCGTTGAGGTGCACAACCCCCTGGAGGTGGCCACGGTGGCAAAGAAGATAAAGAACAGGTTCCCCGATACGAGGCCGATCACGAGGGAGGAGATCCTCGCCACCTATGACACGATCTTCAACTGGCGGAGCGGGCTTATGCTCACCGTCTTCACCGCCGCCGTCCTCGCCTTCTGTATCCTCGCCTGGGACAAGGCGACGGGGCTGAGCGCAGAGGAGAAGCGGGAGATCGGTATCCTGAAGGCCATCGGGTGGGAGACCTCGGACGTGCTGGAGCTGAAGTTCTGGGAGGGTGCCGTGGTCTCGGTCCTCTCCTTCCTCACCGGCCTCGGCGCCGGGTATGTGCACGTCTTCTTCCTTGGCGCGCCTCTCTTCTTGCCGGCGCTCAAGGGATGGTCGACGCTCTTCCCGGACCTCCGCCTCCTGCCCTACATCGATCTCTACCAGATCCTTATCCTCGCCTCTCTCACGGTGCTCCCCTATATAGCCTCGACCATGGTCCCCTCGTGGAAGGCGGCGATCACCGATCCCGATGCGGTGATGAGGGGGTGAAGATGCTGATCAGGACGGAGAGGGTGACGAAGATCTACAACAGGGGGAGGCCGAACGAGGTCTCCGCCGTAAGGGATGTATCGGTGGAAATAAGGCAGGGCGAGATCACCGTCCTCAGGGGCCCGAGCGGTTCGGGCAAGACGTCGCTCCTGGGGTTGATCGGCTGTATGAGCAGGCCCACGTCGGGCAGGATAGTGGTCAAAGGCAGGGACGTGGCAAGGCTTCCCGAGCGCTTTCTGACCGAGATAAGGCGGAGCACCTACGGGTTCATCTTCCAGCAGTTCAACCTCGTCCAGGGCGTCAGCGTGGCTGAAAACATAATGCTCCCCCTCTACCCCACCGCCCTCCGGTATTCGGAGATCAAAAGGAGGGCTGAGAGGATCATGGACAGGCTCCGGATCCTGAACCGGAGGGGGTTCAAGATCCAGGAGCTGTCGGGAGGCGAGCAACAGAGGGTCGCCATCGCCAGGGCCCTCATAAACGCCCCGGAGATAATCCTTGCCGATGAACCCACGGCACATCTCGATACGAGGCTCTCCGAGGAGCTGATGGATATCATCGGGGAGCTCCGCAGTGAGGGCAAGACCGTGGTCATCGCCACCCATGACCCCCTCATCTACGAGAGGGACTTCGTCGACAGGGTGATCGAGATGCGGGACGGCAGGGTGACAGGGATCGAGGATCGGGAGTCCGGGGGCGCTCGGTGATACTCCATCCCGGTATAATAGCGCTGTTCATCGGCTCCTTCATTGCCGTATCCGTGCTCCTCTACGGCTCCTTCCTGGGGTTCAGGATACTCAGGAGATGGGACAGGCAGGAGAGCTCCGAGGAACAGCTCTCCCTCGAGCGGAGGACATACCTCGTCTCGACGATGATGAAGTACGTGTTCTGGCTGGAGATCCTCTCCGCACTCCTGTTCATACTCACCGTTGACAGCTTGCATACGATCTTCACGGGCGCGATGTGCGCCACCGGTTCGCTCAATGCAAACCCGGTGGGCTGGAAGGTCCTTTACCTCAAGATCTCCATGATCTTCCTCTCCGGGGTATGGATAACGATGAACGACATCGACCAGAGGACCGAGGACCTTCCCCTCCTCAGGCTCAAGTACGGGTTGCTCTTCTTCATCCTTCCCGTGGTGGTCGCCGAGAGGTACCTCGAGGCACGGTACTTCCTGGGGCTGAACCCTGAGATCATCACCTCCTGCTGCGGCTCGCTCTTCAGCGAGGAGGGCGGCGGGCTTCCGAGCACCCTCTCCACCCTTCCCATAAGGCCCACGATGGTCGTCTTCTTCAGCACCGTGGCGGCCGTGATAATCATCGGTCTGCTCTCGGTGAGCCTCAGGAGGGCATGGCTCAGGTACCTCTTCTCTGCGGCCTCGGTCATCCTCTTTCCCGTGTCGCTCGCAGCCGTCGTCTCCTTCATATCCCTCTATTTCTATGAGGTTCCCACCCACCACTGCCCCTTCGACATCCTCCAGGCCGAGTACCACTACATAGGGTATCCCCTCTACGTCAGCCTCTTCGGCGGGTCCTTCTTCGGCATGATCGTGGGGATCACGGAGCCGCTTAGGAGGCTGGGGTCACTGGATCCAGTGGTAGGGAAGGCCCAGCAGAGGTGGACGGTCACGGCCCTGGTCCTGGTCGCCGTCTTCACGATGATCTCCCTCTGGCCGATGCTCTTTTCGAGCTTCACCCTTAAGGGTTACCTCTGACAGGCGCGGTCATTGACGCTCCAGCGCCTTCAGTATCTCCAGGAGCTCGGAGAGCCTCTCCCTGATCAGGAAGGCCGCACCTGCGAGGGCCTGAAGAGGCCTGTAGCCGTAACCGACCGCCACGGTGGTCACCCCTGCGGCCCTGCCCGCCTCGATGTCGAGGTTGCTGTCGCCGACCATCACCGCCTCGGCGGGTGTGAGGGCCTCTCGCCTCAGGACCTCGATCACCGGCTGTGGAGAGGGCTTCTTCCGGGGCGTGCTGTCGCTGCCGAGGATGTGATCAAAGTAAGAGGCCATACCGAGCTCCTCGAGGAGCCTCCTCGACAGGGCCTCCCTCTTGTTGGAGATCACGGCCTTCCTGTAGCCGTCGAGCCTCTGGAGGGTCTCGACCACGCCGGGATAGGGACGTGTATGCTCTGTGAGGTGGCCTGAATAGAAGCGGAGGAACCTCTCGAGCACGGCCTCTCTCAGCTCCGGCCTCTCCGTCCCCAGGACCTTCTCCACAAGTCTCGTTATCCCCTCGCCGACCATCTTCACCGTCTCCTCCACCGTCAACGGCCTGAACCCGAAGGGCTCCAGCCCGTAGTTGAGGGCGTTGGTGATGTCGGCCGCCGAGTCGACGAGCGTGCCGTCGAGGTCGAAGATTATCAGCTTTATCCTTCCCATCCGCCGCGGAATCCCGATCGTGAGGCCCGGGATATATTATAACCCAGATCAGCGATAACCGGTGTTATGGGGCAGCACGACAGGGTCTTCGGGTCATTGCCGTCCCGACATCCGTCGGGATGAATATTACACAGGATTCAGGACCCTTCAGACCCGATCGTACCGCTGTCTTCGCCAACATCCCTTATCGCCGGATTCGGGTATAATAAAAGTCGACCCCGGGGGTTGATCATGTCAGCAGAGCTCGAAAGGGTGATCATCGAGAGGATCCGTCG
>WGEZ01000083.1 GCA_015492515.1 Nitrospirota bacterium
CATCCACAAGACGCCTCTCCCGCTTGTCAAGAAAGGCGCAGATCCTCAAGGACCTCGGGGCCCTGGAGAGGAACCTCTCCCTCAGGTGGTTCATCGTCACACCCGTATCGATTATATCCTCGATGAGGAGGACCTCTCTGTCCCTTATATCCGCTCTGACGTCACAGTGGACCTTCACCTCACCCGTCGTCTCCGTCTTCAGGTAACTCGATGCCACGATGAAGTCCACCTCGAGGGGCACCTCTATGCGCCTCACCAGGTCGGAGAAGAACATGAAGGCCCCCTTCAGGATCCCCACTGCAAGGATCTCCCTACCCTTGTAATCCTCGTTGATCCTCTCGGCGATCTCGGTGACCTTCGCCTGCACCTCCTCGACGGTGAACAGTATCCTTCCTTTGACCATCACACCTCCTGATCCAGAGGAACTCATCGGCTGAAGGGCCTCCTTCAGCCCCGGGGGACGGATGTTGCTCCGGGCAGATACCGGTATATATTAACATAAACGGGAGGAAAAACTGGTTTCCCCGCCTCCGGAGGCCTCTGAATTTGACTTTTCTCAAGAAAATTGATAAATTATAGTATCAGCCTTTTTCAACCGGTGCGGGCAGCCCGCGGTTTCAGAGGCGCTGGCAACAGTTCTAAAGCGAAGACCGAGGGATCTCAAGAGAGTGGTTAACCCACTCTTTTGTTTTTGATATACTCTGATGACATCGAAGGAGAGGATCAGGAAGAAGGTGACGGAGCTGGCAGCAGAGGCATCCGAGACCGCAGGGGTCGAGCTCTTTGATGTCGAGCTGCTCGGTCAGCCGGGGAAGATGGTCATCCGTGTCACGATCGACAGCGATCGCGGGGTGGGGATAAAGGACTGCGAGCTGGTCAGCAGACAGCTCGAGGCCCTTCTGGATGTGGAAGACCCCATCCCGGGCTCTTATACCCTGGAGGTGACCTCCCCCGGGCTCGACAGACCCCTCAGGGGGATAAAGGACTTCAAGAGGTTCATCGGGAGGCTGGCCAGGGTGGTCACGAAGCAGAAGGTCGACAACCAGACCTTCCACGTGGGGAGGATAAAGGCCGTCGAGGATGAGGAAGTGGTGATACTGGAGGTCAAGGGCAGGGAGCTCAGGATACCCGGTGAGATCATCACCAGGGCAAGGCTGGAGATAGAGATTTAATGAACAAGGAGTTCTGCTACATAATCGATCAGATATGCCGCGAGAAGGGCATACCGAGGGATGCGGTGCTTAAGGCCCTTGAGTCGGCACTCCTGAGCGCGGCGAAGAAGCGGTTCAGCGGCCGGAAGAACGTCGAACTCCGCATCGATCCCGAGACCTGCGAGATCCACCTCTCGCTCGTCAAGACCGTCGTGGACGTCGTGACCGACCCGAAGGAGGAGATCTCCCTCGAGGATGCACGGGAGATCGACCCCGACAAGAAACCGGGCGATACCGTCGCCCTACCCCTGGAACTGCACGACTTCGGCCGGATCGCCGCACAGACGGCCAAGCAGGTCATCTTCCAGAAGGTGAGGGAGGCCGAGAGGGAGATCGTTTACAACGAGTTCAAGGACAAGGTGGGCAGGATCGTCAGCGGTGTGGTGACGCGGCGGGAGAAGGGCATGTATTTCGTGAACCTCGGACGGGTCGAGGCGATGCTTCCTTACAGGGAGACCCTCCCCGGCGAGAGCCTGAAGCGGGGGGATGCCGTGAAGGCCCTCGTCCAGGAGGTGAAGACCTCGCCGAAGGGGCCGGAGATAATACTGACCCGTACCTCGCCGGAGTTCGTGGCGGAACTCTTCCGGACGGAGGTCCCCGAGATCGATGACGGGATCGTGACGATCAAGAACATCGTCAGGGAACCCGGCGAGAGGACCAAGATCGCGGTCATCTCCAACGATCCATCGATCGATCCAGTAGGTGCCTGTGTGGGGATGAAGGGCACCCGGGTCCAGACCATAGTGAGGGAGCTGCGGGGGGAGAGGATCGACATCATCCCCTGGAGCGACGACCCGAGGATGCTCATCGCAAGGGCGCTGAGCCCGGCAACCGTCGACAGGATAGGGATCAATGAGGAGGACCGCACGGCGATGGTCGTCGCCAACGACCAACAGCTCTCGATCGCCATCGGCAAGAAGGGCCAGAACGTCAAGCTCGCCATGAAGCTGACCGGTTGGGAGATAGAGATCATCAGTGAGAGCGAGTACTCGAAGATCAAACAGGAAGAGGCGGAGTCCGCCTTCGGTGACCCCCAGCAGTGAAGCCGACCTTCGGAGCGGGTCTTCGGGTGGGTATCCCCGTTGCCCGGACCGGCATGATCCCTTAGCCCACTCAACAGCTCCGCGGTAGTTCCATGCACAGAGACCTCCACGAGTATCCGGTCCAGTTCGTCAAGGGGGTGGGTCCGAGAAAGGCGGAGCTCCTCGCCAGGCTGGGGATTAAGACGGTGGCCGACGCCCTCGACCATATCCCCTACAGGTACGAGGACAGGCGTGTGCAGTTGAGGATATCAGAGCTCTGTTACGACCGCCTCCAGACCGTGGCGGGCAAGGTCGTCTCCTCTGAGGTGATCGAGGTCCGGCGGAAGGGGTTGAAGCTCTTCGAGCTCGTCATCAGTGACGGCACCGGACTGCTGAAGGGCAAATGGTTCAACCAGCCGTACCTGAAGAAGGTCTTCGCACCCAGGCAGACCGTCGTCCTGAGCGGCGTGGTGAAGCGGGACCCATACTGGGGCATCGGCTACGAGATGCAGAACCCCGACTATGAGATAGTGGAGGGCGACCAGGAACAACCGGGCATCCATACCTCGAGGATCGTGCCCGTGTACAGGACCACGGCGGGCCTCGGCACCAGGGCCCTCAGGACGACGATGTTCTGCATCGTCAACTTCGCCGTCCCCTCCCTGAAGGAGTATCTCCCCGGGGAGGTCCTCAGAAGATACAACCTCCCGCAGCTTGCAGAGGCCTACCTGAACGTCCATTTCCCCCCTGATGACTCAGACCTGGAGGAGCTGAACAGGGGGGTCAGCGCATACCACAGGAGGCTCTCCTTTGACGAACTCTTCCTTCTCCAGGCGGGTCTGGCGGTCATAAAGCGGGGCACAGCCATACGGAAGGGTGTCTCCATCGATCCCGAGGGGAGGCTCGTCAGGAGGCTCATGGAGCTGCTTCCCTTCAGGTTGACCGGCGCCCAGCAGAGGGTCTTCCAGGAGATCCGCGCCGACATGCGGAGCACCAGACCGATGAACAGGCTCCTCCAGGGCGATGTGGGTTCGGGCAAGACCATGGTGGCCATGATGGCGATGCTCCTCTGCGTCGAAGCGGGCCATCAGGCGGCACTCATGGCCCCCACAGAGATCCTGGCTGAACAGCACCATATGAACATCCACCCCTATGCCGAGGCCCTCGGGTTGAGGTGCGCCCTCCTTACAGGGAGCAGCAGGGAGAGGCCCCTCCGGGAGATTGAAAGAGGTGAGATCCATATAGTGATAGGCACCCACGCCCTCATTCAGGGAAACGTCAAGTTCCACAGGCTCGGTCTGGTGGTCATAGATGAGCAGCACCGCTTCGGGGTGATGCAGAGGAGCAGCCTGAGGAAGAAGGGGATCAACCCGGACGTTCTCGTCATGACCGCCACACCCATACCGAGGACGCTGTCGCTGACCCTTTACGGTGATCTCGACATCTCGGTGCTCGACGAACTCCCGCCGGGCAGGAAAGAGGTGATAACAAAGGTGTTTCACGAAAAACAGAAAGGGATGCTGTACAGCTTCATCCGATCGGAGGTGAAGAAGGGCAGACAGGCCTATATAG
>WGEZ01000084.1 GCA_015492515.1 Nitrospirota bacterium
ATAGTCAGAAGACAAGGGTCTTGATGGAGAGAGGAGCTACTGCCTTTGTGCTTGATGCCTTCAGTACAGGCAGGGTGGCAAGGGGAGAGAGCCTGCACTTTAAGGAGTACAGGAGCAACACCGAGATAGAGTATGATGGAGAGCTCATCCTCACGGAGAGAGTGGACCTGGAGCCGGACAGGATTGATTACAGCGGTCCGGGTCTGCTGGAGGGGTTTTCTGTAGCGGCTGTTCTATACCTCGTCTTTGATAACCCCTCCATGGAAAGGCCCCTCATCAGCGCACTCCGCAAAACCATAGATGAGATAGGTGCTGTTGTTGGAGGTGTCTCCACACTTCCGGAAAGGGGTGTGGTAGTGAGGGCGCTCGGGATGAACGCATGGATAATTGAAAATGTCCTGTCACGGTTCTGGTCCGTAGCAAGGAGACTGATCCTCGGCCTTGAGACCACCCTCTCCACGGATCGGTTTCTTTTGTTACATTGATTCCATCAATCGGTCTTTCAAGCTCGTCTCTTTTCCCTCAGCCTCACTTACACTTACGAAGTGGAAGTGGGGGTGGCAAGCTCGTCTCTTTTCCCTCAGCCTCACTTACACTTACGAAGTGGAAGTGGGGGTGGCCGGCGGGGAGATCGGCTGTGCCGTGGTCGCGGCGCTCGACCGGGCTGATCCCGACGCCCTGTTCGATGCGTAACCGTCATCATCCATATAACTTTCGAGTACTTCTAAATCATCCGGCCTTGAAAGGCTGGGGGCGTTCCCGGTATAGATGCCTATCCCTGGATATTCAGAATAATACGTCCAATAGCTCCAGTGGAGGCCGTTGTCCCTCATTATATCGAGGATGTCTTTGAGATAATTGATGACGCTTTCTCTGGATGGATTCGCATGGACTGTGAACTCACCCACATAGATTGGCACGTCATATCGCCGCTTGAAACTCAAGGCATAATCGAGCCTTTCGATCAGGGCCTTCCTGTCAATTGACTTTATGCTCTTCCTTTTATGCCAGGACAAGGAGATACGGTTGTCTCCTGTTGCGTCTCTGGATTTGACCCATGCGGTGAGGGAGTAGACACCTCTTTTCACCTCGATGGGGCTGCTTCTGGCACGGGCGGGTGTCCTGCAATCGATGAAGGAAAGGGAACGCCCCCCGGACCTTGAAACCTCCCTCGTCACCATGGCGCAGCGCCCTTCGGTATTCCAGCTTATGCCGGGATAATCGATCTCAAAGGAGTTGTTCGGCACAAGGGGGGCGGGGAGGTCGACGGGATGGCCGTCGACCTCCAAGGAGACGTCATCGAACCATACTGCACCATGGTTCCCGTCCGACGATACATTCACCATGAGGATTTCAGCACCTTCCGGAGGTGTGGTCTCGATGACCAGTCTCCTCCAATCGCTGCTTCCCGTTACGGGTGGTGTTGCCGCTTCACCGATCTTGCCGCCGTAGGTCACCATCTCTCCGGGATAGGTCGTTATCGTCCTATCCGTGGTGGTCGTGTAAAAGGTGAACCGGGGAGGGTAGAAGAAGTGTATGCTGTATACGGTGTTGTCGTCTTCTATCAGCGAGAGCATCTTCCGCCGGTCGGGCAGGATCGCCTCCTGGACTATAAGTATGTGGTTTTTGTCATAACGGCGGATCTGTTTCGCCACTCTATTTATGATGTTAAAATACTCATCGGCGTCAGGCGGGACACCCTCGTTGAGGAGATCATACCCGGCTATTATCCTTCTGTCGGCATACCTCCTTGCGATCTCGGACCACAGCGAGTAGAAACGTTCCTGGTGTTCCTCGCTCTGCCAGAACTTGTAAGACCTCTCCCTGTGTACTACGAAATCATGCGGGTTCTGTATGCCTGGTGCAAGGTGCATATCGAGAATCACGTAGATGCGGTACTTCTCGCACCAGTTGAGGATCAGGTCCAGGAGGGAAAAACCCTCGAGGTTATACTCAAGGGGTGATGACTCGAAGTCGCGGTACTCCAGTATCAGCCGGATACTGTTGGCCCCCGTATCGGCGATCTTCCTTATGTCCGACTCTCCGAGCACACCCTTGAAGTCTTTGAAGGCTACGTTGAACCCCTGGAGCAGGACTGGCTTTGATGCGGCGTCGATGATCCCGTCTCCACGGACCCTGAGAAAGCCGGTTGTGTCGTCACCGCTGAAACCGACGATCAGAAAGAACAAGGGCACGACGACCGCAGGGGGTATGATTTTCAGAGATTTCCGCATCTTCCATGGACACCGGAGATTCAGGCTCATCACGGACCGCTCCTCATGATTGGATATAGCATAAAACATGGAGCTTCCCGGCAGCAAGCCGGGGACGGACGTCTCAGCCTTGCGGGAAACGCGCCGGTCCCGAGATGACAAGGTGGGCGGACTCCTTACTCCCGCCTCGATATCCGCCTGACGGCGCCCCCACCGCTCCGTTGTTGTTAGAAAGGCTCGCATCCGTGTAAAATAGATACTCTGCAGCGGTCTGGCCATGGAAGAGAGGCTCCAGAAGATACTCGCGAGGATGGGTGTCGCCTCGAGACGGAAGGCCGAGGAGCTCATCCTTGAGGGTAAGGTCCTCGTCAACGGAAAGGTGGCCACCCTGGGCATGAAGGCGGATCCCGAGAGGGATACGATAAAGGTCGGCGGGAGGCTCCTCGTCAGGCCGGAACCGAAGGTCTACATCGCCCTGCACAAGCCGAAGGGGGTGCTCACCACCCTGGAGGAAGGGGCGGAGATGCCCACGATAAGGGAGTTGATAAGGGATGTGAGGTTCAGGGTCTATCCGGCGGGAAGACTCGATTTTCACTCCGAGGGGCTGCTCCTGCTCACCAACGACGGGGAGCTGGCATACAGGCTGATGCATCCGTCGTACAGGATACCGAAGACCTATCTCGTCAAGGTGAAGGGTGTGATCGAGGACAGGGATATAGAGAGGCTGCGCAGGGGTGTGAGGCTCGAGGACGGTATGACCGCTCCGGCGAAGGTGAGGCGGGTGACGAGGAGGGGGACGGAGAAGAACTCCTGGCTCGAGATGACCGTACACGAGGGCAGGAAGCGGCAGATAAGGAGGATGCTCGAGCGGGTGGGACATCCGGTGCTGAGACTGAAGAGGACGAGGATAGACGGGATCGAGCTCGGAGCACTCGCTGCCGGCCGGTGGAGGCGCCTGAGTGAGGATGAGGTGAAAAGGTTGAAACGAAGTGTTAAAATGTATTGATCCGAGGAGGTGCCATGTATAGAGACAAGGGATGCGGAGAGGTTGGAGAGACGGACATAGGCAGTGAGCTGAGCCTCTCGGGATGGGTGTTCCGGAGGCGTGACCACGGCGGCCTGATATTCGTGGACCTGAGGGACCGGAGCGGCATAGTGCAGGTGGTCTTCAGCCCGGAGGTCTCCAGGGAGGCCCACGGCGCGGCCCACTCGCTACGGTCCGAGTTCGTGATCAGGACAAGGGGCGAGGTGCGGAGAAGGCCCGAGGGCACGGAGAACCCCGATATCGCGACCGGTGCGGTTGAGCTCTACGCCTCGGAGCTGGAGATCCTGAACAGGGCGGACCCCCTGCCCTTCACCATCGAGGAGGCCTCGGAGACCTCCGAGTCCCTGAGGTTCAGGTACCGTTACCTTGACCTGAGGAGGCGGGAGATGCAGGACAACCTCGCCCTCAGGCACAGGATCACGAAGCTGATCCGTGACTACTTCGACAGCAAGGGGTTCCTAGAGATAGAGACCCCGATGCTCACTAAATCGACGCCGGAGGGTGCAAGGGACTACATAGTGCCAAGCCGTCTCAACCCGGGTCACTTCTACGCCCTTCCCCAGTCCCCCCAGCTCTTCAAGCAGATACTGATGATCTCCGGTCTGGAGAGGTACTTCCAGATCGTAAAGTGTTTCAGAGACGAGGACCTCCGCGCCGACCGACAGCCTGAGTTCACCCAGGTGGACCTGGAGATGTCCTTCGTCCGGCCCGACGACGTCATCACCGTGGTGGAGGGCATGCTCTCCCTCCTCTTCAGGGAGGTGCTGCAGGTGGAGGTGGAGACGCCGATGGAGCGCCTCTCCTACAGGGACGCGATGGAGCGTTTCGGCAGCGACAGGCCTGACACGAGGTTCGGCCTCGAGCTGAAGGAGATGGGAGACCTCGCCGGTGAGAGCAGCTTCAGGGTCTTCCTCTCCGCCTTGGAGTCCGGCGGCAGGGTGAAGGGTCTCTGCGGCAAGGGGATGGCGGGGCTGTCGAGGAAGGAGATAGACGAACTGACGGACCTGGCTCAGTCCTTCGGTGCAAAGGGGCTGGCATGGGTGAAGGTGAGGGACGGGTTCGACTCACCGATAACGAAGTTCTTCCCCGAGGGGGTGCTCAAGGAGATGGCCGGGAGGCTGGAGGCGGAAGAGGGGGACCTGATGCTCTTCGTGGCCGACAGCGAGGATGTGGTCCTTGACGTACTCGGCAGGCTGAGGCTGGAGATCGCCAGGAGGCAGGGGCTGATCCCGGAGGGCTACAGGTTCCTCTGGGTGGTGGACTACCCGCTCCTTGAATGGAATGAGGAGGAAGGGAGGTTCCAGGCGATGCACCATCCCTTCACCTCACCGAGCGATGAGGATATAGAGCGGATGCTCGGCGGCGGGACGGACGACCGCGAGGTGCTGGCCTCCCTCAAGGCGAAGGCCTATGACATAGTGTTGAACGGTTGCGAGATAGGCGGCGGCAGCATCCGTATCCACAGGCCCGATCTCCAGAGGAGGATGTTCGAGATACTCGGGATATCAGAGGAGGAGGCGAGGATGAAGTTCGGCTTCCTCCTTGACGCGCTCCGCTTCGGTGCCCCGCCCCACGGCGGCATAGCCCTCGGCCTCGACAGGCTCGTGATGCTGATGGCCGGCGCGGGTTCGATCAGGGACGTCATAGCCTTCCCCAAGACCCAGAAGGCGGTCTGCCTCCTGAGCGGTGCGCCGTCACCTGTGGAGAGCAGGCAGCTCAGGGAGCTGCAGATCAGGCTCGATGTGGTCGCTGAAGGGGACCCCAGCCGCCGGGGTCGGTAGGCCCCCCGCCTGTACACGGGTTGAACCCGCCATACCCACCCCTCGGGGCGAATTATGCATGATTCAAGACCCTTCAGGCCCGATCTCACCCCCCGCCGCCTTATGGCCCCGGGCTTCAGCAGGCCTCTGGTAAACCTTTCAGGACCGAGGGGGTCTAAACTACACAGAAGGGCCTGCAGCCGTGCAGGTGGATAGCCACTAAAAGGAGGTCCGTCATGAAGAGGGTTTCTCTTGTCTTGGTGATCGTACTGTCTTCCTTCCTCTCCGTGCGGTGCGCCACCGCCGACGACCTGAGGGCACCGACCATCCAGGCGAGGATCAACGAGCTGCAGAGGAGGATCGACCAGGGCGTCCATTCAGGCGAGCTGACCAGGAGGGAGGCCGTCAGGGTGCAGACGGAGCTTGACCGGATCAGGGCGAAGCGTGCGAGGTTCAGGGCGGACGGTTACCTCGGTCCCAGGGAGAGGCAGATCCTTCACCACGAGCTCGACGTGCTGGAGGGGCTGATCTACAGGCTGAAGCACAACGAGAGGAGGCGGTGGTAGGTTAAAGTTTCCCGCCCTTCTGGCCGATTAGTATCAAGGGACCGGAAGCAGGGCCCTTTCGGACGGGTGCATCATGCTTGCTGCACAGGGATGCGGGACGCCCCGGCAGGAAAGAGTGCAGCAGGGTGAGCCCCGGTCCGTACGCCCTGCAGAGGTCCGATACACATGGAAGGAGGTCTGCCGTCATGAACGCGGTGCTGGAAGGGGTGAAGGAGACGGCGGGAGAGGTCCTGCAGCTCGTCACATTCCGTCTCGGCCGGGAGGAGTACGCCGTGGACATACTGAACGTCCAGGAGATAAACAGGATGGTGGAGATAACGAACGTCCCGAACTCCCCGCCCCATGTGGAAGGGGTCATAAACCTGAGGGGAAGGGTGATCCCTGTGGTCAACCTGAGGAAGAGGTTCGGCCTCGACGGAAAGGAGTTCGACAGGGATACGAGGATCATAGTGATGGATATCAAGGGGACGGTTGCGGGGTTCATCGTAGACGGCGTCTCCGAGGTCCTCAGGATATCGTCCGATACCGTCGAGCCTCCCCCTCCCATAACCAACGGCGTGAACTCGGAGTACGTCAAAGGGGTGGGGAAGGTCGACGACAGGCTCATCATCCTCCTCGAGCTGGAGAGGCTCCTCTCGGAGAACGAGCTGGCGGCCCCCACTTCCTGACAGGGGCTTCAACCGCAGGGGTCAGCCGCGGTCCCCGGTACCGCCGCAGCCCCGAAAAGTCCGCCATGAAGAGGGAGATCATCGAGAAGATCGACGCACTCCGCGACCTGCCTTCGTTCCCAGCGATCCTCAAGGGGTTGATCGAGGTCTTCGAGAACGAGAAGTCCTCCTTCGTCGATGTGGCGGATGTGGTCAGATACGACCAGTCGCTTACGGAAAGGATCCTCAGGATCGCGAACTCCCCCTTCTTCGGCCATTCCGGAAGGGTCAACAACCTGGAACAGGCCATAATGCTCATGGGTTACGACCTGGTGAAGGGCGTCTGCCTCAGCGTCTCCGTCTTCAGGTTCCTCCACTCCGGCGAGCGGCAGAGGGTGGAGAGGCTCTGGCAGCACTCCTTCGAGGTGGCGGTCATCGCTGCGAACATAGCGGACCACGTGGGCAATGTCGACAGGTCGGTCTCTTTCGTCTCCGGCCTCCTCCACGACATCGGCAGGGTGCTCTTCCTCACCATCGACGGCGAGAGGTATACGGAGATGATGGCAGGCGTCGACATTGTGGAAGCAGAGGTGAGGGCCTACGGAGGCGACCACGGGATGGCGGGCGGCCGGTTCCTCGAGGATGCCCTGATACCGGAGGAGATAGTATGCACCGTGAGGTATCACCACAAGCCCTCGATGTGCGACTGCTACAACCAGTCCTTCTACGGCGAGGTGGCCTCCGTCGTCGCCCTCGCCGAGGCCTTCTCCAGGAGCTTCTTCCCCAAGATCGAGGACGACGGCGTATGGACGAGTGAGCATGACGCCATCGTGCTCGAGTTCCATCTCGACGAACAGAGGATCGCCGAGATCAGGGAGAGGTCCGCAGAGGAGGCGGCTGAAGCGGAGTCGCTCCTCGGTGTCTGAACCTCCGTTCATCTAAAGTCGCCCGCCCTTATGTCCGATAAAGCATCATGACAGCGGTAAGAAAGTTGTTGAGGTCTTTCCTCATCCTCCCTTCGGCAAGGTTGAAGGGTTGTCACCAACGGTCCGAATCCGCCTGGTATGACGAGTTCCTCGGCTACGACGCATATCCCGGCGGAGGGGACGTAAGGTATTGAGGGAAAGGGCATGGGTTTGCTGACAGGGCCTCCCCGCTGCCCGATGTTTATGCGGCCCGGGAAGGAGGAAGAGAGAATTGAATCCTGAGATGATCCTCAAGGAATGCACGTTGCCTGCAATGCCCCACGTGGCTGCGCGGATACTGGAGATCACCAGCGACCCGAACGCCAGGGTCGAGGACATACAGCGCGTGATCTCCTCTGACCAGGCCCTCGCCTCGAGGGTGCTTATGCTCGCCAACTCCGCCTTTTACGGCATGCGTCGGAATGTTGACACCATCTCGGACGCCATCTTCGTCCTCGGCTTCGAGGCGGTGAAGAAGATCTCCATCGCCGTGGCGACGAGGGAGCTCTATCAAGTGCACGGCCTGATCGAGCAGAAGCTCTGGGAGCACACCCTCGGTGTCTCGATCGCCGCCGGCCTTATCTGCAGCAAACAGTCGTTGCATGAGATACCGGTGGAAGAGAGTATCGTGGCAGGACTTTTGCATGACATAGGTAAGGCGGTCATGAATCAGAGTCAGCCGGAGAGGTATGCCATGGTGGTCGAGACCGTTTACGGCGAGAGGATCCCCTTCTACAAGGTGGAGGAGGGGTTCTTCGGGTTCACCCATCAGGAGGTGGGAGAGCTCCTCTTCAAGGAGTGGGGGTTCACACCGGACCTGATCGAGGTGGCGGGGAAGCATCACAAGCGTCACGAGATTGACGCCGGAGGCAACGCCGGCGGGCTCTGTGACATCGTCCGCCTTGCCGACTGCATCTGTCTCAGGCTCGGCGTCGGCTACCGCGGCCCCATGCCCGAGCTCTGTCCCGACGATACGGTGAGGATGGAGATGCTGGGCATCGGGATTGATGAAGCAGAGGAGATAATAGGGGGGTTCAAGGAGAAGTACATCTCTGAGAAGCTTTCCTTCATGAGTTGAGATGCCTGTTGAAGGACTGAAGAGGGTCTACGAGACACCGGTGACCAGGGAACGGCAGGAGGTCGAGAGGGACAAGAGCGGCAGGAGGCAGAAGAGGGGTGTAAAGAGGCAGAAGGAGATGCGGCGGAAGGATGAAACCCGGGGACGTATCGATATAAGGGCCTGAAGAGGCCCGGAGGAGGTCGAGATGTTGAAGGGTCTGAGGAAAGAGAAGAGGAGGAGCAAAAAGGTGGACAGGGCCAGCGGGCTGCTCAATGTCGAGCTCTCCGAGATAGAGGAGCTCTCATCGCTCATGATGAGCAGGATAGATGCGAGGTTGAGGACCCTGAGGGAGACGGAGGAGAGGCTCGAGGGGAAGATGGAGGCCCTGGAGAGGTTGCTTCTGAGGGCGGAGAAGGTGACCCAGGAGCCGGACGGCCTGTTAGATTACCGTTACAGGGAGGTGCTGGTGCTCGCCAGCAAGGGGCTGAAGACCGAGGAGATCGCTGGCATCCTCGATATATCAAGGGGTGAGGTGGAGTTCATCATCACCATGAATATGCACAGCGAGCGGATGTAGTTGACCTTCCCGGCCTTGCATCTGGAAGGCCCGAAGGGGCCTTCCTCTCACCGAACCAAACGGAGACCGTATCTGCGTGCCGCCTTTCAGCCCCCTCCCGCCACCAACCAGACGAAACAGACCAGAAAGCCGGGGAAGGAAATTTTTTCCTTTCCCGGCAAGAAACTCCCATCCCCTCAACCGGAGGGACGCCCGCCGTTGCCCCTTTCCCCGGCGCCGCCGGGACAGCGGTTTGCTGGCACACCTCTTGCTTGATCATTCGGCATGTACAAGGGTATCTACATAGCCGCCTCGGCAGCCGCGGTGAAGGATGCGGAGGTCTCGGTGATTACGAGGAACCTTGCAAACGCCTCCACGGCGGGTTATAAAAGTGAGGGCGTAGCCTTCAGTGCCTACATCCTTCCACTGGTCCGGGAGGTCGGTTATCAGGACAGGGTGATGGTGGAGAAGGGGAGGGTGGTCACCGATTTCTCGCCCGGCTCCTTCATCCACACCGGCAACCCCCTCCACGTCGCGATCAGGGGGGACGGGTTCTTCACCCTCGAGGGCGGACTGTACACCAGGCGCGGGGACTTCAGGATCGATGCAGAGGGATATCTTGTGAATGTAGAGGGGAGGAAGGTCCTCGGCGGGGACGGAGAGCCGATCCGCATCCCCCAGGGCGGCCTCACGATCGGCGCAGACGGCGAGGTGACCGTGGACGGTGCGGCCGTCGGGAGGCTGAAGGTGGTCGACTTTCCAAGGCCCTACAACCTCACGAAGGTGGGTGACTCCACGTTCATCCCCTCCGGAGCTCAGAGGCCCCGTGAGGTCTCAAGCGGGATCGTCCAGGGAGAGCTGGAGGCCTCCAACGTGAACGTCTTCAGGGAGATGACGAGGCTGATCAGGACGGTCAGGGAGTTCGAGGCCTACCAGAGGATGATCAGGGCCTTCGACAACGCCGCAGCAAAGGCATTAAACGAGATAGGGAGGATATAGAGAGATGATACGTTCGCTCTTCATTGCAGCAACGGGTATGGAGGCACAGAAGCTGAACATCGACATCATCGCCAACAACCTCGCCAACGCCAACACGCCGGGATACAAGCGGAGCAGGGCCGACTTCCAGGAGCTGATGTACCAGGAGATCAAGAGCCCCGGTGCGACGTCGGCCGGAGGCTCTCAACTGCCCTCGGGCATTCAGGTGGGCCTCGGTGTTCAGACCGCGGCGGTGCAGAAGATATTCGAGCAGGGAGACTACGTCAACACCGCCAATCCGCTGGATATGGCGATCGAGGGTGAGGGCTTCTTCCAGATCGTCAAGCCCGACGGTGAGATCGCCTACACAAGGGCGGGGACGTTCAAGCTGGACAGCGAGGGCAGGATCGTCACCTCCGAGGGCTATCCCCTGGAGCCGGAGATAACCGTCCCGGCCGACACGACCCAGATAACCATCAGCTCCGACGGCCGGGTGAACGTGTTACAGCCGGGCAGCAACGAACCCACGGAGGTCGGGCAGATCGAGCTCGCAAAGCTGCCCAACCCGGGAGGGCTGAAGTCCATAGGCAAGAACCTCTTCGTCGAGACCGCCTCCTCGGGTGCGCCCATAACCGGCGCACCCGGCACGGAGGGGATGGGGACGATACAGCAGGGGTTCATCGAGCTCAGCAACGTCGACATAGTTAAGGAGATGGTTCAGATGATCGCCAGCCAGAGGGCCTATGAGCTGAACTCCAAGGCCGTGCAGGCCGTGGACGACATGCTCCAGATGACGAACAACCTGAGGAGGTAGGTGATGCTCACTCTGCTGCTGGTGTTGAGCCTGGCGGCGGGCTGGACGCCTGCCGACGCGATCAGGGAGTACCTGTTGAAGAGCTACCCCTGGCCGGAGGTCGAGGTGAGCGAGGTCACGGTGGAGGGTTCCGTGCCGGCCGGGGTGCCGGCGGAGATAACGACCGAGAGGGGGCCTCTCGGGAGGGCCTCGTTCATGGTGCGGTTCATCAGCGGCGAAAGGGCCCGCGTGAGGGCCAGGGTCGTGGCGCGGGACGCCACGGTCAGGAGCGTGCGGTCACTGGCCAAGGGAGCCCTCCTGACGGAGGACGAGGTCTACACGGCGATGATGGATGTACGGAGGATACCGAGGGGGGCCGTCCGGAGCCTGGAGGGGGTTCTGGGGAAGCGGCTGAAGAGGTCGTTGCCGGCGGATACGGTGATCACCGAATCGATGCTCGAGGAGCCCCCCCTCGTCAGGAAGGGAGAGAAGGTGATCATCCTGTACAGGGGTCCCTATCTGAAGGTCACCACCACGGGCATCGCACGGGAGGACGGCAGCAGGGGTGAGGTGATAGTGGTCCTGAACGCAGGCTCCAGGAAGAGGCTCTCGGGCCTCGTCGTCGGAAAGGGGGTCGTGGATGTCAGCCCTTAGGGGAGGGGCCTCAGGGGTGAGGGGCCTTGCAGCCCTTCTGGCATTGACTGCGCTGCCCGGTCTGTTCTCGGCGGGCTGTTCCTCCACCGCGAGTCTTCCGCCTCCTCCGCCTGCCTACGTCCTGAAGCCCACGGATGAGGCCGCCGGGACCCGGTCGCCGGGCTCCATATACAGAGAGAGGGCGAGCCTCTTCGAGGACAGGAGGGCCAGGAGGTTGAACGACCTCGTGACGGTCCTGATCGTGGAGAACGTCTCCGGGGCCAAGAAGGCGGAGACGAAGGCCGGGAGGGACTCCTCCATCGATGCCTCGATCAGCAAGCTCTTCGGCATCCCCCTCGACTTCAACCTCAAGAACCTGTACGGAAAGGGGAACACCTTCGACCCCTCCCTGGGCAGCTCCATAGAGTATGATTTCCAGGGCTCCGGGGAGACGAGCAGGGAGGGGACCCTCAAGGGCACCATCACGGCGAGGGTGGTGGACGTCCTCCCGAACGGAAACCTGATGATAGAGTCGAGGAAGGAGATCACCCTCAACTTCGAGAAGCAGGTCCTCGTGCTGAGGGGCACGATAAGGCCCGACGACATATCCACGGAGAACACGATAGAGAGTACGAGGATCGCCGACGCCCAGATATTCCTCGTCGGCGAGGGGATCATCGATAACAAGCAGTCCCCGGGCTGGCTGGGGAGGCTGGTCGACAGGGTATGGCCCTTCTGATGGAGGCTGTTCAGGTGTCCCATACCTGGAGAGGTGGCGGCGGATGATAAGGGGTGCGACCGTACTGGCCCTCACCCTCGTGCTGGTCCTGCCCGGCCGCACCGTCGAGGCGGAGAGGCTGAAGGACATAGCCTTCGTCGAGGGCGTGAGGGAGAACCAGCTCGTCGGCTTCGGCCTCGTCGTGGGCCTGAAGGGGACGGGTGACAAGGGCAACGCCACGATGCAGGGCATAGCGAACATGCTCTCCAGGATGGGGCTGAAGGTGAAGGCGAAGGACCTGAAGGCGAAGAACGCCGCTGCGGTCATGGTTACGGCCACGCTGCCGGCCTTCCCGAGGGCGGGCAACAGGATCGACGCCGTCGTCTCCTCCGTGGGCGACGCCAAGGACCTCCAGGGCGGGACCCTCCTGATGACACCCCTGAAGGGGCCGGACGGAGTGGTGTACGGCCTCGCCCAGGGGCCTGTCTCGATAGGCGGCTTCTCGGCTGGCGGCGGTGGAGGGGCGGTGCAGAAGAACCACCCCACGGTGGGCAGGGTGCCCAACGGCGTGATCATAGAGAGGGAGGTCCCTCTCTCGCTGAGGGGGCTGAGGGAGGTGAAGATAATACTCCGCAGCCCGGACTTCACGGTGGCCTCGAACGTCGCAAAGGGGATAAACAGGTTGCTGAAGAGCGAATACGCCGAGGCCGTCGACCCCTCTACGGTGATACTCGGGGTGCCCGAGGAGTACCGGGGCAGGGTCGTGGAGCTGATGAGGCTCGTGGAACACGTCGATGTCGGCGTGGATGCACCGGCCAGGGTGGTCATCAACGAGCGGACGGGCACGGTGGTGATCGGCGACGACGTGAGGATCTCTCCCGTTGCCATAGCGCACGGAGGCCTGACCATCGAGATAACCACCGAGTTCAGGGTCTCACAGCCGCCCCCCCTCTCTCCTGGTGAGACCGTGGTGGTCCCGCAGACCGATATCACGGCGGAGGAGAAGAAGGCCCACCTCATGGAGGTCTCGGGCACGACCCTCGGCGAGGTCGTGAGGGCGCTGAACAGGATGGGGGTTACGCCAAGGGACCTGATCGCCATCCTCCAGGCCCTGAAGGCCGCGGGTGCACTCAAGGCGGAGCTGGAGATAATCTGATGATCTACCCCGATCCGATATCCCTCTACGGCATGACCTCTCCCGGGGAGGGGGTGAGGAAGGTCTCCAGGGAGTTCGAGGCCCTCTTCATCTACGAGCTCCTGAAGGGTATGAGGGGCATGGCCGGGAAGGGGCTCTTCGGCGAGGGGCTCTCAGGGGATGTCTTCCAGACCCTCTTCGAGATGGAGCTGGCGAGGGTGCTCGCAGAGCGGGGGACCGGGCTGTCGGAGGTCCTGGTCAGGACCCTCGAGGGAAGGGGCCGTGAGGTGGACGGAGTCTCAGGTGAGGCTCTGCACCCCGGGCCGGAGACCGGGACTGCAGTGGATGCCGCCGCCGTTTCAGAGGAGGTGACGGGGGGCAGAACCCCGGCGGTATCGATCGAGCCCCCGAGGGGTTCGAATGCGGTCCCCGGGGTTGAGGCGGGGGACCGCAGGGGAAGGCTCCCGGTCGAGGGGAGGATTACATCCGGCTTCGGAAGGAGGATCGATCCCATAACGGGTGAGACGAGGGTCCACAGGGGTGTGGATATCGCCGCAGCCCCCGGGACCGAGGTCTATCCCTTGAGGGCCGGGAAGGTGATCTTCAGCGGGGCCCTGAAGGGGTTCGGCAACATCGTCGTCATTGAGCACGACGACGGCATGGTGACGAGGTATGCCCATAACCAGAGGAACCTCGTCAAGGCGGGGGACCGCGTCGCCGGAGACACCCCCATAGCCCTGGTGGGGAGCACGGGGAGGTCCACCGGACCGCACCTGCACTTCGAGGTCCTGGAGGGCGGCAGACATGTGGACCCCTTGGAAGTCGTGTAGGGCGCCGGCGTATTAAAGTTTTTCGCCTGCCGGCCGATAGTATAAGTGAAATCCATCACTGGAGGTTCAGCATGAAGATTCACGGTGGAAGGCCTCCCGAGAGCCAGGATGCCTATCTCAGGGCGCAGAAGACGACGGGCAAGGAGGCGGTCGAGGGCAAGGGGGCCGTAGAGAAGAGGAAGGTCGGTGACAGGGTGGACCTCACAGGGGCCGGCAGGGTCGAGGAGCTGAAGGCCGAGATCCAGAGGCTGCCGGAGGTGAGGACCGACAGGATCGAGGCCGTGAAGAAGGCCATAGAGGCCGGCACATACCGGATTGACGCCGAGAAGATACTCTCCAGGATGATCGACGAGCTATGAAGGATTCGACACCGATATTGAACATCCTTGAAGAGCAGGTGAGGTGCTACGGCAGCCTCTACGGGCTGTTGAAGAGCGAGAAGGAGGCCATAGTCTCCTTCGACCCCGCGGTGTTCGAAGAACTCGCCAAGCAGAAGGACAACCTCGTCCTGCAGCTCAGACTGCTGGAGGACGAGAGGAAGAGGCTCACCGACGAGTTCTTCTCCGAGGAGGACACGGGCAGGAGCATCTCGGACCTCTATGCCGTCACCGGGGACGAGAGGTTCGTCAGGATACGCTCCCGGTTGATGAGTCTGTTGCAGGGCATAGAAGAGCTGAACGAGATAAACAGGCTCCTCATCGAGAGGGCCTCGCTGCACCTCAGTGCATCAGCAAACTTCTTCCAGACCTTTAACATGGATGCATCGAGGAAGGTCACCGTCTCCAGAGAGGCGTAGCGCCTTCCCGGTTTCAGAGGTTTGAGATGGCCATCTTGGGGTTGTTCGATATAGGCAGGTCAGCCATATTTGCGAGCCAGACCGCTCTGGACGTCACGGCGAACAACATCGCGAACATCAACACCCCTGGTTACTCACGGAAGGAGGCGATCCTCGAGATATCGGACCCTGTCCGGACGGGTGCCGGGTTCGTGGGAAGGGGGGTCACCGTGGGAGGGATAAAGCGCTACTACGACCGCTTCCTCCAGGCGCAGATCTCCCTCCAGTACCAGAGGACGGGCAGGGCGAACATACTGGGTGAGCTCTACAGGGCTGTGGAAGGGGCCTTCAACGAGCAGCAGCCCGGCTTCTCCGAGGCCTTCAGTGAGTACAGGAAGGCCTGGCAGGAGGTTTCGGACAATCCCGAGGCCCTTCCCCAGCGCTCGGTCCTCCTCCAGAGCGCCCTCAGGCTGGCAGGCCTTGCAAAGGGCGTCGAACGCACACTCACGGACCTCCTCGAGGACGGTACGGAGAAGATAATCGATGCCGTGGAGAGGATAAACACGACAGCCGCTGAGATCTCCTCGCTGAACGAGATGATAGCCAAGGTGGAGGCCGGCAGCTCCACCCAGGCCAATGACCTGAGGGACAGGAGGGACCGGTTGATGAACCAGCTCAGCGAGCTCGTCGACTACTCATACTTTGAGGACGACCGGGGAAGGGTGACGGTGATCGTGGGGGGCAGAAACCTGGTATCAGAGACGGGGTACTCCGAGCTCACCGCGGTGGAGAACAGCGACGGTACGGTGGATATCTTCGGAGGCAGGGTGAGGATGAACGACTACATCTCGGGAGGCCGGCTCTCGGGGCTTCTGGCTGCATCGGAGGAGATAAAGGGCGGTCCCCTCAAGGACTTCCGGAGGCTCATCGCCTCCATCGTGAAGGAGACGAACCTGCAGCACAGGGAGGGCTACGGGCTCGACGGCTCAACGGATAAGGACTTCTTCAGCCCCCTCCGGCTCTTCACCAAGGACTACTCCGACGGCGCCTCCATTACCGCGGCGGCGATCACAGACTACTCCTCGTTGAATCTCCACGAGTACGAGATCAGGTTCACCGACCCCGGCACCTACGAGGTCTATGATATCGACGAGGAGAGGCTTGTGACGTCGGGTTCCTACACCTCTCCCCAGACGATCTCCTTCGAGGGGATCGAGGTGGAGATAACCGATGACGCCGGCGGCCCCCTCAGGGGCGACAGGTTCTTCATAAGCCCCCTTGAGATGGCGGTCACCGGCCTCTCGCTCAACGTCACAGAGCCCGAGGAGGTGGCGGCGGCCTCTGCTCCCGACACCCTGCCGTCGGACAACAGGAACGCCCTCTCGATGGCCGAGCTCCTGCAGGGGAGCGTCCCGGACCTCGGCGGCAGCTTCGATGATCACTACAGGGGTATTGTGGGTGTGACGGGTTACATGAGCAGGGCGGCCCAGGACAGCAGCGACTTCGAAGAGAGCCTCCTGGAGGAGCTGAGGCTGAGGAGGGAGTCCGTCTCCGGGGTGAACCTCGACGAGGAGGCGGCCAACCTCATAAGGTTCCAGAAGGCCTTCGAGGCCGGCGCAAGGCTCATCAGGATGACCGATGAGCTGCTGGAGGAGATACTGAGGCTATGAGGCTCTCGAGCTTCATCATATACGACAGGGTCGTAAGGTCGATGCAGGAGAACCTGACAAGGCTCGGTGAGAGCCACCTCTCGATCGCCACGGGCAAGAGGATAAACAGGCCGTCACAGGACGTCACGGGAGCCGTGAAGGCCCTCGACTACAGGGTGAGAATCGACGAGTCGGAGCAGTACATCAGGAACATCGACGATGCCAGGGCGTACCTGGAGCTGACGGAGACGGTCCTTGCAGGCGTCGGTGACGCCCTCACGAGGGCGAAGGAGCTCTCACTGGCGGCCCTGAACGGTGACGAGAGCGCCGAGACGAGGGCGATCATGGCGAAGGAGGTGGATGGGCTGAGGGAGCACCTCCTCGGCAGGGGCAACACGAGGTTCCGCGGCAGGTACATCTTCAGCGGCTTCCTCACCGACACACCCGCATTCGACGGAGGCGGGCTCTACCAGGGTGACGGCAACTACATCGAGATAATGACCGGACCGGACCTGAAGGTGAAGGAGAACATAACGGGCGAAGAGGCCTTCGCCTATACACAGGAGGCGGAAGAGACGGTCGAGACCGGGGGCGGCGGGTTCATCCACTACATACCCGGCGGAGGGACGACGGTCACTGTGGAGATACGGGCCAGCGACGACACCACGGTGCTGGACACCTTCAGCTTCAGCTCCTTCATCGAGCTGCTCGACATACTGGCCCGTGCACTCGAGGCGGATGACACCGGGAGGGTGAACGCGATCCTGAAGCCCCTGGACGACTCCCTCCAGCAGACCCTTGACGTGAGGGCCGAGGTCGGTGCCCGGCTCGACCTGCTTGAGGCCGAGAAGAGGAGGCTGGCCGACGGTGTCTTCAACCTCAAGACCGTCCTCTCCGAGACGGAGGATGCAGACATCACGGAGGTGATAGCCGAGATGTCCAGGACAGAGGTGGCCCTCCAGGCCCTCAGGGAGACGGGCGCAAGGATCCTGAGCCAGTCCCTCATGGACTTCCTCAGGTGAGCCGCCCTCACGGAAAGGAGTAAGGAGGCAGGATGCTGGTCCTGACAAGGAGGTCAGACGAATCGATCCGTCTTGGAGAGGAGATCATCGTAAAGGTCGTGGAGATAAAGGGCAATCAGGTGAGGTTGGGGATAGTGGCCCCGAAGGGGCTCAGGGTCTACAGGGAAGAGCTGTATCAGAGGATCGCCGAGGAGAACAGGCTCTCTGCAGCCTCAGGGCTCGAGGCCTTCGACAGGTTGAGGGGGGTCTTCAGGAAGGGATGATAAGGTTCGGTACCTCCAGGTTCGGCCAGATCGAGGTGCCCGAGGAGAGGGTGATCATCTTCCCGCAGGGCCTGCTCGGCTTTCCGGAGCTGAAACGGTACATCCTGATGGATTACAAGGACACGGACGTGAAGTGGCTCCAGGCGGTCGACGACCCGGACGTGGCCTTCATCGTGATCAACCCCTTCCTCCTGGACCCGGGCTACAGGCTCGAGGTCTCCGAGGAGGTGAAGGAGTTCATCGGACTCGGTGACGCAGAGGCCCTCGCCGTCCTGGTGATACTGAGGATCGATGACGCCAGGCTTAAGGCGAACCTGCAGGGACCGATCGTCATCAACTCAATGAACAGAAGGGGGGTCCAGCTGGTACTCGACGGCGCTGGTGCCCAACAGCGGTTTCGACTGTAGAGGAAGGGCTCGGTCATGCTCACGATAGTCGGCATAATCGTCGTTTTAGTCGCGGTGGTCGGTGGTTACCTGATGGAGGACGGAAACCTCCATGTGCTGTTCCAGCCGGCCGAGGTGGTGATCATATTCGGTGCAGCCACCGGCTCCATAATTATCGCCTCCCCTCCGAAGGCGATCAGGATGATACTGAAGAGCATCGGGAAGATCTTCTCCTCCGGCGGCAGGGGGAAGGCGGGTTATCTCGATCTGTTGGTGCTCCTGTACCAGATATTTTCGAAGATCAGGAAGGAGGGGCTCATCTCCATAGAGGCCGAGATAGAGAACCCGGAGAGGAGCCCCCTCTTCACGAAGTACAGATCCGTCCTCTCCGATCACCATACACTGAGCTTCCTCTGCGACAACCTCAAGGTGATCATCTCGACGAACGTCCCGCCCCATGAGCTGGACAGCCTTATGGAGACGGAGATAGAGACCCATCACCACGAGGCGCTCGTGCCGTATCACAAGATCTCCATGGTCGCCGACGCCCTTCCGGGCCTCGGTATAGTGGCCGCGGTCCTCGGGGTGGTGCTCACCATGGGCAAGATGTCAGAGCCTCCGGAGGTCCTGGGTCACAGCATAGGGGCGGCCCTTGTGGGTACGTTCATGGGTGTCCTGATGTGTTACGGCTTTGTGGGCCCCATCGCAAAAAACCTTGAGTCAAAGATAAAGGATGACGGCGTGGCGCCTCAGATCGTGCGGGTGGCCCTCGTCTCCTTCGTCGGCGGTGCGGCCCCGCAGATGGCGGTGGAGTTCGGAAGGAGGGCCATCCCCACCTCGGACAGGCCGAGCTTCAACGAACTTGAAGAAAGGATCAGGAAGAGATGAAGGATGCAAAGGTGGTCATAAGGAAGGTGAAGAAGGCAGCCGACGAGGGACATCACGGAGGGAGCTGGAAGGTGGCCTACGCGGACTTCGTCACCGCCATGATGGCCTTCTTCCTCCTGCTCTGGCTGCTGACCATGGTCTCCGAGGAGAAGCGGATAAGGCTTGCCGCCTACTTCAAGTATTTCAGCCTCTTCGAGGAGGCCGGCAGGTCCTTCATGAGCCAGTCCAGTGAGGTCTTCAACGAGGGTGGAGAGTCCTATGACAAGGTCTTCTCCCCCCACTATTACCAGTTCGGCGGCACCTCCGGCGCCACGCGCGACACCTTCGAGGAGGCGATCAAACGGGCCGTCGAGACCATGCTCGGTGACGTGAAGGACCAGATACTGGTGAAGGTCGTCGACGACGGGGTGAAGATAGAGATCGTGGACAAGGACGGCTCCTACATCTTCCCCAGGGGGAGCACCGAGCTCACCCCGAAGGCGAAGAAGATACTCCGCGTCCTGGGTGACAAGATCGGGGAGATCGACAACAGGATCATCATCGAGGGGCATACGGATTCATACTCCTTCTCGTCCAGGAGCAACTACACCAACTGGGAGCTCTCCGCCGACAGGGCGAACGCCACAAGGAGGTATCTTGAATCGATCGGGATCGATCCGTCGAGGATTACCAGGGTCGTCGGTTATGCCGACAGGGATCTGCTCATCAAGGACGATCCCTGGGACCCGAGGAACAGGAGGATCGATCTGGTGATCCTCTTCGAGAAGGACGACGGAGAGGAGCGTAAGAGGATCTACACCCGGCCCGGAGCCGGCTGAGCCCGCCCGCCACTTTACCTGCAGAAATACAAGATGCTAAAATCAATCTGCCGGCCGTGACACCCAGCCCGTGCAAAGCGGTCCCGGACGGGAACACGAACGAGGGCCGGCAGGGATCGAGGCCCTCTGAGCCGGCCGGATGGTCCGTCTGCAACACGTCAGGGACCTCGCCTCTGGAAGCGAGGCTATCTCACCTCGAAAGGGAGGGCTCGATATGTCAAGGGTAAGAAGGGCCATAGTCAGCGTCTCAGACAAGACAGCCATCGAGGGCTTCGTGAGGGCGCTTCACGATCTCGGCGTCGAGGTCCTGTCCACCGGTGGAACCGCGGCCAGGCTGAGGGAGGCGGGCGTGCCCGTCATCGAGGTCTCTGCTTATACCGGGTTTCCCGAGATGCTGGACGGCCGGGTCAAAACGCTCCATCCGAAGATACACGCCGGGCTGCTGGCCAGGAGGGACGACGAGAGGCATATGGAAGAGTTGAGGGCCAACGGCATAGAGCCCATAGATATGGTGGTGGTGAACCTCTACCCCTTCGAGAAGGTCGTCGCCAGCCCTGAGACCAGGTTCCATGAGGCGATGGAGAATATAGACATCGGAGGGCCGACACTGATCAGGGCCGCTGCCAAGAACTTCGAATACGTCGCCGTGGTGGTCGATCCCTCTGATTACGACTCCGTGAGGGACGAGCTGATAAGGCTCGGCGGAGAGTTGAGCTACAGGACGCGGGTCAGGCTGGCCTGGAAGGTCTTCAACCATACCTTCCACTACGACAGGGCCATCGCCGAGTACCTGTCGAAGACCCTGGAGGCCGCTGCGGAATGACCGGTACGGAAGGCTCCACAGGGGTGAACACCCGTTACAGCGACCCCCGGGTCTCCTGTCGCCCCTTGAGGGTGGTCCAGGCTGCAACCCCCTCCGGAGGCGGGGGCCACCGGGTATGAAGGTCCTCGTCATAGGAGGCGGAGGCAGGGAGCATGCGATCGTCTGGAAGCTTGCCCAGAGCCCGCGTGTGGACAGGATCTACTGCAGCCCGGGCAACGCGGGTATCGCTGAACTCGCCGAATGCATTGATATAGACCCATCGGACCATGAGTCCCTCAAGGACTTCGTCCGGTACGAGTGGATAGACCTCACCATCGTGGGACCCGAGCTCCCCCTCTCCAGGGGGATCGTCGACGCCTTCGAGCGGGAAGGCAGAAGATGCATGGGGCCGTCGAAGAGCGCTGCCAGGCTGGAGTCAAGCAAGGTCTTCGCAAAGGAGTTCATGAAGCGGCACGGCATCCCCACCGCCGAGTACAGGGCCTTCACCTCCTATCTCCATGCAGAGGAGTATGTGAGGATGAAGGGGGCGCCGATCGTGATAAAGGCCGACGGGCTCGCCGCGGGCAAGGGTGTGATCGTGGCCGGGACGACCGACGAGGCGATCTCCGCCCTGAGGCTGATCATGAAGGAGAAGGCCTTCGGCGCAGCGGGAGAGAGGGTGGTGGTGGAGGAGTGCCTCGATGGGGAGGAGGCCTCATACCTCGTCTTCTCCGACGGAGAGACCGTCCTCCCGATGGTGAGTTCCCAGGATCACAAGAGGGTGTACGACGATGATCAGGGCCCGAACACGGGCGGGATGGGCGCTTACAGCCCTGCGCCGGTGATATCCCCTGAGGTTGAGCAGAAGATCCTCGACAGGATCATCAAACCCACCGTAAAGGGGCTGAAGAGGGAGGGGGTGAAGTACAGGGGCGTCCTCTACGCAGGGCTGATGATAAAGGACGGCGAGCCCTACGTGCTCGAGTTCAACTGCCGCTTCGGTGACCCGGAGGCCCAGCCCATACTGTCGAGGCTCAAGTCGGATCTCCTGGAGATCTCCCTCGCTGTCACGGACGAGAGGTTGTCGAGGCTCTCCCTTGAGTGGAGGCCCGAGGCGGCCGTATGCGTCGTCGCCGCATCCAAGGGGTATCCGGGCAGGTACGAGAAAGGGAAGACGATCACCGGCCTGGATAAGCTGAAGGGGTTGCCCGATGTGATCGTCTTTCATGCAGGTACGGCGTACAACGACGACAGCATAGTGACGGCGGGCGGCCGGGTGCTCGGGGTGACGGCCCTCGGAAAGGATATCAGGGATGCGAGGCAGAGGGCGTACAGGGCGATCCGTGAGGTCCACTTCGAGGGGATGCATTACAGGAAGGACATAGCCAGCAGGGCGGTGAAGGGCTGAGAGGCGGGGCCTCCACACCTGAAGGAGCCCTGAGAGATCATGAGGTGCTCTGTTTCCGAACCGCCCGCTCCAGGTGAGGCCTGATCTCGTTGAAGACGACCTCGATCGGCCTGGAGGCGTCCACCACCTTCACCCTCTCCGGTTCCTCCCCGGCGATCCTGAGATAGCCCCTCCTCACCCTCTCGTGGAAGGCCATATCCTCCTGCTCGAACCTGTCCCGTTTTTCCGTGAGGCTGTTCCGTCTGAGGCCCTCGCGTACATCGAGGTCGAGGAGGATGGTGAGGTCCGGCCGGAGACCCATCCTCGATATCCCGTCTATATACCTCAGTACATCGAGGTCGATCCCCCTGCCGTAGCCCTGATAGGATATGGTGGAGTCGCTGAAACGGTCGCACACCACCACCTCTCCCCTCCGGAGCGCGGGCGCTATGACCCGGTGTACATGCTCCGACCTGTCGGCGAAATAGAGCAGCAGCTCCGTGAGGGGGTGCATCCCCTTGAGATGCGGATCGAGGAGGACCCTCCTCAGCTCCCTGCCCGCCTCGGTGTCGCCAGGCTCGTGGGTGAGGACGACGCTGAAACCCCTCTGCCTCAGATACTCCGAGGCCATCCTGGAGAGGGTGGACTTGCCCGAGCCCTCGATACCCTCAAAGGTTATGAAGACGCCTTTCATCCTCTTACTGCCTCTGCAAGGGACTTCAGAAGGGCGAAGGCCCTCCGGGCCTCCTCCTCGCCCATGCCCCCCGCACCGCAGGAGGGGGTGAGGAGGGAGCGCGCCCTCAGCGTCTCTTCCGGAATCCGTGCCGAGAGGCCCTTTATCTCGGAGAGGAGCCTGTCCTTCAGCCCCTGGAGGTCCTCCCCGGCTATGGCACCAGTGGTGGGCACGATCCCCCAGGCGAGGTGACCGCCCCGTTGAAGGAACCCTGCCAGCTCATCAGCATAGATTCCGAGGGTGTCGAAGTACTCATAGGCGTCGAAGTTCAGTATGTCCACTCCGGTCCGGATCAGCATGCCCCAGTCGGCCCTGCCGCAGCAGTGAACCCCTGCCACGCCCCCCTCTGCCTTTATCGCCGATGCGGTCTCCCTGATGAGCCTCTCCACCTCGTCCGGTTCGACCCCGAGGTAGCTGCTGCTGCCTATAGCGGTCAGTATGGGCTCGTCGATGAATATCACCACCCTTTCGGCGAGCTCGGAGAGCCTCTCCACCTGCCACCGGGCCTTCTGCTGAAGGAGGAGGAGGGCCACCTCCCTCAGCTCTTCGTCGAAGTATATGTGTCTGCCCCTGTCGTCCTTCAGACCGAGGGTGAAGGTGAGCGGCCCCGTTATCTGCCCTTTGAGGGCCCTGTACCGTCTTCCCCTCAGTGCATCGACGAAGGCGTGGAAGCCGCTTGAGAACTCGGGGGAGATGGGGAAGGGGGCACCCCTGGAGACCTGTTCGTAGAACCTGTTCAGGGCCTCCTGTCCAGGGCCCTCCACCAGAACCGTCTCCCTCTCGGGATCGAGCCTGAGCCCCGGGAGACCCTCTGCATACTGAGGGATCATCAGCTCCCTGAAGGAACGGCGCGGCAACTGGGGCCAGAAGGGTATGTCACAGTATGAGACCACGAGGTCGACCGCCTCGAGGGGATCGATGAACGGAAGGCTCCCTATGCCGGTCGTCTCAAAGGGCTTGAAAAGGGGATGCATTTGCGGTTTATGATACACGATCCGCAGAGGTTGAGACAAGGGTCGTCACCGCTGTGGAGGCCGTATCCCCGAGACATCGCGGGCTGTGAGACTGCACCGGCTGCTGCTGGAAAGCCCCGATTGACAGCGCCTTACAGGGCATCGATCCGGATGCAGGGATGAAAAGATGCGTCTTCGCCCTGCATATCCGGAGGGGGTGTGAAAAAAGTTTGCATTTTATGTTGGAATACTGTAAAATTATGCAGTAAATACCATAATCTTCAAGGAGGTCTATATGAACAAGGCAGAGTTGATCGAAAAGGTGGCGGCGTCGTTGAAGACATCGAAGGCAGAAGCCTCGAAGACGGTGAGCGCGGTCTTCGACACCATCACCAAGACCCTGAAGAAGGGACAGAAGATAACCATCGCCGGATTCGGTACGTTCAGCGTCGTGAAACAGAAGGCAAGGAAAGGGAAGAACCCAAGGACGGGCGAGACCATAAAGATACGCGCCAGGAAGGCACCGAAGTTCAAGGCCGGAAAGGCCCTGAAAGACGCCATCGCGGGCAAGAAGAAGTAATCATAACGAGCCTCTTCACGATCACCTTAGAGAGGGCATGCGTGGTTCCGCGGCATGCCCTCTCTAATATCGGGAGCGAAGGGATTGTCCGCCTTCGGCGTCTCGATGCAAGGAATCCGGGATCGTTGCGTCCGTCGCCCGCGGCCCGGTCTTGCCCGGGGCGTCTTCCCCGATGCCCGCGTCATCTGTATCAGGTCCGTACATGCCTGAGGATGATGTCCGGTATCTCCTCGAGAGAGGCGACCCGGTCCACGGCGTTCATCTCTATCGCCTTCTTCGGCATGCCGAAGACCACGGAGGAGGTCTCGTCCTGGGCTATTGTGAAGGCCCCGGCATTCTTCATCTCCAGCATCCCCCTTGCACCGTCCTCACCCATCCCGGTCAGGATCACGCCGATGGCGTTCTTCCCCGCATATCTCGCAACGGAACTGAAGAGGACGTCGACGGAAGGTCTTACATAGTTCACCCTCGGTCCGCCCCTCACCTCGGTGTAGTACATCGCACCGTTCCGTTTTATCGCCGTGTGCTCGTTGCCCGGCGCTATCAGCACCGTACCCCGCAGGACCCGGTCACCGCTGCCCGCCTCCTTCACATCCAGCCTCGAAAGGGAGTTCAACCTTTCGGCAAAGGAACGGGTGAACTGGGGCGGCATGTGCTGGACTATCACGATGCCCGGCGTCGATTCCGGCAGCGCCGTTATTATCTCCGTTATCGCCTGCGTCCCTCCCGTCGAGGCTCCGATGGCCACTATCTTGTCCGTCGTGGATATCACGGGCTCCGTCCGTGGTCCCGGGGCCGGAGGTCTGCTCCTGAACCGATGTCTCACCTTCGCCTTTGCAGCGATCCTCACCTTCCTGACGATCTCCTCACCGAGATCGACGATCCCCTTTGAGACGTCGATGCCCGGCTTGGGCACGTAATCGATGGCTCCCAGCTCCAGGGCCCTCAACGTGGTCTCGCACCCCTTCCGTGTCAGGGCGCTGACCATCACCACAGGGACGGGATCGGTCTTCATCAGCTCTTCCAGAAAGGTGAGGCCGTCCATCCTCGGCATCTCCACATCGAGGGTGATCACGTCCGGTCTGAGGCTGCTGATCTTCTTCAGGGCGAACACCGGATCCTGCGCGGTGCCGACGACCTCTATGTCGTCGGAGTCGTTCAGTATCTCGGTGAGAAGGTGCCTGATGACCGCTGAATCATCTATGATCAGGACCTTTATCCTGTTCTGCACCATATCCTATTGCACCTCCTTCAGTGTTTTTGCAAAGGCATTCCCCGTGGCCGTGTAAAAGACCACCTTGATGCCGAAGTCCTTCCCTGTACACTCCCTGATGACGGGGATGCCGTACTGCTTCAGGACCTCCTTCGCCACCCTGATGTTCTCCCTCCCCACATCGAGGCTCTGGTTGAACTCCCTGATCACCCTTCCGCCTCCGAAGACCTTGGCCCTGAGACGGTGGATGTCGGCGCCCGTCCTCAGAAGGGTCTTGATCAATCTGGAGGTTGACTCGGCGCCGCAGAGTTCGGGCACTCTCACGGCGCTGCCTGCAAGGGGCAGCATGAAGTGGTTCATCCCGCCTATCCTCAACCCCTCGTCCCAGAGGCAGACGGAGACGCAGGAGCCGAGGACCGTCTCGAGTATCGACGGCTCCCTTGAGACGACGATGTCACCGATGTTCAGTACGGTCTTCTTCATCTCTTCCTGTACACCGTGATGTAGACCGGTTCGAACTGCTCCCTGCCGAACATCGTCTCCGAATGGCCGAGGAAGAGGTATCCCCTCTCCGACAGATGACGATGGAACATGGACAGGACGTGCCTCCTCATCTTTTCGTCGAAGTAGATCATCACGTTCCTGCAGAAGATGACGTCGAAGGCCCTCCTGAAGGGGTATCTCTCATCCTTGAGGTTGAGTCTCCTGAACCTTATCATCTCCTTTACGAAGTCCCTCACCTTGATCCTTCCTGCGTCAGCCCTGACGCCTTTCAGGAAGTACCTGCCCACAACCTCCGGAGGGATCTGCACCGGGATCTGGTCGTACTCGTAGACCCCGGCCTCGGCTGTCTGCAGCACCTGTGTTGATATATCGGTGGCAAGCACCTTTACGTCCCAGCCTGCCCAGACGCCGCCCTGCTTGATCTTCGCCCCCTCCCACCTCAGCGCCTCATGGACGGCGATCGCGATGGAGTAGGGTTCCTCACCCGTGGAGCACCCGGCACTCCATATCCTGATGACCTTCTCGGAACGCCTCTCCCTCAACAGCTCAGGGACGACGGCATTCTTCAGATACTCGAAATGATAGCCTTCCCGGAAGAACTTCGTCGTGTTCGTCGAGATGCAGTTGAGCATCTCTATCAGCTCTTCGTTGTCGCCCTTCACCAGGAGGTAATACTCGTGGAAGTTCCTGAGGCCGTGCATCTTGAGCCTCTTGCCTAACCTCGAGATGAGAAGGCCTTTCTTCTGCATACCCAGCTTGATCCCGGCGGTCCGGTATATCAGGTCCGTGAAGAGGGTGAAGACCTCGTCACTGATTTCAAGGTCGGGGCTCTTCAGGACCTTCATCCCCCCTTTGCCTTCTCTCTATCTGTAGATCTCGTTGATGACGTCGACACCGCAGCTGAGGCCTGAAAACCATTGGAAGAACCCATCCACGTACTCCTTCCCGAAGATGGCACCGTGCTGGGGAGCGATCATCTCTATCTCGTACTTCGATATCGTCTCCAGATATTTCCTGCAGACCGAGTTGGACGCCATGTATCTCTTGTGGAACCCTTCCATCAGCTTGAGGTGGCTGTCGAAGTCCCTGACGAAGGAGTATCTCTGCCCCTTCGGGAAGACCGCTGCTCCGAGATCACCGGAGAAGAGGATCTTCGAGCGGGGGTCGTACAGATGGAGGTTGCCGACGGAATGGAGGAAATGGGCCGGGACTATCTCGAGACAGTCCCCTGATGGGAACTGGATCCTTCCCCCCCTGTCCTCGACGGGCACTATCCTGCTCATGTCCAGGATGCCGTAGTGGGGTATGAACCTCACCCACCACTTCGATATGTGTATCTTCGCCGGGGTGACGCCGAGCCAGAGCGTCGTGCCCGAAGAGACGTCCGGGTCCTGGTGGGTGAAGAATATGTGCTCGATCCTCTCGAGGTCGATGTGTCTCGACGTGCTGGCAACGACACGGGGGAAGACATGGATGCCGCCGGGGTCGAGAAGGACCCCCACGCCCTTGTTCTCGATGAGGTACTGATTCACCTGGACCAGTCCCTCCTCCTCATGTTCCTCCCACCCAAGCCATATGAACCGATGCTCTCCGTCGTCGAAGAGGACCTCTCCCTTGATGATATCGACCTCCCTCTCTGCGATCATCGTATCTGTCATGGTAACCTCCTGGTCCTTAGGGTTACAGGGTGTCTTCGCTAAAACTCCTCAAAGTCTCCGTCGTTTTCAAGGGCTCTGCCGGGCCCGCACGCAGCGACGAGCTGGGGCCTCCCTTCCGTTGATTCCGGCCTCCGGACGACCCCTCCTTCCGCCGGTGAGCCCCTCTGCTCGACACCGTATCGGAGGGCCGCCGCATCGTCCACCTTGAAGAACGCCACCAGGTTCAACAGCTCCTTCGCCTGGGCCGCAAGCTCCTCCGCCGACGCCGACGTCTCCTCCACGAGGGAGGCGTTCTGCTGCGTCACCTGCTCTATCTGGGACACGGCGGTGTTCACCTGATTGATCCCGCTCGCCTGTTCTTCCGCCGCGGCTGCAATCTCGTCCATCAGCTCCGCAGCCCTCGTCACACTCGTCACTATGGACTCGAGCCTGGCGTTAAGCTCCCGTGAGAACCTCATGGCCCTGCTCGTCCTCTCAACGCCCTCTCTCACCACGGTGGTTATCTCCTTTGCAAACTCCGAGGTCTTCTGTGCCAGGCTCCGTATCTCCGAAGCTATGACGCCGAACCCCTTCCCGTGCTCGCCGGCCCTCGCCGCCTCGACGGCCGCGTTCAGGGCGAGGAGATTCGTCTGGAAGGCGATCTCCTCGATGACGCCGGAGATGTGGGCTATCCTGCCGGAAGACCTCGTCAGCTCCTCCATGGCCTCGATGGTCTTCTCCATCGTTGACGTGCCTGACTTCGCGAGGCCCTTCGTGTTCTGCGACAGCCTGTTGACGTCCTTGACGCTATCGGTGGTCTGCCTCACCGAGGCCGACATCTCCTCCATCGCGGCTGACGTCTCCTCCACGGATGCCGCCTGTTCCGTTATCCTCTGGGAGAAGTTCTGGTTCGCCTCTGCTATCTGATCCGCGGCCGTGGAGACCTGGCCCGAGGCCTCAATGGCCTGGGTGAGTATCCTCTTGAGGTTCCCGGCCATCCGGTTCAGCGACTCCATCATCCGTCCCGTCTCGTTCCTTGACGTCGCATCGAGTGCGACCCTCAGGTCACCGTCCGCCATCCTTTCAGCCGCCTCAGCGACCTTCCCCATGGGCCCGGTGATGGAACGGGTGAGGAAGAACCCGAAGAGGACAAAGAGGGCGATGGAGACAGGGATGACCGCTGTCAGGAAGACCGTCACCTTCCTGACGAGGCTGCTCAGCGCGTCGGAGCGGCGGGTCGTCGCACGGTCAAGTTCAGCGGAGAGGGCGGAGAGGGCCTCCAGGTACGGTCCGTCGTCGATCTTGACGGCCCGATCGATCTCCTCGACGGTCTTCCCCTCCTTCAGGAGCTGGCGTGTCCGTTGTATTGCGTCCCTGTAGACCTCGGTCAGCTCCTCCACCCGCTTCAGGGAGTCCTCTTCAACGGGAGAGAGGGACCCCGACGACCGGTAGGCGGAGACGGTGGCGAGTATCTCGTCGGCCCTCTCCTGGTAGCTGTCGAAGTATCCCTGTTCCCCGCGGAGGACGTAGTTCTTGAAGGCGTGGATCCCGCCTCCGTACCCCATCAGGGACCGGATCCTGGAGAGGTGCTGCTGTCTGAGATTGACAACGTTGAGATAACCCGACCAGTCGTCCTTGACCCTGCCGAGGCTCAGAACGGCGGTTGCTCCGATGAGGACCAGGAAGATCGACCCGAGCCCTATACCCAAGGCGAGTTTTCCTCGAATCGTGATATTCTTAAACATGGCTCTCTCTCCTTCTTTCAGAACTCCTCGAAGCCTCCGTTGGTCTTCCCGCCGTCTCCGTCCTCCAGTGATGTGGCGGCCGTCGTGACCGGCTCCGATCCTCCGGGAAGGGCATCATCCCTCTTGAGGCTCCGCCCCGCCCCTTCAGCTCCCCGAGCATGCCGGGCCTGGTCCCTGTCATGATCCCCGTCTATCTTGAAGAAGGAGACCAGGTTCAGGAGCTCCTTTGCCTGGGCCGCCAGTTCCTCCGCCGATGCAGCCGACTCCTCCACAAGGGAGGCGTTCTGCTGTGTGGTCTGGTCGATCTGTGATATTGCGGTATTCACCTGGTTTGTCCCTGACGACTGCTCTGCCGCCGCTGCCGCCACCTCATCCATCAGGTCCGTGACCTTCTTGACGCTCGTGCCGATCTCCTCGAGCTTCCTGTTCAGCTCATGCGCCAGATTCACGCCCCTTTCCGTCTTCTCCACGCTCTCCTCTATGAGGCCTGTTATCTCCTTTGCGGACTGGGAGGCCCTCTGGGCAAGGTTCCTTATCTCTGATGCGACCACCGCGAACCCCTTCCCGTGCTCGCCCGCCCGTGCAGCCTCCACCGCTGCGTTCAGGGCGAGGAGGTTCGTCTGGAAGGCGATCTCTTCTATAACGTTGGAGATATTGGCTATCTTGGAGGAGGACCTGTTTATCTCGTCCATCGCCTCGATTGTGTCCTCCATCACGCGGCTGCCCGCGTCTGCCGATGCCTTTGTCGCTTGAGCGAGCTTGTTCGCCTCCCGTGCGTTCTCCGCCGTCTGCCTAATGGAGGCCGACATCTCCTGCATCGTGGCTGACGTCTCCTCAACGGATGATGCCTGCTCCGATATCCTCTGTGAGAAGTTCTGGCAGGCCCCTGCTATCTGGTCAGCCGCGGTGGAGACCTGCTGTGAGGCCTCTATGGTCTGGGTGAGTATCCTCTTGAGGTTTCCGGCCATCCGGTTCAGCGACTCCATCATCCGCCCCGTCTCATCCCTTGACGTCGCATCGAGCGTGACCATCAGGTCTCCCTCGGCCATCCTCTCAGCCGCTTCAGCGACCTTCCCGACGGGCCCGGTGATGAGTCGGCCGACCAGGAGCCAACCCGCTCCAAAGGCCGCCATTGAAAGAACGACCGCGGCGACGAGGACCCAGATGAGGCGGCTGACCTTCCTCGAGGCCTCTGTCTCGTACATCTTCACCGCCCTGTTCATCTCGTTAAGGAGCGGCACGTTGTTGTCCGTGATGAAATCCAGGGCCTTCCCGTAGGCCGGGTCGTCAGGTTCAGAGGTGAGGATGACCTCGATCCTCTCCCTGAAGGCCTTCCAGAGCCTGCCGACGTCCTGCAGCTGAGCCAGTATCGCGGGATCGGTGGTGGGCTCCAGCCCCAGCTCCTCATCTCCCTTGATAAGCCCTCTCAGTGAGGTGTCGAAGAGTCCGGCGGTCTTTCTGAGGCCCTCTTTCAGCCCCTCTACATCGTCGACGGCGCCGTCTCCATACCTGCGGGTAATGCCGAGGACCTCCTTGGCCATCTTCTGGGTGAGCATCCTCTGTCGTCCTGCGATGTTTATCACCGCGGCATCCCCCTTCTGGAGCGAGATCGTGTAAAGGGTGGCGCCTGTGGCCGTGAGGACTATGAGGAAGAACGCCCCCAGTATGAGACCCAATTTGCCTCTGATGCTTTTCATGATACATCCCTCCTTGTTCTATGTATCCTTGAAAGGCTCGGCCTCTTCTACGGCGGCGAATTCATCATCGGAGAGGACCCTCTCGACGTCGAGGACTATCACCAGATCGCCGCCGACCCTTCCCATCCCTCTGACGAAGTCGGTCCTTATCCTGCTGCCGAGGGACGGAGGGGCTGCAATGGATTCCTCCGGGATCTGGATGACATCGGATACGGCATCCACGATGAGCCCCATGATCCCGCCCGAGAACTCGGTGACTATGATACAGGCGTGCTTCCTGTAGCCGTCGGACCTCATGCCGAACTTCAGCTTCAGATCAACGACGGGCACTATGGTTCCACGAAGGTTTATCACGCCCCTGAAGTGCTCGGTCAGTTGCGGGACCTTCGTTATGTTCGTCAATTCTATGATCTCTCGGACGTTACGGGCCGCCACGGCGTACTCCTCGTCGTTCAGGCTGAAGGTCACGTACTGCTGCTCCTCTCCCGTGGTGTCTTCGGTCTCCTTCACCAATGACCTCTCCGTCATATCGGCACCTCCTCACTTGTGCAGGGGAGTCATCGGATGACCCGCCTCATTGTTCTTTCGATGATCCCCGGCACATCAAGGACCAGCGCCACCCTGCCGTCGCCGAGGATCGTGCCTCCGCCGATCCCCCGCACCTTCGGCAGGGCCGTGCCGAGGCTCTTTATGACGATCTGTTGCTCTCCGATGAGGTCGTCCACGAGGAGACAGCACCTCTTGTCCTCGTGTGACACAAGGACCACGATGGCCTTCCAGGGGTCCCTCTTCCGAGGCGTTACCCCCAGCTCCTCATAAAGCCTTATAAGCGGGATGAACTCTCCCCTCACGCCTATGACCTCGTCCCTCTCGTTGAGGGTCTTGACGTTCTCCCTCCCCGGACGGAGGGACTCGATGACCGATGAGATGGGGATGACGAAGACCTCACCGCCGATCAACACCGTCAGCCCGTCTATGATAGCCAGGGTTAGCGGCAGCTTGATGGATACCGTGGTCCCCTCGCCCGGCCTCACCCGTATGAAGACCCTCCCGTTGAGGGCCTCTATGTTCCTCTTGACCACATCCATGCCCACCCCCCTGCCCGAGATGTCCGTCACCTTCTCCGCGGTGGAGAACCCGGGCATGAATATCAGGTTGTATATCTGGTCGTCCGTAAGCCCTGACGGGCTCTCAACGATCCCCTTCTGGACGGCCTTGTTCAGGATCCTCTCCTTGTCGAGGCCCCGTCCGTCGTCCTCCACGTCGATAAAGACGGAGTCACCCATCTGGTAGGCGCTGAGACGGATCGTGCCATGGGGAGGTTTCCCCCTGGAGGTCCTCTCTTCGGCGGTCTCGATCCCGTGGTCTATGGCGTTTCTGATGAGATGGACGAGGGGGTCTGTTATCTTTTCGAGGACCCCCTTGTCGAGCTCGGTATCCTCGCCCGTGATGACCAGCTCGATCCTCTTGTTCTTGCTGCTCGACAGCTCCCTCACGAGCCTCGTGAACCTGTTGAAGACCTCTCCCACGGGAAGCATCCTCAGGGACATGACGCTCTCCTGTATATCCTTCCCTATCCTCTGGAGCTGGGATAGGACGGCGTCCGTCCTCTCAGAGTCCCCGTTGTCGTTGCCCTGGACCGCCTGCTGGAGCATGGAGTGTATTATCACCATCTCTCCCACGATGTTCACCAGGTGGTCGAGCTTCTTGAGGTCCACCCTGATCGTCGATGATATGGATTTCTTCAGTGACTCGACCTTTCTCTGGCTCTGCTTCTCCACCACCTTCTCTATGTCCTTCGGCGAGACCTTGCCTTGTTTGACCAGGATCTCTCCCACCCTCTTCTGGCTCTTCAGCGCCTTCTCCACATCCTCCGGTCCCACGACGCCCTCCTCCACGAGTAACTGTCCGAGGAGCGGGACCTCCTCCTCAGAGGCCTCAACAGGGATTATCTTTACATCGCCGCCGTCCATCGCGAATTCGAAGACCTTCTCGATCTCCGCAGGGTCCCTCTCGGTCTTCAGCTCCATCTCCCACCTCAGGTAGAGCTCTTCGGGGTCCATCTCGGACAGCGGGGGAACGGCGTCCGTGTCGGCCCTCATCGTGACCTCTCCGATCTCCCTGAGGCCATCCAGTATCACCAGCGGGTCCAGACCTCTCCTGAAGAGGTCAGGTCCCGGCCTGAAAAGGACCCTGTAGGTCCTCTTTGTCTGCAGCCTCTTCAGCTCCTCCATCTCCGTCACCAGCCCCTCGCACTTCGTGGAGTCGAAGTCACTCCCGGAGGCCACGGCCTCGATCATCTCCTTTATGAGGTCGGTCGCCCTGAGGAGGACGTCGATTGTCTCCCTCTCCACGGCGAGCCTCTCCTGGCGCATCAGATCCAGCAGCTCCTCCATCACATGGGTGAATCTGGAGATGTCGGTGAAGCCGAGGGTTCCGCTGGCGCCCTTTATGGTATGGATGGACCTGAAGATGGTGTTGAGGAGTTCCTTGTCCTGGGGAGACTTCTCGATCTGGAGCAGCCCCTCCTCAAAGACGGACGCCTGCTCCATCGCCTCATCGATGAAGATGCTCCGGAGTTTCTCTAAATCCACTGATCTTGCCCCCTCTGTGGATCGGTGTGTCGATGTCTCAAGCCTCGGTGATCGATCCTGTCGGCATCACCTCACGAACTTCCTGACGATCTCGATCAACTGTTCGGGCGTGAAGGGCTTCACTATCCAGCCGCTCGCCCCCGCCTGTCTGCCCTGCTGTTTTTTGGCTTCCTGGGATTCGGTGGTGAGCATTATTATGGGTGTGAACCTGTAACCGGCCCTCTTCCGCAACTGTTTTATGAACTCGATGCCGTCCATCTCTGGCATATTCAGGTCTGTTATCACCATATCTATACCTGCGCCGTTCAGTTTGCTCAGTGCATCCCTTCCGTTAACTGCTGCAACCACTTCATACCCTGCATCCTGAAGGGCGAATGTCACGAGC
>WGEZ01000085.1 GCA_015492515.1 Nitrospirota bacterium
TACCTTGACGCGGTAGAGGTCGACGGTTCGAAACCGTCCGCGCCTACCATCATCCCGACCCTCCGTACAGACGTCCGAACTTGACATTACCACCCCTTATGCTTAACATAACATAAGTGATCCGTCAGACAGGACTTCAATCTCCGTTCAAATGGATATCAGGGGTCTGTTCAAAGGGATAAGGTTCAAGCTCTCTGTCGTAACCTTTGTTCTCATCGCCGCCATCACGGCAGGGTCCTCGTTGATAGTGATCGGCATCATGGACGACTTCCTCCTTGGTGAGCTGATCAAGAGGGGGCTCTCCGTCTCCATGAGCGCCGCGACCCCGGCGGGCTACAGCATCCTCTCCAACGACCACCTCGCCCTGGACAACCTGGCCTCGAAGATCAAGGAGAACCAGGAGGACATCCTCTACGTGGCGATAGTGGATGCAGGCGGTACGATAAGGGCCCACAGCGAACTGGCCGAAAGGGGGCTGCCCTTCAACGGGCCCGAGGGGGAGGTGGTGAGGGCCGGTAAGGGTTACACGGTAAAGAGGGTCGTATGGAAGGGTCGGAGCAGCTACGAGTTCAAGACACCCGTCGTCTTCGCCGGCAACAGGGTGGGAGAGATCTACCTCGGCATAGACGCCGGAGCGCTCACCCTTCCCCGGAAGGAGGCCAGGAGGAAGATATTCCTCGTCTCCGCCCTTGTGCTGGCCATCGGTGTGGTGGGCACATTCTTCCTCTCCACCTTCATAACCAGGCCGGTGAAGCGGTTGACGGAGGGGGTCTCGAGGCTCAAGTCCGGTGATTACGCGGTGCAGATAGGGGTCGGCTCGAAGGACGAGCTCGGCAGGCTGACGGAGGACTTCAACGAGATGGCGAGGGTGATAATGGAGCAGAGGATCGGCCTCGAACAGCACGCCAGGAACCTCGAGGAGGCCTACATCTCCATCGTCAGGATCCTCGCCGCGGCCATCGACGCCCGAGACACGCACACCCTCGGCCACTCCACCAGGGTCGCAAGGCTCTCCCTCCTGATCGGCGAGAGGCTCGGCCTCGACGAGGAGGAGCTGAAGGAGCTCGAACTGGCCTGCCTCTTCCACGACGTGGGCAAGATCAGCCTGCCTGACAGGATACTGTACAAACGGGCGCCCCTGAACAGCGAGGAGTACAGGATGATGATGAGACATCCCGAGCACGGCGCCGAGATCCTCAGGTTCGCCGACTCCCTCCACCGCTACATCCCCGCCGTCCTGTACCACCACGAGTGGTACAACGGCTACGGTTATCCCGAGGGGCTGAAGGGCGGTGAGATACCACTGCATGCCTCGATAATATCCGTGGCAGACACCTTCGATGCGATCATATCCTCCAGGCCCTACAGGGTCGGGCTCCCGAAGGACCACGCCGTGGAGGAGATACTCAGACACAGGGGGACCCAGTTCGCCCCGTACATCACAGACTGTTTCATCGACGCCCTGGCCGACCACGAGAGGGGGAGGGACCTCTCCTTCTTGAGGATGTCTCCATGCGGGTGAGGGTCCTTCCGCTGCTGCCTGCGGTGATGCTCCTCGTCTCCTGTGCATTCCTGGACAGGGTGATGGACAGGGGCGGAAGGCCGGAGCCCGGGGTGGAGGAGCTCCGGAGAGGGATCGACGTAAGGGAGGAGCTCAGGGGCCTCCTCAAGAGGAGGGAGTATCCGGAAGCACTCAGGCTGATAAAGGAGGAGCTGGAGAAGGGAATGCCCGAGAGCTACTTCATCGACGAGTACCCGGCGGTGATGAACGGCCTGATAGAGGCGGCTGAGAGGCTCTTCCGCAAGGAGGCCTACAAGGACGCAGGCCTGCTCTTCGGCATGGCCCTCAGGGGCTTTCCCGAGACCAGGGCCGTGGCGGCCAGGATAAGGGGCACACCGGGGTCGTTGACCTCGAGGATGGAGGCCTGCTCGGAGAGGCTGATGGAGCAGGGGATGCTCCGCTACAGGGAGGGCGAGCTGGAGGAGGCGATCAGGATATGGAAGGAGATCCTCCTCTTCAGCCCCGGGGACGAAGGCGCCAGGAAGGCGATCGAGACAGCGACGGTACAGCTTGAGACGCTGAAGTCCATGGGCAGAAGAGGGGAATAATCCCGGCCCTCCGGGTTTGACTTGCAGCCATCCTTAGGGTTAATATTTAGTCATGCAACATACTGACTACGTCCCCCTGCATCTGCATACTGAGTACAGCCTCCTTGACGGTGCAATAAAGATAAGGGAGCTCGTTGAAGCGGCCGCGGCGTACAGGATGCCCGCCGTGGCCATAACGGACCACGGAAACCTCTTCGGTGCCGTCGAGTTCTACAGGGCGGCCGTGAAGGCGGGGATCAAGCCCGTAATCGGATGCGAGCTCTACGTGGCACCGGGCAGCAGGTTCGATCGGGGACCCTCGCAGCCCACGGACTCGCCCTTCCACCTGATCCTGATCGCAAAGGATACCAACGGGTACAGGAACCTGGTGACCCTGGTGAGCAAGGCCTACCTGGAGGGGTTCTACTACAAGCCGAGGATCGATGTGGACCTGTTGGAGCAGTACAGCGGCGGGCTGATCGGCCTCAGTTCCTGCCTCCACGGTGAGATACCCTCCTACCTCTCCCAGGGCAGGATCGACGAGGCGAGGGAGGCGGCCCTCAGGTACAAACATATACTCGGACCGGAGAACTTCTACCTCGAGCTCCAGGACAACGGGCTGAGCCGGCAGCAGGAGGTGAACAGGAGGCTCTACGAGCTCTCCAGGGACCTCCACATAGGGCTGGTGGCCACGAACGACTGCCACTACCTGAGGAGGGAGGACGCCCGGGCCCATGACATCCTCCTGTGCATACAGACCGGAAAGAGCATCAACTCCGGCGACAGGCTCCGCTTCGAGACGGACCAGCTCTACTTCAAGGGTCCGGAGGAGATGAAGAGGGCCTTCAGGGAGGTGCCGGAGGCGATACTGAACACCAGGGAGATTGCCGAGAGATGCACCCTCGAGTTCCAGCTCGGCAGGCTGATGCTCCCCAGGTTCGAGCTCTCCCCCGGAGACGACCCTGACGGCACCCTGGAGAGGCTCGCCAGGGAGGGGCTGGTGAGGAAGCTCGGCCGGACCCCGCCTGACGCCTACTCAGAGAGGCTGGAGCACGAGCTCAGGACGATAAGGAAGATGGGCTACACCTCCTACTTCCTGATCGTCTGGGACTTCATAAACTTCGCAAGGAAGAGGGGTATACCCGTGGGTCCGGGCAGGGGCTCTGCAGCAGGTAGCCTCGTGGCCTACTGCCTCGACATAACGGAGATCGATCCCATCAGGTACAACCTGATCTTCGAGCGGTTCCTCAATCCTGACCGCATCAGCATGCCTGACATAGACGTGGACTTCTGCAAGGAGAGGCGCTCCGAGGTGATCAACTACGTGGCCGAGAAGTACGGCACCGATCACGTGGCACAGATAATAACCTTCGGCACCATGGCGGCCAGGGCGGTGATAAGGGATGTGGGCAGGGCCCTGGACATACCCTATGCAGAGGTGGACAGGATCGCAAAGCTGATCCCGGGAGGGCCGAACGTCACGATCGACGCCGCACTCTCCGCTGACCCGAAGCTGAGGGAGATCTACCAGAGCACACCGGAGGTGAAGGAGCTGATCGACGTGGCGAGGAGGCTCGAGGGCCTCGCGAGGCACGCCTCCACCCACGCCGCGGGCGTGGTCATCTCGCCCACGCCGCTGACTGACTACACCCCGCTGTACAAGAGCCCCTCCGAGGATACGGTCACCACCCAGTTCGACATGAAGTCCATCGAGGCGATCGGGCTTCTGAAGTTCGACTTCCTGGGGCTCAAGACCCTCACCGTGATAGAGGAGACGATGAGGTATCTCAAGAGCGAGGGGAGGGACTTCGACATCAGGAGGGTCAGCCTCGACGACGCCAGGACCTACGAGCTCCTGTCATCCGGCCAGACCACCGGTATCTTCCAGCTCGAGAGCGCCGGGATGAAGGAGATACTGGTGAAGATGCAGCCCGGGAGGTTCGAGGACCTGATAGCCCTCGTGGCCCTCTACCGCCCCGGACCGATAGGCAGCGGGATGATAGACGACTTCATCCGGAGGAAGAAGGGCGAGATAAAGGTGGAGTACGAGCTCCCCGAGCTGGAGGAGATACTGGACGAGACCTACGGGGTGATTCTCTACCAGGAGCAGGTGATGAGGATCGCCAACGAGCTGGCCAGCTTCACCATGGGCCAGGCCGACGTCCTGAGGAAGGCCATGGGCAAGAAGGACAGGGAGAAGATGGAGGCCCTCCTGGACAGGTTCCTCAAGGGTGCGCGGGCCAGGGGGGTGCCGGAGTCGAAGGCGAGGAAGATATTCGACAGGATGGCCGCCTTCGCAAAGTACGGGTTCAACAAGTCACACTCGGCGGCCTACGCCTACCTCTCCTACCAGACCGCCTACCTGAAGGCCCACCACCCCGTGGAGTTCATGGCCGCCAACCTCTCGCAGGAGGATTCCTCGGACAAGATCGTCCGCCTCATAAACGAGTGCAGGGCGATGGGTATAAAGGTCCTCCCTCCCGACATCAACCTGAGCGAGAGCCGGTTCACGGTGGTGGCCGGGTCGATAAGGTTCGGCCTCGATGCGGTGAAGGGGGTCGGAGAGGCCGCGGTGGAGCAGATAATCAGGGCAAGGGGTGAGAGGCCCTTCAGCTCGCTGGAGGACTTCATCGAGCGGGTCGACACCAGGAGGGTGAACCGCAAGGTGCTGGAGAGCCTCGTGAAGGCTGGAGCAATGGACGGACTCGTCTCCCTTGATGGTGAGCGGTCGTCCGAGCCGACGGTCAACCTGGTGAGGGCCGTGGCCATGGACCGTATCGAGAGGCTGCTGAGCGGCAGGAACAACCTCGGCCTCTTCGGCCAGCAGAGCTTCTTCAGCGCCGGCGGTACGGAGGGTGTACAGCCCTGGAGCGAGGACGAGCTCCTCGGCTCCGAGAAGGAGGCCCTGGGTTTCTACATAACGGGTCACCCCATCAACAGATACGCCGAACACCTGAGGCTGCTGGGGGTGCAGAAGACATCGGCTCTCGAGGGGCTCGAGGACGGATCGGAAGCGGCCGTCTCAGGTGCGGTCACATCGCTGAAGCGGACCCTCACCAGGGGGAAGTCCGAGCCCATGGCGATGTTCGTGATCGAGGACGACGAGGGAACGGTGGAGTGCATCGCCTTCCCAGAGGTCTACAAGAGGTATTCCCCTCTCCTCGTGAAGGGCAACCTCGTCCTCGTCAGGGGCAGGGTAGACAGGAGCGAGAAGGGGACGAAGATGCTCTCCAGGTCGATAACCACCCCCGAGGACGCCTTCCTCAACCCGGGGTTCAAGGTGGAGATCCAGCTTCAGAGGGAAGTCCTCTCCCAGGAGAGGCTGGAGAGGATAAAGGAGCTCCTGAGGCTGAACAGGGGGGCCTCACCGGTGTATATAGTGCTGAGGCTGGACGACCGGGTGACCACGATGGCGACGGAGTTCAGTGTGGTGCCTGAACCGGCGATGATAAGCTCCCTGGAAGGGCTGATCGGGAAGGGAAAGGTGAGGCTCCTGCCGCTGAACGGGCCGGAGGAGAGGGAGCCAGCCCGCCGGAGCGCTCCTTACAGGGGGGAACGGAGGCTCGCTGCAAAGACCGCAGGGTGACGCGATGCTCAGGTATTATCTGGAGTTTGAGAAGCCGATACAGGAGCTGGAGCTGAAGATCGAAGAGCTGAGGCGCCTCAGCAACGGCCGGGACCCGAAGATGGCCTCCGAGCTCGAGATGCTCGAGAGGAAGGCCGGGGAGCTGAGGGACGACATCTTCTCCAGGCTCACCCCCTGGCAGAAGACCCAGATCGCCAGACACCCCGACAGACCCTACACCCTCGACTACATAAGGATGATCACCAGGGACTTCGTAGAGCTGCACGGCGACAGGAGGTTCTCCGACGACCCCTCCATTGTGGGAGGCATCGGCAGCATCGATGGGACGGCGGTGGTCATCATCGGTCACCAGAAAGGGAGGGGGACGAGGGAGAGGATAAGGAGGAACTTCGGCCAGCCCCATCCCGAGGGTTACAGGAAGGCGCTCAGGCTGATGAGGCTTGCCGAGAGGTTCGGAAAACCCGTGCTCACCCTGATCGACACGCCCGGGGCCTACCCGGGTGTCGGTGCAGAGGAACGGGGCCAGGCGGAGGCGATAGCGGTGAACCTGATGGAGATGTCAAGGCTCAGGACACCGGTGGTCTCGATCGTGATAGGCGAGGGAGGCAGCGGCGGCGCCCTCGCCCTCTCCGTGGCGGACAGGCTCTACATGCTTGAGCACTCCGTCTATTCCGTGATCTCACCGGAGGGCTGTGCCGCCATCCTGATGAAGAGGAACGGCGAGATAGGCACCGAGGAGTACGCCGCCGCTGCAGAGGCCCTCAGGCTCACGGCTCAGGACCTCCTCAGGTTCAGGATCATAGACGGCATCATCCCCGAGCCCCCGGGTGGAGCACACAGGGCGCCGAAGGAGGCGGCAGAGGAGATCAAGAAGGCCTTCCTCTCCTCCCTGACGGAGCTTGAGGGGAAGGATACGGACAGGCTTCTGGAGGAGAGGTACAGGAAGCTGAGACGCATCGGCAGGGTCTCGGGGTAGGTTCACTCTCGTCTGTCTCGTTGATCCCGTCGGTTCCGTCAGGCATCACCTTCGATGCCCCCGAGGGCGATACCCATCGCCTCCGAGAGCGCCCTGTGGACCACCTCACCCCTGTAGGTGTTCAGGGCGGTCCTGAGCGCTTCGTCCTCCCTCACGGCCCTCTCGACGCCCCTGTCGGCGAGGGTCCTGATATAGGGCAGGGTGGCGTTGGTGAGCGCGAGGGTCGAGGTCCTCGGATACGCACCGGGCATGTTTGCCACGGCGTAGTGGATCACGCCGTGCACCTCATAGACCGGGTCGTCGTGGGTGGTGGGCCTCGATGTCTCCACACAGCCGCCCTGGTCCACGGAGACGTCTATTATCACCGAACCCTCCCTCATGGTCTTCACCATCTCCTCCGTCACCAGCACAGGGGTCCTGCCGCCGGGGATGAGGACGGCTCCGACCACGATATCGGCGTCCCTTATCTCATCGGCTGTCACCTCGGCGGTGAGGGGTAGGGTCTTCACCGTCCCAGGGAAGGTCCAGTCGATCCTCTGGAGCCTCTCCAGCCCCCTGTTGACCACCACCGTATCCATCCGGAGGCCGTGGCTTATGCGGGCTGCGTTCATCCCCACCACGCCTGCACCGAGTATCAACGCCTTCGCAGGCCTGACGCCCGTGGCCCCTGTGCTCAGGACCCCCCTGCCGCCTCTGAACCTCTGAAGATAGTACGACCCCAGGAGGGGTGCCATCCTTCCGGCGATCTCACTCATGGGTGACAGGAGCGGCAGCGTTCCGTCCTTCTGGAGGGTCTCGTACCCGAGTGCCGTCACACGCCTCCGGAGGAGGAGCTCCGTCAGCTCCCTGTTCGGGGCCAGGTGCAGGAAGGTGAAGAGGGCCTGCCCCTCCCTCAGCAGGTCATACTCCGGTGGGAGGGGCTCCTTCACCTTCACGATGAGCTCTGACTTCTCGAAGAGCACCTCCCTGTCGACGATGTCGGCGTCGGCATCGAGGTACTCCTCGTCGGAGAACCCGCTGCCCCTCCCGGCTCCGGTCTCCACAAGCACCGTATGGCCTGACCTCTTCAGCTCCCTCGCCCCGGAGGGCGTGAGCGCCACCCTGTACTCCTCCTTCTTGATCTCCTTCGGCACCCCGATGGTCATGACAACCTCCCTGGATCCGGATCAGGAGCCTCGCAGAAGCTCCTCGGCATGCCTCAGCGAGCTCTCCGTCACGGAGCCGCTGAGCATCCTCGCCACCTCCCTCACCCGCTCCTCACGGTCGAGGGCCTTCACCTGTACGGCCACTCCGTCAGGCATCTCCTCCTTCGCCACCAGTATATGGTGGGCCGCCCGTGAGGCGATCTGCGGCAGGTGGGTTATGCATATCACCTGGTGGCGGCCGGAGAGGCCCTGGAGTCTCCGACCGACCGATTCGGCGGTCCGCCCGCCGACGCCGGCGTCAACCTCGTCGAAGACGAGGACAGGCACCTCGTCCACGTCGGCGAAGATCCCCTTCAGTGCAAGCATCACCCTGGAGAGTTCACCGCCTGAGGCGACCTTCCTCAGGGGCCTCGGGGGCTGGCCCGGGTTCGCCGAGAAGAGGAACTCAACCCTGTCGACCCCGGTACTCGACAGGGGTGTCTCACTCACCTCCACCCTGAACTCGGGTCGGCTGAAGGCGAGCTCGGTGAGGACCTCCTTCATGAGTGCCTCGATCCTGGCGGCCGTCTTCCTCCTCTCCCTGCTCAGGGTGCGGACCCTCTCCTTCAGTTCCCTCTCCACCTCCCCCAGCTCCGCCTCGATCCCTCCTGCGCCCTCCTGGAGTGTTTCGAGCTCCTCGAGCTCGGAGGCCGCCTCCTCCCTGTACCGAAGTATACCCTCCACGTCATCGGCGTACTTCCTCTCCAGGGTCTCGATCAACGAGAGCCTGGAGAGGACCTCGTCGAGCCTGCCCGGGTCGGAGTCGTAGCTCTCAGCGAGGCTCCGGAGGGTATGGGCGGCGTCCTGAAGCAGTGCATCTGCTTCGTTCAGGACACCCTGGAGCTCCCCTGCCGAACCGTCTATACGGTTCAGCTCGCTGATGAGCTTCCTCAGCTCCCCCAGCTTCTCCGTCACCGAGCCCTCCTCCTCCTTCAGGAGCGCGAAGGCCGAGCCGGTGAGGTGCCTCAGGTGGCTCAGGTTGGAGAGGATCTCCCTCTCCCTGAGGAGCTCCTCCTTCTCCCCCCGTCGGAGGCCGGCGGCCTCGATCTCGCCGATCTGGTACCTCAGGAGGTCGATCCTCTGGGCCCTCTCCCTGGAGCGTTCCCTGATCTCCCTGATCCTCTCCCTCAACCCCTGATACCTGCTGTACAGCCCTCCCACCTCTTCTGCGAGGCCGGTCAGCCCGCCGAAGGAGTCGAGGAGCCTCCTCTGCACCGAGGCCGACAGGAGGCTCTGGTGCTCATGCTGGCCGTGGAGGTCGACGGTCTCCCTGCCGAAGGCCGCAAGGCCCTGGAGGGTGACGAGGGAGTCGTTGATATAGGCCCTGTTCTTTCCGGACCTGGAGATCACCCGCTTGAGCACCACGCCGTCAGGGGTGGGGGTGATCGTCTGGGGTAGCGGTGCATCCTCCACCTCGAAGAGGGCCTCTATCCATGCCTCCTCCGCACCGGCCCTTATCTGGTCCGCGCTCGCCCTGCCTCCCAGGATCAGCTCGATGGCGTTCACGATCAGGGACTTGCCGGCGCCCGTCTCACCCGTTACGGCGTTCAGCCCTTCCTTGAAGGTGACGTCGAGGCTCTCCACGATGGCGATGTTCCTTATCCTCAGCTCTCTGAGCATAGCGGGTGTAGGGTCCCTCCCGGACCCCGGAGGGCTCGACCGGACGTGTCGTCCGGCCTGCACGGTATAATAA
>WGEZ01000086.1 GCA_015492515.1 Nitrospirota bacterium
ATTTTGGGGGCAGGGGCCTCCCGGGGGGATTGCGGAGGCCCCTGCAGGGGGGAGGTGACTCTATTCGGCCTTTCTCAGAAAGGCCGGCATATCCTGGGGATCGTCGTAGGAGACGAGTTCGGTGGGGAGGGGCTCGGTGGCGATCTCTCTGCCGAAGGTCTTCGACAGGACCCTCTCGGCGCCCCTGCAGCTCCCCCTCTCCCTCCTTGAGGTGGCGTGGCTCGGCTTCCATCTCCTCAGCTCCTCCAGTGCCACCTTCTTCTTCCTCGGTTCATAGCCTGTGGCGATCACGGTGATCCGGACCTCGTCGGCGATGTCGGGGTCTATCACGGCGCCGAAGATGATCTCTGCCTCCTCGTGGGCTGAATCGTAGACCAGGGCGGTCGCCTCCTGCACGGCGCTCAGTGAGAGGTCCATCCCGCCCGTGATGTTTATCAGGACCCCCCTTGCACCTTCGACCGAGGAGTCTTCGAGCAGGGGGTTAGAGATCGCCTTCTTTGCCGCCATGGTCGCACCGTCCTCGCCGGAGCCCGTGCCGATACCCATCACGGCCCGTCCCGAGGCCTCCATTACGGTCTTCACATCCGCGAAGTCGAGGTTGATGAGGCCGGGTGTGAGGATGAGGTCTGATATGCCCTGCACGGCCTGCCTCAGCACGTCGTTTGCCACGTTGAAGGACTTCAGCAGCGGGGTCCCCTTCTCGACCACGAGGGATATCCTGTCATTCGGTATCACTATTATCGTGTCCACGTGTTCCCTCAGTTCCTTTATCCCTTCCTCGGCGTTCATGAGGCGTTTCCTCCCCTCGTAGAAGAAGGGTTTTGTGACCACGGCGACGGTGAGGATGTCGAGTTCCTTCGCAACGGAGGCTATCACTGGCGAGGCCCCGGTCCCGGTCCCTCCGCCCATGCCTGCGGTGATGAAGACCATGTCGGAGCCTTGAAGGTGTTCCATGATGACCTCACGGTCGTTCAGCGCCGCCTGTCGTCCGATCTCGGGGTTGGAGCCAGCGCCGAGGCCCTTCGTCAGCTCTGCTCCGATCTGGATCTTGTTGGTGGCCATCGACGTCTCAAGCATCTGAAGGTCCGTATTGACGGCGATGAAGTCGATCCCCTTGAGGTTTGCCCCGATCATGTTGTTTATCGCGTTCCCTCCGGCCCCGCCGACTCCGACCACCCTTATCCTTGCTGCCTGCGACCTTACCTCTTCAATCTCGAACATAAAGCCCTCCTTTCGTTTAATTTCAGGATTTATGGTCAACGGATATCGTGCCTGTCACGAGAGCCTGCCCTTATGCCCATCTACCACCTCTCCCTCGTTGCCGGACCCCTCTTCAGGAACCCCCTTACCCATCCCTTCATCTTCTTGAGTATATTTCCGAAGATGTCGCCGTAAGCGAAGTGCGGCGTCTCTGCATCCATAGCGTACAGCAGAAGCCCCACCCCTGTTGAGTACATCGGATCAGAGAGAGTGCTCCTCATCCCGTTGTTACTCAGGGGGGCGCCGATCCTCACGGGCAGCCCGAGCATCGCCTCTGCAAGCCTGTCAAACCCTGATAGCTGTGAGGAGCCACCCGTCAGGACCACGCCGTAGGTCACCTCATCGTAGGCGCCCGCGTCCTTCAGCACGTTCCTGACATGTTCGATTATCTCCTCGCACCTTGGCTGTATGATCTCGGTCGCATAGCTTCTGGGTATGGTCTTCTCGTCCCTGCCTGCAACCATGATCTGGATCACCTCATGCTCGTCGTTGATATCGGGGACGGCCGAGCCGTAGACCTTCTTCACCCGCTCCGCCTCGGCGACAGGGAGTCTGAGCCCGATCGCCAGATCGTTCGTGATATGATTGCCGCCTATCGCCACGACGGATGAGTGCAGGAGGACGCCGTTTTTGAAGAAGGCTATGTCCGTGGTCCCCCCTCCGATGTCGACGAGGATGACCCCCTGCTGCTTCTCCTCTTCCGTGGTGGATGACAGGGCCGATGCAAGGGGCTCGAGCACTATATCCACCACATCGAGCCCGGCCTTCTCGCAACACCTCACCAGGTTCTGGACCGCCGAGACGGAACCCGTCACGATCTGGACCCTGGCCTCCAGTCTCACCCCTGACATGCCCAGGGGGTTGAGGATACCGTCCTGTCCGTCGACGACGTACTCCACGGGGATTACGTGCAGCACCTCCCTGTCGAGGGGTACGTAGACCACCTTTGCAGACTCCAGGGCCCTGTCCAGGTCCACTTCCGAGACCTCGGCGCCCTTGATACCCACCGCCCCGTAGCTCTCGAAGCTCTTTATGTGTCCGCCTGCGATACCGACGTATACGGAGTTGATCTCCACGCCCGAGAGGGCCTCTGCATCCTTCACCGCCGCCGCTATCGACTCGACCGTGGCCTCCACATCCACGACGATACCCTTCTTCAGCCCCCTCGAGGGAGCCGTGCCGAGGGCGAGGACCTTCAGCCCTCCGTCGGAGACCTGGCCGACGACGGCGCAGATCTTCGTGGTCCCCACATCGAGCCCCGCCAGTATCGATCCTTCATTCATCGTCAACCGCCTTGACGGGCCTCACGATCACCCTTCTGGAGAACCGGAGGTCCACATAGTCGACGGGGATCCCCCTGTTGACGATCTCCTCTTTCAGCTCCGCGAACCGCTGAAGCTTCTCACCGTAGTCACCCATGCCGACCCTGACGATCATCTTCCCCACCTGCAGCGTTATCTCCTCCGGCTCCCTCACCTGTATCACGATCTCCTCATTGGGGAAGAAGTCCCTGTTCCTGATGGTCTCAGCGAGTTTCAGCCCCTCCTTGAAGAGGCCCTTGTCATCGGAGTAGGCCTTTATCACCGGCAGGAAGGGGATGGTCTGGTTCAGCTTCTCGAGGCTCCTGCCCTCCCTGTCGATGATGTAGAGGTGTCCCTTCCTCTTCAGGAGCGCAAGGGGCTCGGCCTCCCTGATATTCACGATCAGTGTATGGGGGAGCTCCTTCCTGATGGTCGCCTCTCGTATCCAGGGCGAGCTCATGAGATTCTCCCTTAGCTGATCGCTGTCCAGCCGGAGGATACCCTCTCCCCGGTTGACCTTCAACAGGGATATCACCTCGTCCTCTGAGAGGTACCTGTTGCCGGAGACTATGGTCTCCTTGACGACGAGGAACCCGGCAACCCTGTCGTAGCCGTACAGAGCTGAAAGGAAGAGGACGACGGCCACCGAGGCCGCGAGCACGAGCCTCAAAAAGGAGGGGCTGGTGAGGAGGCTCGTTCCCTTCCTCTTCATCCTGTTCCTCCTTCTCCTCTTCCGATGAGCTCTGCTCAAGGGCCACCTCCTTATCGGTTCAGCCGTGGACCGCCACGGTTTTCAGCCTCCTGAGGGCGTCAAGAAGGATCGCCTCGATGAGTGAGGGGAAGTCATATCCTGCGAGGGAGGCGATCTTCGGCAGCAGCGACGTCTCGGTCATGCCGGGTATGGTGTTCACCTCGAGGACGTAGATATCCTCGGAGGCGTCGATCATGAGGTCCACCCTTGTGGCCCCCTCACAGCCGAGTGCCCTGTGGGCCCTGTAAGCCACATCCATCGCCCTGCCGTAGGTCTTGTCATCGATCTCCGGAGGGAGGATATATTCGGTGAGCCCCGGCGTGTACTTCGCCCTGTAGTCGTAGAACCTCCTCTTGGGTCGCACCTCCACCCCTCCGAGCGCCCTGTTGTTGAGCACGCCGATGTGGATCTCTGTGCCCTCGATGTATCCTTCAACGATGACCCTGTCGCCGTAATGCCTCGCCTCCTCCACCGCCTCCTTCAACGCCGATTCGTCCTCCACTATACTCACCCCGACGCTGGAGCCCTCCTTTGCGGGCTTCACCACATAGGGGGGTGGAAAAGGCGGCTTCACGTCCCTGTCCCGCCTCAGTACGACGAAGGGCGCCACCTTCAGTCCGTGATAGAGAAAGATCTTCTTCGACGCTTCCTTGTCCATTGCGAGCGCTGAGGCGAGCACACCGGAGCCGGTGTAGGGCATCCCCATCACCTCCAGCATCCCCTGTATGGAACCGTCCTCGCCCCAACCACCGTGCAGGGCGAGGAAGGCGACCTCCACCCCCTCTCGTAAGAGCCTTTCCTGCACGTCCTCCCTCACGTCGAGGAAGACCACATCATAGCCCCTCTCCTTCAGGGCCGTGAAGACAGCCCGACCGCTCTTCAGCGAGACCTCCCTCTCCGCCGAGGTCCCGCCGGCCACCACGCCTATACGTTTCTCTGTGACCAGACCTTTATGCATCATCTTCCGATTCCTCCCGGCACATTCCTGCCGACGATCCTTATCTCGGGCTCGAGGATTATGCCGAAGCTCTGGCATACCCTGCTGGCAACGGTCTCCATGAGCAGGAGGAAGTCCCTCGCCCTCCCTCTCCCCCTGTTGACGAAGAAGTTCGCGTGTACGGCGCTCACCTCTATGTCTCCGACCCTCATCCCCTTGCAGCCCGCGCTCTCGATCAGCCTTCCGGCGGCCCCTTCCGGAGGGTTCTTGAAGACACATCCCGCCGAGGCCAGCCCGACCGGCTGGGTCATCTTCTTCATCCTCAGAAAGCCGGCTGTCCTCTCCCTGACGGCTTCGGGGTCGTCCCTCCTGAATCGGAGCCTGGCGCCCAGGATCACGGCTGTGCCGGAGAACCCGCCGTTTCGGTAGGAGGCGCTGATCTCGGATCTCCTGAGCACCGAGACGATCCCTCCCTCGAGCACCGTAACGCTCTCCACCAC
>WGEZ01000087.1 GCA_015492515.1 Nitrospirota bacterium
GATTTCCCGAGGCGCAGGGGGTTCCGAAACGCGATCGGGAGGCACTGCTACGCGGTTATGTGGACGCCACGCTTCTCAGGGACGTGATCGAGCGGCATGGGGTATCCCATCCCTTGGCGCTTCGGCAACTCGTCCGGCATCTGCTGGCCCATGCCGCAGGATTGTTCAGCATCAACCGCTTCTACCATGCGCTCAAGTCCCAGGGTGTGCGGATTGCCAAGGACTCCCTGCATTCGTATCTTAGTCATCTGGAGGATGCCTTTCTCGTTCATGGAATCTGGCTGGTGACGGATTCCGAGCGCCGGCGCATGAGCAATCCGCGGAAGATCTATCCCGTCGATCCGGGGTTGATCCCGATCTTCGATCGAAGCGGCCGCGTCCAGCCATCGAAGGCGCTCGAGACAGTGGTGTGCATCGAGCTGCTGCGGCAGGGCGCCGAGGTCGGCTATGTCCGGACCCAGGAAGGCTTCGAGGTGGACTTTCTCGCCCGGTGGCCCGGGGGAGCGCGGGAATTGATCCAGGTCTGCGCGGAAGTCCAGGATGCCGCCACGCTGGAGCGGGAGGTGCGAGCCCTGGAGTCTGCAGCCAGGGAACACCCGGAAGCTCAGCTTTCCCTGGTCACGTTGGCCCCGGAATTGCTCCGGGGCGTGCCCGGAACGATCCGGGTGTACGACGCCAGCCTGTGGTTGCTGAGGCGGGAGCCTGCTGACAGCATGCAAACACAAGGCTCGATCCAGCCGCCCGGTGTGTCGGCCGGATGGATGATCCGCGGGCGGAGAAGGAAAAGGCCGTTATGACTCCAAATATCCCACAGGCTGTCCGAAGCCTGATCGCCGAGTATCAGCGCTTCCTGCGAACGTCGTACCGCTTCCTCGACCCGCACCTGCGCCGGCAGTTCGAAGAGCACCTGGTCCGGGCGGATGTGGTGGTCAAAGGGCCCTTTGTCACGCTGGCCCGCGACTATGCCCTGGGGGCGACCCTTCGGGAACTGGTCGAGCAGGGCAGGGCCGAACCGAAGCTGCTCCAGGCACATTGGCCCCGCGGGGCCCTCGCCACCGAGATCGCCTGCCTCATCCGCCGGCTCAAGGCTCACGCGAATCTGGGAGCCGGTGAGCTGATCGGTATCGGCACCTCGGCCACGGTCGCCGCACGAGAGGGCAGTGTCGAGGCCCTGGCTCGCTTTGCTTCGATCCTCTTCGGTGAGGAGGTCCTTGCGGGCGATATCATCGGCGAGTCCTATGCGCCCCGGTTCGAAGAGGGCGAAGGATACATGCCGCCGGTGCCTGAATTCGATGAAGCGACGCTCACGGAGCTCGATATCGGGGATAACGAGGCCGTGGTCGCCCTCGTCGAAAAGCTGACCGGTAAACGGTGCCCTGCGAAGGGTTCAATTGCAGACCGGGTGGCAGCAGTACTTCGGGGCAACCGTGTGGTGCGTGCGCTGGAGGAACTCTTCGCGGAGCCGCTTACAGTGAGCGCTGCAGCCGAACGCATTCGTGATCGGTTTTCCGAGCGGCGGGACGTGCCTTCCGAGCAGATCCGTTTGGAGGTCGAGGCCTATCTCCTCGTGGGCAGTCTTGGCAGTGACGATCATCCGCCACGGCTTCGTCCGAAACTCCACACCTTTTTTCACGGTGTCTACGATGTAGCGTTGTGTCTCAACCCCGACTGTCGTGCCTTGGTGCCCCAGGGGGGCGCGGAATGCCAGAAGTGCGGCTCCGCGGCACGGCCCGCTGCGCTGTGTCGAACCTGCGGGCAGGATTTTATGAAAGTGCGCTGCGAGAAAGAAGATGACGATCTTCCCGTAGGCACCGGCGACTTCTTCAGCGACGCACACACGGCCTTCCTGACCCACGAGATCCGGGAATTGCCGGAAGGTCCGGGCGCTGAGGACGAGGAGGCCCAAGACGCCGAAAGAGAAAAAAACCGCCACGGAAACCGCAGATTTCAAGTTGAAGGACGGCTCGAGGAGGTGGGGGTCTGTCCGGGTTGCGGCCGATTGCTGTCAAGGGAAGGGGTGCCTTGCCCCCAGTGCAACCGCGTGGCCATTCGTATGTTGCTTCACCGTGGCAAGCTCAATACATGTCCTGCCTGCGGTGACATCTACACGCGCGGCGATATCGTCACACCCCTTCGCACCAGCACCGCCTCCACGGTCTCGGTGCTCGTCACGCACCATCTGGACTATCTGGAAGGTGACGACCGGAAGCTTCTCGTCTTTGCGGACAATCGCCAGGACGCGGCCCACCAGGCCGGCTATACCTCGGATAAGCATCGCACTTTCGCCCTCCGGCATCTGGTGGCTCATGAAGTGCGCCAAGCGGGCGAGCGCGGGTTGTACCTTACGGAACTCCCTGAGCGGCTGTTCGATCGCTTCCAAAGGCTCGGCATCATCCCCCGACGTCCCACGCGGCCTGAGCGTGAGCGCTGGATCGACGCCCTGACTTACCAAGTCGCCAACGAGTTTACGCGCTATAGCCGTCAGCGGGCCTCTTTGGAGAACCTGGGGCTCGTGGGCGTCGACTACGAGTTCCTCGATGAAATCGCCGAAGATGAGAGATTCTTGCAGGCCGCGCATGTAGCTGGCGCAGGAAGTCTCTTGCAACTGGAAGCCGGTGAACTCGATGCCTTCGTCCGGAGGGGACCTGCCGGCACGGTCGGTGAGCAAATCGTGTTCTATGAGACCGTACCCGGCGGCGCCGGCTACTTAGAGGAGATGACGTATCGGTTGCCGGAGGTGGCCAGGGCAGCACAGGATGTTCTCTACCGTCACAAATGCGCGAAGGCCTGCTATCTGTGTCTTAAGCATTACCGCAACCAGCGCTGGCATGCTTTCTTCGACAAAGATCTTGTGCGCGATGTGCTTCTATCTCTCGCCAGTCTGGACCCTGTTGATCCCGAATTCAAAGAGTACGGTGAGGCAGTCAAGGCGCTCGAACAGATGATGACCGTTCGGGTCCGTGGTTCCGATACGACGTTACGGCGATACCCGAAGGGGGAGATCGAAGAGCCGCTCAGGGCTGCACTCGAGCGGCTCGGAATTACCGACGCTAAGACCGACTACGAGGTGTATAGTGATGAGGGAGTTCTCATAACCGTACCAGACTTCGCTTGGCCAGACCTCAAGGTTGCCGTCTTTTGCGACGGCTATGCATACCACGGTAACCCCGAGACCCTGGAGCTTGATGCAAAGAAAAGGAACTTCTTGCAGTTGCGGGGTGGATCGTCCTGACCTTTTGGGGGCGCACGATCTTGAAAGACCCGGAGGCCTGTGCTCGACAGATCGCAGAGGTGTTGGAGACCCGGCGGGGGAGAGGTGGTCTGGCAGAGGGGGCGTAGTAAGCCCCGGGGGTGGGATCTTTGCTTTTTCGGCGGAGGCCTGGTAAAATGTAGATGCCCTGCGGTCTGTCAAGGCAGGCAGCCTGACTTAACTTGCTCTGTAATCCGCTTGCATATTGAATCTTTTCAAGGAGAAGGGAAACGAGGGAGAGTCCTTCCGGTATAGAAGAGATCCGGTCCATGACAGAGGGGCGGACGGCCCTGTTCGGAGGCACCTTCAACCCCATCCACTACGGCCACCTGAGGGCCGCCGAGGAGGTGCGGGAGGTCCTCGGTCTGCGGAGGGTGGTATTCGTGCCCTCCTGTTTCCCTCCCCTCAAGAGTGAGGACCTCGCCGAGGCCGCCCACAGGCTCGAGATGACGAGGATGGCCGTCGAGGGCAACCCCTTCTTCGAGGTCTCGGACATGGAGTGCAGACGGGGCGGGAGGTCCTACACCGTGGATACCCTGGAGGAGCTGAAGAGGGCCTCACCATCTTCCGAGCCGCTCTTCATCCTGGGCGTGGATGCCTTCCTCGACATGCCGAACTGGCACAGGCCCGAGAGGCTCATGGAGCTCTGCGACTTCGTCGTCGTGAACAGACCCCCGCACCGCATAGAGGAGCTCAGCCGTTCACCCTACCTCAGGGAGGCGGGACGGAGCGGCCTCATGCACCTCAGCAGCGGCAGGTGGGTCCTTGGACTGAACTGTACACCCATCGCTATATCCGCCTCTGACATCAGGTGGCGCCTGAGGAACAACCTCAGCATTAGATACCTGTTGCCTGAATCTGTGGAATCCTATATAATCTCTAATAGACTCTATATCCCGAAAACCCCAACCGGGGACCGGTAGGACGACTGAATATGGAAGGCGGTGGTCACTTTAGAGAGTATTGAGAAGGCAAGGCTCGCAGCCTCTGCAGCGCTGGACAAGAAGGCGAAGGATGTAGTGATACTCGAGCTCAAGGATCTGTCGATAATAACGGACTATTTTCTGATCTGCTCGGGGGAGAGCACAACCCAGGTAAAGGCCATAGCGGACAACATCGAGGAGAGACTCCGCCGGGAGGCCGTCAGGCCCTCCGGCATCGAGGGGTACAACCTGAGCCAGTGGGTCCTGATGGACTACGGTGATCTGGTCGTCCATGTCTTCGAAGAAGAGAGAAGGGCCTTCTATGAACTGGAGAAGCTCTGGCTCGATGCTCCGAGGGTGGAAATCGAGGGAAAGGACTGATCCATGGGAAAGGCGGTCACATTCATATTCATCCTCTTCCTTGCCGTCATAGCCTATCTCGCCGTATTCAACCGCGAATCCGTGACCATCTTCGTCACCGGTGACACCGTCTACGAGATCCCGAAGATAGCCCTTGTGCTCATCTCTGCCACCGCCGGTGCCCTTCTGATGCTGATCGTGTACACGATAAGGGATACGAGGAGGCTGATAGAGAACATCCAGACCCAGAAGAGGCAGAAGAGGCGGGACAGGGTCCAGGCCCTCCACTCCCGGGCGCTCGGCGCCATCTACGCCGGCAACCGTGACGCCGCGGTCGAGGCCCTCAAGGAGATACTGACCGAGGACCGGGAGAACACCCAGGCCCTCCTGAGGCTCGGCGAGCTCGCCCTCGAGGAGAGGGATCTCAAGAGGGCCCGGGAGTACTTCAAGAGGGCGAGGTCGGCGGAGCCCGACAACACCGAGGCCCTCCTGAGCCTCGCCAGGGTGAGGGAGCTTGAGGGCGAGTACGAGGAGGCCCTCGGCCTCCTGGATGAGGCCCTCCGGAAGGACCACCACAACGTCAGGGCGCTGTACAGGAAGCGGGAGATCCTGGAGAGGCTCGGCCGTTGGGGCGAGCTCGTCGACCTCCAGCGGGGCGTCGTCAAGGCCGCCCACAACGAGGGAGAGAAGAAGAGGGAGCAGGAGAGGCTGATCGGCTACAAGTACGAGTACGGCCGCGAAGCCCTCGAGGCGGGTGAGCTCGAGAAGGCGAAGAAGGCCTTCAGGACCGTGATAAAGCTCGACAAGGGGTTCATCCCGGCACACCTCGGTCTTGCGGAGGTGATGATACAGGAGCAGGATACCGAGGGGGCCATCAACTACCTGGAGGGGATATACCGTCAGGGCCGCTCCTTGATCGTCCTCGCACGCCTCGAGGACCTGCTGCTGAGCGTTGAGCAGCCATCGCGGCTGATCAGCCTCTACAAGCAGAGCGTTGCCGAGGAGCCGGGGGACAGTGTGCTGAAGTTCTTCCTGGCCAAGCTCTACTACAGGCTCGAGATGCTCGATGACGCCCTCGACGTGATCCAGGGTATAGAGAGCCCTTCCTCCTTCCTCCCTGAGATAGCGAAGATCCGCGGCGGCATATACCTGAAGAGGGGGCAGGCCGAGATGGCGGCGGAGGAGTTCAGGTCGGCCCTCGACATGAAGAGGACCCTGAGGCTCCCTTACTGCTGCACCGACTGCGGAGAGGTCTTCGAGGAGTGGTCCGGAAGGTGCCCTTCCTGCGGCAGGTGGAACACCTTCTACTTCAGGATCCGCGGTGCCTGCCCTGCAGGCGGAGGGGGTGCCGGAATCCAGCAGGGGAGGACGGAAAGATAGCATCGCAGAAGGGAGGTCCCGCACAGCCGGCCAACGAGGGGTTCACCAAGGGCAGGGTGGTCCTTGATACAAGCCTCTTCGTCAACCCCGACGTGAGGAAGTACTTCGGCGACTCCCCCACGGAGGCCCTTGAGGGGTTCCTCTTCCTGGCGGCGCAGGTCCCGATACTGGAGTTCTACATGCCGCCGTCCATCTTCAAGGAGATGCTCAACTTCATCGACAGGGAGAAGATCCCCGGCGACCTCCTGGTGATCCTCCACCAGAAGCCGCCGAGCAGGTACGAGATGTCCTGTCCGGCCTTCCTCCTCTATGAACTGATCGAGGACATCAGGCAGAGGATCAACAAGGGGCTGAGGGTCGCCGAATCGGCGGTGAGGGGCGTCTCCCACAAGGGCGAGAGGGAGATCATGCAGGAGCTCCGGAGGAAGTACAGGGAGGCCCTCAGGGAGGGTATAATAGATTCCAAGGAGGATGTGGACCTCATACTCCTTGCGAAGGAGCTCGACGCCCTCCTGGTGACGGCTGACCAGGGTGTGATCAAGTGGGCCGAGAAGCTCGGGATCAAGTGGCTCTTCCCCGAGAAGTTCCGTGAGTACCTGCTGGGTTCCATCAAGAAGGCCCGTCTGCTGGAGATCAGGCCTCAGTCGTAGAAGCCGTAACCCCTGAGCCTCCGTCTCAGCTCCTTCGTCGCCTCAGGGAACGTCCTGTAGAAGCGGGCGACGAACCTCCCGCCCTTCCTCTCCACCGAGAGTAGATGGGCGCTCACACCCGTTGTTCTCAGGTGCCTCATCAGGGCGTCGACGGTCTCCTCCCTGTTCACCCTCACGGTGAAGAACTCCTTTATGCTCTCACCCCCGGCCACGCGCCTCACCGTCTCGTTCAGGGGGCCCATCAGCGCATCGGCGATCGAGAGCCTGACGGGCTCATCGAGCCTGAGCGAGTACTCGTAGGTTATGGCGGCCATCCGCAGCAGCCTCTGGATGTAGAAGCCCGCGGGCAGCTCGGTCATCAGATGGGCCGTGGCCTCAAGGTCCCTCAGGCAGGAGCCGAAGGTGACGTACTTCACCTCCTCCCCCTGTCCGAGGTGTTTCATCACCACCCCTTCCCTCCCCGCCCTGTCGAGCTCGCCGACGATCTCACGCACCCTGCCGGCGTCATCC
>WGEZ01000088.1 GCA_015492515.1 Nitrospirota bacterium
ACCCTCCCCGTGTAGATCGCCTTGCCTACGATAGCCCCCCACAGCCCCCTTATCTCCTTCAGCCTCATGATATCATCGATCGAGGAAACCCCGCCGGAGGCGATAACAGGCACCCTGACCGCCTCCACCATGGTCCTTATCGCCTCAACGTTCGGCCCTGAGAGCATACCATCCCTTGATATGTCGGTGTAGATTATGCCGGCAACCCCGATCTCCTGGACCCTCAGGGCGAACTCGACGGCTTCCATCCCGGCGGACTCCTCCCAGCCCCTTATGGCCACGATCCCGTCCCTTGCGTCGATCCCGACGAGGACCCTCCCGGGATATCTCTCCGTGGCCGAACTGAGCAGATCGGGGTCTTTCACGGCAGAAGTGCCGAGGATGACGCGGTCGACCCCGATGGAGAAGAGCTCCTCCACCCTCTCCATCCCCCGGATGCCTCCTCCGACCTCCAGGGCAACATCGACGGCTGAACGGATCTCCTTTATACGCTCCAGGTTCTTCTGAATGCCTGAGAAGGCGCCGTCGAGGTCGACCACGTGTATGAGTGTCGCACCCTCTTCGACCCACCTCCTGGCTACAGAGGCGGGGTCGTCCGAGTAGGAGGTGACCTGATCCCGCCTGCCCTGCACGAGCCTCACGCACCTCCCGTCCTTCAGATCTATCGCGGGTATGACCAGCATACAGGATAATATAACATACACCGGTGAGGGATTTTCTCCCACCAGGCTTGCCGCGGAGCTCCGCCTTTAGGTTATAATTCTATCCCAGGAGGTGAGCGATGCAATTCTTTCTCATTCTGGCCCTTGTCATCATCCTGGCCCTCGTCTTCTTCGCCTTACAGAACTCGACGGTCATCACCCTGACGTTCCTCGTCTGGGAATACACGGGCTCTCTCGCCTTTATCATAGCCCTGACCTTCGCCGCAGGGATACTGACGGGGATACTCCTCACCGTCCCGTCATGGTGGAGGAAGACCAGGGCATACAGGGCATCAAGGAGGCGGCTGAAGGAACTCGAGCAAGAGCTCTCCAGGGCGGGGCAGGAAGGCCCTCGATCGAGCCCGGAGAAAGGCGGGGAGGGCTGACCCGCTCCAGACCCAGCAGGTGGTCACAGACCTCGCAATCGACTCCGAAGACGCCCTGCCGAGGACTGAGACGAAAAATTCGGTGACCCCCTGTAACACCGCCTATTGACAAAAGGGGTTGGTTTCTATTACTTTATATAGTTTGTTAAGACAGAACTCGTAATGGAAGGGTTGATGAGATGAAGACCAGTTTTGCCGGTAAAGGTGAGGTGGAGAGGAAGTGGTACCTTGTCGATGCAACTGACAAGGTGCTGGGAAGGCTTGCCTCCCGGATAGCGGCATACCTGAGGGGAAAGCACAAGCCCCGTTTCACGCCGAACGTGGATACGGGTGATTTCATAGTGGTCATCAACGCCGAGAAGGTGAAGCTGACGGGGAACAAGCTCAACCAGAAGGTCTACTACCACCATACAGGCTACCCCGGGGGACTAAAAGCGGAAACAGCGAAGAGCAGGCTGCAGCGGAGGCCCGAGCTGGTCATCACCGAGGCCGTGAGGGGCATGCTGCCGAAGAACAGGCTCGGAAGGGCGATGATCAAGAAGCTGAAGGTCTACAGGGGAAGCGCCCATCCCCATGGAGCGCAGAAACCGGAAGTGATAGATCTATAGCCGGTTTAACCTGAAGGTTTTAAAGGAGAGGATATGGCAGATATACTTTACCAGGCAACGGGCAGGAGGAAGACATCAGTGGCAAGGGTCTTGCTCAGCCCGGGGACAGGAAGGATAGAGGTGAACAGAAGGCCGATCGATGAGTACTTCCCCAGAGAAACCCTGAGGATGGTGGTCCGTCAGCCCCTTGAGAACGTGGGAATGCACAACAAGTTCGATATCAAGGCCACGGTCAGGGGAGGAGGCCTTACGGGTCAGGCAGGCGCCATACGCCACGGGATAGCAAGGGCCCTTGTATCCATCGACTCGGACCTGAGGCCGAAACTGAAGAAGGAAGGACTTCTTACCAGAGACCCCAGGATGAAAGAACGGAAGAAGTATGGCCAGAAAGGGGCACGGAAGAGGTTCCAGTTCTCCAAGCGTTAAGGGATCGGAGACGGCTGTATACAACGGCCGGACCCATCGGGGAGAAGTGTTTCTCCACAGCCGGACGGCGGGTCGCCCTCCCGGGGCATTGTTAAGATGCTCGATGTAGGCATATGCGGCGGCAGCGGTTACACAGGTGGTGAACTCCTCCGTCTCCTCTCCCGTCACCCGTCCGTCAGGGTCACCACCGTTACCTCGGAGCGTTCGGCAGGCAGGCATGTCACCGAGCTGTTCCCCCACCTCGAAGGCGTCGTTGACCTCGGATTCGAACCCCTGGAGAAGGAGAAGCTCCTTGAGAAGGCCGATCTCTTCTTCCTCGCCCTCCCTCACGGGGCCTCCCAGGAAGCGGTCCAGTTCTTCCATGTCCGGGGCAAGATGGTCATCGATCTTTCAGCTGACTTCAGACTGAAGGACCCCGAGGTCTACAGGGAGTGGTACGGGGTGAGGCACGGCTGTCCCTCGGTTCTTGAGAAGGCGGTTTATGGCCTGCCCGAGATCCACCGTGACCGGATCAAGGGGGCGAGGCTCATCGCCAACCCGGGATGCTATCCCACCGGTGCCATACTCGGCCTTTACCCGGCGTTGCGCGAAGGGATCACCGATGTGGATTCAGCGGTCATAGACTCGAAGTCAGGCGTTTCAGGAGCGGGAAGAAAGGCTGATCACGCTTACTCATTTTGTGAGGTAAACGACTCCTTCAGGGCCTACAGAATCGCAACACACAGGCATACACCTGAGATGGAACAGGAGTTCTCCGCCATAACCGGTAAGGCGGCAAGGGTGAACTTCACGCCCCACCTCCTGCCCGTAAGCAGGGGCATACTCACCACCATCCATTGTCCGTTGAAGAAAGAGATACCGACAGGCCGGGTCATCGAGCTCTACAGGGAGACCTACTTGTACGAGCCTTTCATCAGGGTCTACGGCGAGGAGCGTTTCCCTGACATCAGAAACGTCCGGGGCACGAACTTCTGCGACATCGGTCTGAAGGTCAACCGGAGGACCAACACACTCGTTGTCATCACTGCAATAGACAACCTCATGAAGGGCGCATCCGGACAGGCCGTACAGAACATGAATATCATGATGGGCTTTGAGGAAACGGCCGGCCTCGGCCTCGTCGCCGCCCTCCCCTGACAGCCTTCTCCTTTACAGGATCCTATCACGGAAAAAAAGCCGGCTCCGCCTTCCAGGACCAGTGCACTCTGCCGAGATCGGACAGGATCCGTCCGGCATGTATCGAGCCTGACAGAGACGATTGAGACGCCTGTATGCACGGGAAAGGATGAACGGTATGGGTATACTCCGTGGACAGACATCGGTGCAGGGAAGATATTGAAATCTTTCATAACGGGTGGTAAAATTTATTATCAAACAGAGAACAACCCGTCCTGGTCTGAAGTGCGGGGAGGATGACCGGGTCATCTCGCCTCTGTTGTTATTGATGTCGACACCTCCTTCGGAGGTAGCCATCATACAGGCCTGCAGGGGATGGGAGAGTCCCTTCAGGCAGAGGAGGGATGGGAGATGAAAGTCCTTTCAAGGTCGAACAGGGGGAGGCCGTGGTATCTCCTGGCACTGCTGCTGCTTTTACCTGCAATCATCACATCCAGCTGTGGAGGCGGAGGTGATGGCGGAGGTGGAGGTGGCGGCGGTACACCGCAACCGCAGTCTCAGTCATCCGTTGGTGCTGCCGCAGCGGCGGATCTTGTCACCGATGTCATGGGGTTCGTAGCGGATGCCACTGAATTTGCAGGAGAGTTCGGACCTCTTGGGATCGAATCACTCGGACTGCCCGGCGG